>JAFGEJ010000113.1 GCA_016931655.1 Phycisphaerae bacterium
CATGAGAAGGAAGAATTGCTGTCGCCCCGTTGGGGCTATAAGAAAATAAGCCTTCTTCCGGGGGTTCGCTTCGCTCACCCCCGGCCAGACGCTCCTCGGCCCTTCAGGCCGAAGAGAAGAAAGAAGAACATGGGAATTTCCAGATGGCCTCAATCAACCAGTTAACCAAGCAACCAGTTAACCAATCAACCAATCAACCAATTCACCAGTCAACCAGTCAACCGATCCGCGTTATCCCAGGCGCAGTTCGCCGAAGGGGGTTTTGATGGATCCGGCGTCCAGGCCGCCCTTGAGGGGTTTTTTCCGTTTCTTGTCGGATTGGGCCTGGACGGCGTGCAGATCGGCGAAGGTTCCCTCGGCTGGGACGCCCATCCCGGCGGGGGCTTCTTTCGCCTGCTTGATCGACAGGCCGATGCGCCTGCGTTCCTCGTCCACCTCCAGGACCTTTACCTGGACGGCCTGGCCCTGCGATACGACGGCGTTGACGCTGGCGACGTGTTTGTGGTCCAGTTCGCTGATGTGCACCAGCCCCTCGACCCCGTCAGCCAGTTCGACGAACGCGCCGAACTCGGCGATGCGTTTCACCACGCCCTCGACCACGGAACCGGGGGACCAGCGGACCGACGCGCCCTGCCAGGGGTCGTCGCCGGCCTGTTTGAGCGACAGGCCGATCCGCTTGGCCTGGGAATCCACGCTGAGCACCTGCACGCGGACGACGTCGCCGACCTTGACGATTTCCTTGGGATGTCCGATGCGTCGGAAGGACATTTCGCTGATGGGAATCAGACCTTCGACGCCCGATTCGATTTCGATAAACGCCCCGAAATCCATCAGTCGCGTGATGCGCCCCGATACCGACGTGGCGACCGGCCATTTGCCCTCGGCGCCCTCCCACGGGTCCGGCTGCGTCTGCTTTAAGCCCAGGCCGATCTTCTTCGACTCGCGGTCGAAGCTCAGCACGCGGACTTCGATTTCCTGCCCCACCTGGACAATGTCTTCGGGTTTTTCGACCCGGCCGTGGGCCATGTCCTTGACGTGCAGCAAGCCGTCCGTTCCGCCCAGGTCCACGAACGCCCCGTAGGGCATCAGCGAGCGGACGCGCCCGGCGACGATTTTTCCCTCGTGGATCGTCTCCCACAGCGCCTCGGCCTGTTTCTTGGCCTGTTGCTTCAGCCAGTGCTTCCGCGAGACGACCACGCTCTGCCGGCTGTAGTCGATATCCGTCACCACGCAGGGGAATTTCTCCCCCACGTACGGCGAGAGGTCTTCCACGCGAATCAGGTCGATCTGGCTGATGGGCATGAAGGCCTTCACGCCGCCGAAGGTGACCTCCAGCCCGCCCTTGTTGTGTCCCGTGACGCGGGCCTCGACGAGCTGCCCCTTTTCCAGCGTGTCCCACGTGACGGCCCGGATGGCGCCCTGGCGGTTCAGTCGCAGGATCCCGTCGTCGTATCCCTCGATGAGAACCTCGATCTCGTCGCCTTCCTTCGGGAGCGGTTCGTCTTCCGGGAACTGGTTGGCCGGTAAGAGCCCCTCACTGCGCCCGCCGACGTCCACGAAGATATCGTCGCCCTGGATCGAGACGATCCGTCCTTTTCGCAGGCCCGATCCGGGGCGTCGCGACGGGCTCGCCGGAGAAGACGCCGCGCCGTCATCGGCGTCGATGATGTCCTGCAGGCTCATGTCCCCCAGCGCTGCGTCGAGTTCCCGTTGCACGTCCTCGTCCAGAGTTACCTTTGGACGAAACAGATTCTCCTTGTCCATGCCTCTGCCTCTGCTTGTTAGCCGATTTCGGCCTTGCCGTAAAAAACTGCCCAGAACCCTTTATTTGACCACATCTTCCGATTCTGTCAAGTCAAAGAGTTGACAAAGTTTTCATTTCGCGGCCCAAAGCGGCAGTTTGTAGTTTGTAGAGCGTGCAACTTGTTGCACGCGCAAAAAGGAAATTGAAGATTTCGCGTGCAACAAGTCGAAACGCAGTGAAGATGCCCAAGGTATTGCACGCCCTACAGGTTCCCTTTATCACAATTCAGGTGAAACGTCCGCAGGCAGGTGAGGAAATCTCGGGGCAGGGGGGCCTGGCAGTGGACTGTTTCGCCGGAAAACGGCTGGGGGAAGGCCAGGCGATAGGCGTGCAGCATCTGGCGGGCGACTTTTCGCTCCTGCGGGGGGACGTCCCGCCCGGGGCGGTATTGCTTCTCCCCGAGCACCGAATGCCCCACAGCCGCTAAGTGCCGGCGAATCTGGTGCGTCCTGCCGGTCTCCAGATCCACCAGTAGCAAGCCGGCCTTGTCGTTCGCGTCCAGCCGCTTCAGGTGCGTCACCGCCGTCCGGCCGTCAAGCGGTTTGGTGATTGTAAATTCCGCCTTGCGCACCATTCCCGATACGATCACCAGATATTGCTTCTTCACTGCGCCTTGGCGGAACATCGTAACCGCCCGGCCGAATGCATCGGAATGCTTCGCGCACAAAAGGCATCCCGTCGTATCCCGATCCAGCCGATGGGCGACGCGGGCGGTTTCCATTCCCTCCTGTCGCACGAGCAGGTTTTCGACGCTGCCGGCGCCGTTGGACGCCAGGCCGGCCGGCTTGTTCAGCACGAGATAATCGTCATCCTCCCAGAGCGTCACGAGTTTTTTCCCACGCATTTCGCTCTTCTGCCGGCTGGCGGGCTGTTTTTTCTCCGGTGTCGCTTCCACCGCGTCGCCGACCGCCAGCGCGTGATTCGCCATCCAGACCCGCCGCCCGTTCACGAACACGCACCGCTGATCGAGCAGCCGCTTCGCTCCCCGGCGCGAAATGTTCAATCTCGCGGCGAGGAAGTCCAGCAGCGTCATGCCGGTTTCGGGTTTGCGTACGGAAAATTTGACAGGCTCGCTCATGCACGTAATCCTGCTTTTATCCACGCTTCGCCAGGACGGTTTTTTCGTACTTGCGGACGTCCTCCAGCCAGGCCTCGCCGACGGGGACGTTTTGCTGATGACAGTAGTAGTCCCACACCGCCCCGAAGGGCAGGGTTTTGCATTCTTCCAGCAGCGCCAGTCGGCCTGTGAAATCGCCGCTGGATTCGCAGGCCCGCAGCCGGGCCGTCGGTTCCAGAATCGCCAGCAGCAGGGCTTTTATCATGCAGCGAGTACCGATCACCCAGGCGGCGACCCGGTTGATGCTCGCGTCGAAGAAGTCCAGGCCGATGTGCACGCGAGGCAAAAACCCGCCGCGAACGATTTCCTCGGCAATGGCTCGCAGTTCGTCGGAGAGGATCACGACGTGGTCGGAGTCCCACCGCACGCCCCGGCTGACGTGCAGCAGCAGCTCCTCCACGAAGCACAGGGTGGAGCTGATCTTGTCCGAGATCACCTCGGTGGGGTGGAAATGCCCCGCGTCCAGGCAGAGCAGAATGCCCTTTTGCACCGCGTAGCCGAGGTAAAATTCGTGCGAGCCGACGACGTACGACTCCGAGCCGATGCCGAAGAGCTTGCTTTCGACGGCGTCCAGGTTGTGCTTCGGGTCAAGTTTTTCCGCGAAGACCGCGTCCAGGCTGTCGCGCAGGCGCCGCCGGGGCGAGAGGCGATCCACGGGCGTGTCCTTGTAGCCGTCGGGGATCCAGAGGTTCGTCACGCAGGTGTTGTTCAGGGCCTTGCCCATCGCGGCGCCGATCTTCCGGCAGGCCTGGCCGTGCTCGATCCAGAATCGGCGAACGCCCTCATCCGGGTGGGCCAGCGTCAGGCCGTCGGCGGCGTTGGGGTGCGAGAAGAACGTGCCGTTGAAGTCCAGGCCCATGTTTTTGCCCCTGGCCCAGTCGATCCAGCCGGCGAAATGGTCGGCTGACAGTTCGTTCCGTTCGACGGGTTTTTTACCGGCCGGCTCGGCGTAGATGGCGTGCAGGTTCAGGCGGTGCGTGCCGGGGATGAGCGAAACGGCCTTGTCGAGGTCGGCCCGCAGTTCCTGGGCCGTCCGGGCCTTGCCGGGATAATTGCCCGTTGCCTGGATGCCGCCGGTCAATTGCTGGTCGGGGTTTTCAAATCCGCCGACGTCGTCGCCCTGCCAGCAGTGCAGCGAGACGGCCACGCCCGCCAGCGTTTCCAAAGCCCTTTCCGTATCCACGCCCAGTTCAGCGTATTGCTCCTTCGCCAATGCGTAGGCGCTTTCCATACGTTTGGTATTGCTCATGGTTCGACGTTCCATTCTATTCGTATCTATGACAATACCACCCTTGGCAAGTCGTGTTTTACGTTTTCTGAATCTGTTTTGCTGACGCGCCCGCGTCATGGATGTC
>JAFGEJ010000114.1 GCA_016931655.1 Phycisphaerae bacterium
AAACAAGGCAATTCCGAGGGCAAGATGCCCTCGGTACTCGCGGGCAGGATGCCCGCGACACTTTCTAAACGGGCTGCTAAGGGGCGAAGAAAAAAACAACAAAATTTTGAGAAAACTCCATCCATGTTTTGGTTGCCTGAATTCCTGGACGGCCTCAACGATTTGATAAATAAACGTCTCTGTGTCTCTGTGGTGCAATATCCGTATCAGGTTTCCGTCCGAAC
This sequence comes from Phycisphaerae bacterium, assembly GCA_016931655.1. GTDB lineage: Bacteria > Planctomycetota > Phycisphaerae > SM23-33 > SM23-33 > JAFGEJ01. The sequence continues at coordinate 225 of JAFGEJ010000114.1, forward strand.
GACCGGTCGGGCGGCGCCGATGGGCTTGCGAACCGGACGTTTTTCCGTGGGTTTCTCGGCGGGGATTTCCGCCAGGGACAGTTCCATCTGCAGGTCCTGCATCTGCAGCAGGCTCATCAGCCAGGCCAGCGTGCTCTCGGCGCCCTGGTTTTCGTTGAGGCGGTCGGGGTGAATCCCGTCGCGGCAGCCGCCCGTGGTGAAGTCGTATACGGGCGTGCGGAGGTCGTTTTCGCCGAGGAACCAGTAGAAGGCCTTCTTGGCCTGTTCGATCCAGTATTCTTCCCGCGTGACGTGATAGGCTTCGATGCAGGCGTCGACCAGGGCGTGGGCTTCGATGGCCTGCTGGTCGAAGTGGGCCATCTGCCCTCCGCGAGGATACCAGCCGTTCATTCCCACGGTGGACAAGTGTCCGTTTTTGTTGGTTTGAATCTCCAGCAGCCAGCTGAGCACGCGTTTGCCCAGGTCGATCATGTCGCTTCGCTGCATCCACTTTCCGCTCATCAGGAGTACGTGGGGCAGTTTGGCGTTGGCGTAGGTGAGGGTATCCTCGCACCAGGGCCAATCGTCGGACATGTTCTGTTGGAATTCCTGGAAGAGCTTTTCGCTCAGCAGGCCCCGGTAGCGGCGGATTTCGCTGTCGCCGCCGAAGCGTCGCAGGTAGGCGTGGATGCCGCACAGCGTGAACGCCCAGGATCGGGGGGAGTGGAAATGTTCCGTCGCCGGCAGGCCGGCGCAGAAGAGTTTTGCCGCCAGTGCGATCATGGACTCATTGGGGCACAGGGCCACGGCGGTTCCCAGCCCCCACAGCGTTCGGCCGTGCGAGTCGTCCGAGCCTTGTTCTTCCAGCCAGTTGCGTGAGTAGTCCATGAAGTTGCGGAATCGGCCGGTTTCTTCGTTCATGGCGTGGGCGAGAAACGCCAGGTACGTCTGCATCAGCGGCAGGATGTCCTCGTCGTGGTTGAGGTCCCAGTGCAGGGCCGCGACGATCAGGGCGCGGGTATTGTCGTCCACGCAATAACCGTGGTTGCGGTCCGGCGTGGAAAATACGCTGTGCTGGAGGATGCCCGTATCATCGGTCATGAGTTTCAGGTGGCGCAGATCGACTTCGGGCAGATCGAATTTTTCCTTCCGGCGGGGCTTGGCTTGGCCGAGGCGGTGGCGTTTTTCCACCCAGGCGTCGGTGGCCTCGCCGAACAGGTCGAGGTAGTCCTGCCCCACGCGCGGCCAGACCATTTTTCGGCAGTAGGTGTAGGCTCGTTTGCGGAGGGCGTTCAGTTCGGTTTCATGATCGAGCAGGTCGAGAATCTGCTCGGCCAGTGCGTTGCTGTCGCGGAAGGGCGTCAGTCGGCCTCGGTTTTCCGCCAGCAGTTCTTTCGCGTGCCAGTAGGGGGTGGAGATGACGGCCTTGCCCGTACCCATCGCGTAGGCCAGCGTGCCGGAGGTGATCTGGGCCTCGTTGAGATACGGCGTGATGTAGATTTCAGCCGCCCCGAGGTATTCACAGAGTTCCTTGTAGGCGACGAATCGGTTGACGAAGATCACGTTGTCCTGCAGGCCCAGTTCGTTGACGCGGCGGATAAGGCTGTTGCGGTATTCTTCGCCGTTCTCGGCCTTGATGTGCGGGTGCGTGGCGCCCAGGACGATGTACACCACGTCGGGATGCTTTTGCACGACCGGCGGAAGGGCGTCGATGGCGTATTCGATGCCCTTTCCGGGACTGAGCAGGCCGAACGTCAGCAGGACGCGGCGTCCCTCGACGCCGAACTGGTCCTTGAAGAAATTCGAGTCCACAAACGGCACGTCCGGGATGCCGTGCGGAATGACGACGATTTTTTCCGACGGCACGTCGAAGACGTCGCGGAGAAAGTCCCTCGCGATTTCCGCCATCACGACCACGCGATCGCAGAGTCGCGTCACTTCCTGCAGAACGAGCTTCTGCTGTTCGTCGGGGGTTTTCAGAACGGTGTGCAGGGTGGCGATCAGGGGGCGTCGCAGGCGTCGCAGCATGCTCAGCAGATGCGAACCGTACGTGCCGCCGTAGATGCCGTATTCGTGCTGCAGGCAGACGGCGGAGACCTGGTTCATGTTCAGGAACTCCGCGGCGAGGCGGTAGTCCGCCTGGGCGTTCTGCCGAACCTCAAAGCGCACGCGCTCGGGGTACGGATAGCCCTCCGGAACATCGTTCACGGCGACGGTGAACACGTCGCGCACGCCGGCTCGTCCCGCGACGGCTTCGCACAGATCGTGCGTGAACGTGGCGATGCCGCATTTGCGGGGCAGATAGTTGCCCACAAACGCGATGGACGAACCGTCTGTCATCGTTTTGGTGGCGCCGGGCATGTCGTTACCTCTTGGGGTTACGGAATTACGTTACCATCGTCGTCGCATCGTACGCGACGATTGTAGACGGCCCGGCCCGGGGACTCAAGCCCCAAACCGACGGACTCCGCGGTGGCACAGGTTTTTAACCTGTGTTTGGACACAGAATGCAAACCTGTGTTCCTGACACAGATTGTAAATCTGTGCCACCGGTTACCCTGTTTTGCATGGACAGGGTACTACGCGCCGATGTGGCGTTTTCGCTCTTCGTCGCTACGCCACAGCTTGATCCTGCCTTTTTCCGCTTTCTCTTCGTCAGGATACGGTATGTGGTATTTGTAGTGCGAATCGTCCCGGGAGAGATTCATGTTGTTCAGGACGACGCCCAGCAGGGTTCCGCCCAGCGTCTCGATCATCTCTCGGGCCCGCTGCAGCAGCGCTCGGGGGTGCTTGCGGTGCTGTACCACCAGAACCACGGCGTCGGCGAGGCGTACCAGGTCGGCCGCGTCGCAGGTTCCGATCAGGGGGGAGGAATCGAAAAGAATCCAGTCATAGTTTTTCTTCAGTTCGCGTATCACCTCCTTCATGGTGTTACTCTCGAACAGGCCGTGTACCGACTCGCTCCGAAGGGTTCCGCTTGGCAGCAGATGCAATGCAGGCAGTGAGGTGGTCTGGACGACCTTCCGGAGAGTGGCCTCGCCGAGAAGAAGATCGCCCAGTCCGGGGCGGAGGTCGGTGTGCAGAATTTGGTGCTGATTCGGCCGATGCAGGTTGGCGTCCACGATCAGCACGCGGTCGCCGAGTTGGGCGCAGACATAGGCCAGGTTGAACAGGGTTTGACTTTTTCCCTCGCCGGCAGCGGCGCTGGTGAGGCAGAGAACATGTCCGTCGTTGGCTTGCTTCAACGACTTGATGTTCGTACGCAACGCGCGATAGGCCTCGAAGTGCATCGGCGGTGCGTTGGGCAGATTCAGGAGGCGGACTTTTCGCGGGATTACGCCCAGCACGCGGGCCTTGAGATGTCGCCGGACCTCCTCGACGGTCTTGACGGAGGAATCCGTGAACTCCAGCAGAAGAATAATTCCGATGCTCAGAAACAGGCCCAAAAAGACGCTGATGGCCATGTTGTTCAGTGCATTGGGACTGACCGGCGCGGCGGCGTAGTTCAGCTTGGCTTTCTGAATGATATCCACCGACGTGTGCGGAAGGCGCAGTTTCAGCCTTTCGCGGATGTAACTTTCCTCCCAGGTTTTGCGGCGTTTTTGCAGGGATTCGAGTTTGCTGCAGAGATTGCGGTACTCGCGGTATCCGCTGCCGGCCTGTTGGCGTTCCTGTTCCTTGAGCTTTTCGGCATAGCGGGAGATGTGATCGTAGGCGGCTTTGGCGGCTTGGTAGTCGGCTTGCAGTCCGGCGCGAATGCCCCTGACTTCCTCGTTGATCTTGTTGGTCAGGTCGTCGATCAGCGCGCGAGTTCTCTCCACGCTTCGATGCTTCGGCCCCAGCGAGCGCAATTGCCCGCTGATCTGAATTTCGGCGTTACGCCGTTCGGTGACCAGCGAGGTCAGGGCTTTGCTGTCCACCAGCAAAGGCAGGGCGCTGACGACCTCCTGGTCCTTCAGGGCCAGGACCTGTTCCAGGAGGACGCGTTTTTGCTGCAGTTCGATTTCGGCTCTGGCGCGGGCCGTTTCGGCTTGCACGAGGATGTGTGCATTGAGCGTGGTGGTTCCAAGCGTACTTGATGTGTACGTCCGGGCGTCCGTGACGTTGTAGCGTTCGCGCACGGTGTCCAGTTGTCGTTCGGTTTTGGCGATCTGTTCGTCCAGGCTTTCGATTTCACGTTGCAGTTCTTTCAGGGCCTGTTCGGTGGTTTCCCGGCTGCGACGGCGGGTCTGATCCTTGAACACTTTACCCACCGTGTTGGCAACGCGCGCCGCCCAGACGGCGGCCTCGCCGACGGGTTGTCGGGGACGATCGAGGTTGACGGTAATTTCGATCAGGTCTGTGTCTTTTTTCTGCTGCACCTTGATACTTCCCGAAACCAGTTTGACGGTATGGTGGAAGGCGTCGGCCCTTTTGGCCTCTTTCCACTCGTCCACGTCCGGATGCAACACCCGGGTCAGCTTCAGTACGCGAACGACTTCCTCAACAACCTGGTCGGACTGGATCAACTCAAATTGCGTCAGCAGAAAATTCTCGTCGAAACGAGCGCGGTTCTTATTGGAAAAGGGATCGATGTCAGGTGTTTCCGGCTGGACTTGGATCAGGCAGGTGGCGCGGTAGGTTTTGGGCATGGAACGGGTAATGAGAATCCCCGTAAAAATCGCCGCGGCTAACACGGCGATGAGAATCACTTTACGTGCGAGGACGACTTTGCCGTAGTGAAGAAAAAGCTGGAACGGATTGGTGTTGGGATCAGTCTCCATGCGCACCCCCCGTCACAGACGCCGGGGTCCGCAGACCACTGGTCTTCAAAGATAAAACGTTCCCAACTGCCATCGTGCCGCTCGAACCAGGCTGCCTTTCGGATACAACTTGGCTGAACGGCTGAACCCGACGAATCGGGCGGGAAACGCCCCGATGCCTCGCGCACGCCACGCCACACAATGGGCGAAACGCCACGTGCCGCATTCAACCTTCATACCGATGTCACCCGTCCACACCGGACGTGTGCATCGTGATGGAAAGGAAAGGAAAAAAGAGAACAAACCCTCAAACTTCCACCGTAACTGTCTGCAAGCGCCAAGCTAGAACCGAAAAGTCAAGCCTGTTCATTCACCTAACTGCCATTAAAAAATCGGAATGGAATTTACCTATATTCAGAAAATACCGGGGTTTTAATGGATTTTGAGAAAACATTTATGGACAAATTTGACATAATTCCATTTTATGCAATAGGTTAAATCGTTTTTGCTGATAAATTAGTCGATTTGGTTAACTGGTTAATTTGTTAACTGGTTAATTGGAAAAGAATTACAAGAATTTCAGCGACGTGAGGAGGCATATTTCTGAATTTTTCCGTGGTGGAGCAGGTGTTCCACCACGCATAATTTGCGGCGGCAAGGTAAAGGGAGCGCGCATGAACCAGGCCGGCGACATTTCGACGCCTTCCGGGGAGTTGCAGGAGCAGCTTCGTCGCGCGCGGGGACGCTTTGCCGCGATGGCGGGGACGTATGGCCTGGGGGTCTTCAACGACAATTTTTTCAAACAGGCCGCCTGCCTGCTGGCTGTCTACCTCGGCAAGCCGGATTTCCAGGCGCAGGTAACCATCCTTTTTACGCTGCCCTGGCTGCTGTTTCCCGCCTGGGCGGGTTGGGCGGCGGATCGTTTCGCCAAGCGCCGCGTGGTGATCTTCGCCAAGGCGCTGGAGCTGGCGGCCATGGTCTGCGGCGGGGTTGGAATCATCCTCGTAAGCTGGCCTTTGATTTTCGTGATGATGTTCGTGATGGCCCTGCAGAGCACGATCTTCTCGCCGGCGCTGAACGGCTCGATTCCCGAACTCTACCCCGCCGGGTTCGTCGTCCGCGCCAATTCGCGCCTCAAGTCGCTCGTGCTGATGAGCAACCTGGTGGGGATTATCCTGGCGGGGGTATTGCTGGACTTCAAGCGGCTCGTTTGGGGCGTGGAGTTGGGACGGCTGCTGGTCGGCGGAGGCGTGATCCTGATTTCGCTGATCGGCGTGGGGGCGAGTCTGGGCGTGGACCGCCGCCCGCCGGCCGATCCGAAGGCGAAATTTCCCTGGTCCGGGCCGATCCGCACGTTCCGCGAGCTGGCCGAGATGCGCCGCGACCGCCTGCTATGGCTGGTTCTGCTGACGGACGTGTTCGTCTGGTTCGTAGCCGTCGTGCAGATTCTCGTGATCAACGAGATGGGCAAGGCCCGCTTCGGCCTCTCGGAGAAGCAAACGAGTTACGTCCTGGCGGCGGAGTTGCTGGGCGTGGGCGTGGGGGCGGCGATGGCGGCCCGCCTGGCGAAGGGGCAACGCTGGTATCGCATCCTGCCGCCGGGCCTGATCGTCCTGGGCCTGCTGCTGATCGGTATCGCCGCCGAGACGTTCTTACCGTCCTGGATGCAATACTGGGCCGTCGTGGCGGGCTTTTCGCTGGCGGGCGTCGCCGGCGGAGTGCTGCTCGTGCCCTGCGAGGCCTTCTTCCAGATTCGACCCGCGCCGCGGAAAAAGGGCGCGGTGATCGCGACGGCCAATTTCGCCGCCTTCCTCGGCATGTCGCTTTCAGGCCTGTTTTACTGGGCCTTGCTGAAATTGAACCTGGCCCCGCTGCATCGCCTGGGCGTTCTGGGCGCGATGACGCTTCTGGCGGCGGTCTGGCTGATTGCGGCGCTGCGAAAAATGAAATGACCGCGTATTGTCCACGAACCCGCCTGCCGGCAGGCAGGTTACACGAATTTCACAAAAATAAAGATGGAAGAAGCCACAAAGGTGAGCGACCGGATATTCTGGCATGATGAAGAAACAACAAATCCGACACAGAGTTCCTGAGATACTGAGAAGAAGCTTTTGATTTCG
>JAFGEJ010000001.1 GCA_016931655.1 Phycisphaerae bacterium
CAGGAGAAACTCAACGCCGAATTCTTCACCCGCCTCGGCGCCGGCTGCCTCGCCCGCAACGCCCGACAGGCCGTCGAAATCACCGCCGATCTGCTCGACGCGCCGGAGAAACTCCGGGCCATGTCCCAGGCCACCGAAGAACTCTATGCACCCGGCGCGCAGAGAATTATCGACGCGATTCTCGGATAATCCCCTATTTCCAACCAGTTTCCGTGTAGCGGGATCAAGCCGCCGCTTCGTCGTTCACGTCCCAGCCGGGAAAGACCAGAACGGCCGGATGGCAGTGAAGGGCGCGGGCCAGCATTTTGGCTCGCTCGACGCCCAGCTTCACACGATCGTGTTCAATCGCGGAAATGGTGGATTGCGGAATGCCGCTCACCTCGGCAAGCTGCGCCTGGCTGAGTTCCTGCAATTCCCGAAGAATACGGACGGATTCCCCCACCGACACTTCAATCGTCTTTTTTGCCTTTCGATACGATTTCATGTTATTTCTTCCTGTAATCATGCGGATGAACGTCCAGCACCTGTACATACAATTTTTTCTTTTCAACTCGATACATCACCCGGTATTGCAGTCCGAGCCTGGAAGATCGGAACCCTTCCCATTTTCCTTTCAGGGACTCGTCGTGGAATCCCTTGATCCAGCGAAGGCCCCGCGGGCCGGAAATACGAACGATGTCTTTCCATTTTTCATATCGTTTCAGGATTTCCCGGGGAAGGGAAGGAATCTTTTTCACCAGGGAAGTATGTTCGTAAATCTCCCACATACCATAATGATACTATACCATATTAGATATGTCTACAGAAAACGGGAAAATAATATCAAATCAACAAATTATAGGCCGATCATACCGCTCACTCGTATCGAGCCAAATAAAGATGAATATCGGTTTTTGAAAGTAGCCACGGGCGCAAGCCCGTGGACAATTTATCACAAAGATTTGTTAGAGCCCCGTGGGGGCGATTGAAATAAATGAATTTGTAAAAAACTTCAATCGCCCCGCCGGGGCTTTTTGACTGATGCTTTGCTGGTTTCCACGGGCTTGCGCCCGTGGCTACTTTCAAGGAAAGGCAAATATCTACGCCAGCCTTTCATTTGTTGAATTGGTATAAAAATAGAGCATGGAAGTTAACGATTTTGATCGGCCTGGAGTTGGCGAGAAAACTGTCGCACGCGATAGAGCTGCATCTGGGCCTGCGGAAAATCGGGCTTGAGCCGCAGGCTTTCCAGAATGCACGACTCGGCCTGCTGGTAACTGGCGAGTGAGTAATACTGCTTTCCCAGCCGGGCGTGGCAAAGACCCAGTTCGTACCACACCTCAGCGTAGTGTGGGTCGGCCTGCGTCGCTTGCTGCAAGACCTGAATTGCTACGGCGTTCCACCCGAGCAAACTCAGCGTTTTCCCTCCTTGGTATAGCGCAAAGGCGGGAATCGAGTCCATTTCACGCAGCCGCTGAATGTAAGCCTGCACATCGAAATTCTCGGGCATGAGTTCGGTTTTGAAAGCCAGAACGCGATTGCTTCCATCCTTACGGAGGAACACGGCGTGGAGGGCGTCGAGATATACCAGCGCCCAATTGGAATCAGCTGATAACGCCAAAGCCAATGGAATTTGCTTTGGCCGTGACGGATCGGGCTCCGCCGTAAATCGCCAGACACGCAACACGACAACTTCAATACCGTATCGTTTCACCGCGTCCCGAAAAGGACGCATCCCGCGTGACACGTCGAACACCTCCGCCATCACGTCCGGCGGATACGCCCAGGTGTTGGTGAGAATCGGAACCTTTGGATGCGTTTTCTTCGCCGGGTCCGAAGGATCGGGAAATTGCGTGAAGTAATACACGTTGCTGGAGGCGTCGTAATCCGTCCAAAGCCGTCCTTTCGGCTGGACGGCGCTGAGCCATTGGGCCGTCAGAACGGGCGTGTTGAGGAGCGAAATTCCCAGGCCGAAGCGGTCCGCGCGGCGCTGCTCGAAGTAGAACCGGTTGGTCACAACCGCCCCCAGGAGCACCGCCGCGACGCACCCCAGCGCCCCAGCCGCCGCCGCGTGCGCCGCCGGAAAGGCAGCGAGTTTCTTCCACACCCGCCGGCTGGGTAGCCATTCCGCAACGCACGCCAGCGCCGCCGGGGTCAGCAGAATCGCGCCCGGCGCGATGTTGCGACGCATGGACAGCGATACCGCCGTGGCGCCCGCCAGCAGGAACACCGCGCTCCATCGCCTTCTGAGCGTCGCGCACAGCAGGCCCACAAGCACAATCGCCAGCAGGACGAAAAAGGCCTTCGTGGCTACGATGTCTGTAAAGGGCGATTCCAGCGGGCGGAAAAACTCGCCGATCACGCTCCAGGGATGCCCGCCGGGGCGCGCCTCGGCGGCACTGATGTGATGCCGGCTGAAATACGCAAGCGTCTGCGCCGGCAAGACCGCCAACCGCCACCACCAGGGATTGACGAAACTCACACCCGCCTGAAGGACAAACAACGCACCCAGCCGCCCGAGCAGCGTGTTGGATGTATCGGCGGGCGAATCCCCGCGCCGGGGAAGCATCTTCCGCACCGCCTCGCCGAGCAGGCACGAAAGCGTCAGCCCCAGGCCGAGCAGCCAGTAGCTGTGCAGATTCACGAACAGAAGTTGCAGCAGTACCAGCGTTGCGATGCGACGGCGGCGAAGCGTTCCCTCCCCTCGCCAGGCCGGAATGAGAAGGGCAAACTGTACCGCCAGCACGAAATATCCCACCAGTTCCGGGCGGAGCATGAATCGTTCGTAGGCCGTCGCCGCGATCAGCAGAATCCCCAACGCCGACCACGTCGCCGTCAGCCCCAGCCGGCGCATCGCGATCGTCGCTATCAGCAGCACCCCCGCCGTCAGGCCGGCCTGCAGGACGCCCAGGGCAATCGCATTGCCGAGTCGATGCACGAGGGCGAAGAGAACCTGGCTTGCCCAGTTGGCGTTGGGGAAGCGATACACGCCGGCCTGGTCGATCCAGGCGCCGGGTGGCAACTCGCCGGCGCGGGCCAGGGCAGCCGAATCGAGCGTGTAAATTTCCGGGCTGGAATCGACGATGTGTCCGCTTTGCAGGAACTGTTCGCCGTAGGCCAGGTGATAGCCCAGGTCGGGACTGCTGAGCGTTCGGACGCCCAGGCAGGCCCCGGCGCCCAGCGCCAGCAGCAGGACCGCCGTGGCAAAACAGCGGGCCACAAGATCCTGCGTCGTGGGAACCATCGGAGGCTGGAGCGTTGCATCGGTCATAGGCGGGGGAATTGTACCGCAGCCGGCAAAAAAAATCACCCCGCGAACAGGACACGAAAATTTCGTCAAAAAACGTTCCTGGTATTGGCCCGGCGGGGAGATGTTTCGTAGACTTCGTACGGATGGAGGGTCGTTCATGCAGCTAGGGGCCAGTGCGTCTGCCGGGTGGCGTACAAAAGACAAAGCCGCCGGGCTTTATCTCATGGTGGAATTGGCCTCTCACTTCGAGCCGGAAGAGGTCTTTCAGTGCCTCGTCATGATGACGGAGCACTTTTCGGGTCGGCTGGACCTGGAGGCGATCTCCGCGCTGGAAGCCAAGTGTCCCGCCCTGGCCGCCGGCATCCGCGAAACCCTCAAACGGCAGGACTGACCCCCGTTTTCCCCTCTATTCCTTTCCCACGTCTGTGTGACATTTTTTTTTGACGGCGACTCCATAATCACCCTAAACCCGATGGCCGGATAAAATCCTACACAGAGAGACAGAGGAACTGAGAAGATTTTTTTCTTTTTCCCTCCTCTATAATCTTCTCTGTTTCTCAGGAACTCAGTGTCGGATTTTCTGTTTTTTGTTTATGCCAGAAAATTCTGTCGCACCGCACCACACTTTCACGCGAATCTCGCAAAAAAACCCTTGCTCTCCCGGCGGATTGCGATACAATACGCGGCTCGCGTGTGATGACGAACTACTTTTCAGGCAGGAGTTTGCGATATGCCTCGCGTATGTCCCTTTACCGGCAAGAAGACCCGCTCCGGCGGGAAGGTGTCCCGTCGCGGCAAGGCCAAGTATCTCGGCGGCGTCGGCAGGAAGATCACCGGCCGCACCAAGCGCCAGTTCAAAGCCAACATGCAGCGCGTCCGGGCCGTCATCGACGGAAAGGTGGTGCGGATCAACGTCTCCGCCAAGGCCATTCACTCCGGGCTGATCGAGAAACCCCTCAAACGGGACTGGAAACCAACCGAGGCGTAATATCTGACGGTTTGACTACCGCGTAACAAGATTACCACATGGCGTCCCCAAGGGACGCCATGTTCGTTTTGTAATCTTCCATGAGTCCATATACTAATTTCTGGACGGCTTCAGGTATTTCAAAGGTCTCGTCGGCGTATTCTTCCCCGGCTGTATTTCACGATGCACCAGAGTGTGCGGAGTGCGTCCTTGAAGCCGATTTTTTTGCCTTCGGCGCGGCTGCGCGGACGATAGGCGATGGGAATTTCGAGAATCCGACAACCCCGTGCAGCCAGTCTGGCCGTGATCTCCGGCTCCACGCCGAAACGGTTCTCCTGAATCTCGATAGTCCGTAAAACGTCTCGGCGGAAGGCCTTGTGCCCGGTTTCCATGTCCGTTAAGTCCAGGCCGGTCAGGAGATTGCTCAGACAGGTCAGCAGGCGGTTGCCCGCGACGTGCCACCACCGCCCGCCTGGCGCGGCGGCGAAACGCGAGCCGTACACCGCCTCGGCCCGGCCGGTGAGAATCGGTTCGATCAGCCGGGGGTACTCGGCGGGGTCGTATTCCAGGTCCGCATCCTGAATCACGACGACTTCGCCGCGGGCGGCCTGGAAGCCCGTCCGCAGCGCGGCGCCCTTGCCCCGATTGCGTTCATGCCGCAGGATGCGAACGTCGGCGGCGGAATCGAGCCGCTCCAGCGCCTCGCGCGTGCCGTCGGTCGAACCGTCGTCCACGACGAGAATCTCCTTTTCCAGCGGGACCGACCGGATGGCCTGGAGGATCGCCTTGATGGTGGCGGCTTCGTTGTATACCGGAATGACGACGGTGAGTTTCATCACGCAGTTTTTCGCTTGGCCTGGTTCGCAGCCGGGCGCGAAACAGCATACCCCCTCCCGGCGGGGATTGTCCACCGTCAGGCCGGAGTGTTTTGTGAGGCGATGCTATATCGCTCAAACTGACCAATTTAGAAATAGTCCACGAATTTCACGAATTTCACGAATTATAATTTATTTATTCCAAACAAGTTATATAAACATCGCGGCAAGAAACGTACCGGGCGAATTGTGGTTTTTTTAGTTGTTATTTGCGTCAATCTTTTTCCCATAACTTCTTTTATATCAATAAATTATTCGTGCAATTCGTGTAATTCGTGGACGAATTCGGTCAGTTTGAGTAATTAAGGGGTTGTCTCGCCGCCCCTGGTTTTCCCGGAATCTTCATCGCGTCGCGTGCGGACATATCCTATTTTTATAGTAGAAAGGTCTTCCGACGGAATGGATGTATCCGCCGGTGGTGAATCGGGTGTAGCCATGATGTGTGCAGGGAAAAACAGCCCGATGAGAGCGTTTACGCTGCTGGAGATCATGGTCGTGATCGTGATCGCGGCGATTATAGGCGGCGTGGCGCTGGCGTTATCGGGTGATTCTGACTCCACGGCGGCGCTGGCGGGGGCGAGGATCGTTTTGCAGGACCTGGAATTCGCCCAGAGCGAGGCCATCTGCCGGCGGTCGCCGATTACGGTGACGTTCAACGTCGGCGCCGGTTCGTATACCGTTTCGGACGGGGTCGGAGCGATTACAAATCCCGTTACCCATCAGGCCTACGTGGTCAATCTCGCCGAGGAATCCGGCGGTGCGGCGCATTTAAGCGGCGCGAGTTTCGGGGCCGGTTCGGCCGTTTCCTTTAATGCCTCCGGTGAGCCGGTATTGCCCGGCACGGACACGCCCATTTCTTCGGGCAGCGGGGTAACGGTTTCCTGCGGATCGGCTGTCCGTTCGGTCACGATCACGCCGGTGGTTGGGAAAATCACCGCCAATTAACCCCGCCGCCTCGAAGAGAGCACGAATCCCTAGTACTTTGTCACATCAAAAAATATCCAGTTGTCATCCTGAGCGTAGCGAGTCTTCGAGCGGGGCCTGTGGTGAGCGAAGTCG
>JAFGEJ010000115.1 GCA_016931655.1 Phycisphaerae bacterium
AGCGGAGGGGCGAGCAGAGCGAGCCCCGCAGTCGAAGGACCTTATAATTTTTGGATTTTAGGTCCTTCGACGGGTTCGACGTTGCTCACCGCAGGCTGCGGCCCTCACTTCGTTCGGACCGGAGTTTACCCCTGAGGGGCTCAGGATGACAGTTTGGGGGCCAAATGCCAGAAAAAATCCTCACACACCGATACATGGTAGAGGTGGTTTTCCTCTGGGCTTTCCGGGGGCAATTCGGTATACTCAAATACGTTCCGCCGCTGCCGCGGGCCTGGGCGTTTGCGGGTGCGGCGGGATGCCGGGACGGCCTGGCCGATCCCGTCGGTGCGTTCGGACCCCCGGTGACGGGCCGGGGACGTGAAACGGAATTTGTTCCCGCGGGCCGCCGCGGCGCAACCAGACGGAGTTTGTCATGGCCGACGCACCCACACCCCAGCCCAGCCCCGATTCCCGCGAACCGGAATCGCAGGCCCCGGATACCTCCGAAGAATCGCATCTTGAATCGCAGGAGGATATACCGTCACCAGACGCCGACGTGGAGGATTTTTATGAATCCGCTCCGCCCGACGCTCCCGATGAATCCTCCGCCGAGTCGCAGGAAGAGCTGGACGCTTCCGAACCCACCGCCCCGACGGTTGTGGCGCGTTACGGCCTGATGGGCTTTCTCGGGGAATTTCGTCACAATCTCAAAAACAACCTTCGGCCGGGCCAGAAAGTCGTCATCCGCACGGATCGCGGCGTGGAACTCGGCGAGGTGGTTTCCCTGGTGGACCGCTCCGGCGCGGAGGGGGCGGATAACGATTCCACCGGGCGCAGTATCACGCCCGCCGCCCTGGACGATTTTCTCCGGGCCTCCAGCGAAAATTACCCCTTCCGCCGCGGCGGACGCGTGCTGCGCGCCGCCAATTCGCAGGATCTGGTGGATTTCCGCCACCTGCACGCCTCCGCCCTGGAGGAAAGCAAGTACTGCCGCGAACAAATCCACCAGCGGAACCTGCCCATGCGCCTGGTGACGGCCGAGCACATGCTCGGCGGCGAGAGGATCGTGTTCTACTTCACCGCCGAGACGCGTGTGGACTTCCGTTCGCTGGTGCGAAACCTGGCGGGGCAGTTTCGCACGCGCATCGAGATGCGTCAGGTCGGCGCGCGGGACGAGGCCAGGCTGGTGGGCGACTACGAACGCTGCGGCCGGCAGTGCTGCTGCAGGGAATTTCTCAAGGACCTCAAGCCCGTTTCGATGCGAATGGCCAAGGTGCAGAAGGCCACCCTCGACCCGACGAAAATCTCAGGCCGCTGCGGCCGACTGATGTGCTGCCTGCGATACGAAGACGAATGCTACGAGGAACTCAAACAGCACCTTCCGCGACGCAATTCCTGGGTGCGAACGAAGGCCCATCTCGGAAAGGTCGTCGACGGGCAGATCATCACGCAATTGGTTCGCCTGGCGCTGTACGACGGAACGTTCGCCGTCGTGCCGGTCGAGGACATTCTCGAGCGTGGTCTCGAGCCGCCCACGGAAGAACAGTTGCGGGACCACGCCGCCCAGCAGGCAGCCGCCCAGCGGGCCGAGGCGAGAAAGGCCGCCGAACAGGCAAGGCTCCTGACGCCGATCGAACCGCCCGTTGAAGAACCTTCCGCACAAAACGGCGAAAAGGCGCCCCCGGATATCGCAGCCGAGAAACCTGACGGTGCGGAAGAGGCGACGAAGAAAAAACGCCGTCGCCGCCGGCGAAAAAAATCCTCCAGCCCTTCCGCGGATTCCCAGGCCAAAGGCCCGGCCAAATCCCCGTCGAAGCAAACCCGGCAACAGAGCGGGAAAAAGCAGGCCTCCTCAGCCGGCGGTGGAGGAGAAGGAAAATCCGGAAAAAAACATCGAGGCCGACGGCGAAGAAAGAAACCCGGCTCCCCCGGAGGCCCCTCCTCCGGCGGACCAAGCGGCGCTTCGTAATCGAAACCTCTGAAAAAACCTTCATTTACCACAGAGACACAGAGGTCACAGAGAAAAACATAAGAAATTACGTTGTTCTCTGTGACCTCTGTGTCTCTGTGGTAAAAATTTCTTTTTTCAGAGATCTCAGGTCTCAATCCCAAAACTACCGTGCGCGGTTTCGCCGTCGCAGCATGAGCATCGCCCAGGCCGCCAGGCACAGGCCCGCCGGTTCGGGAATCGGGGCGATCGCCTCGCCCGTAATGGCGTAGATGCGGTTGTGGCTCTCCAGCACGCCGTAGGGTATGTAGTAATAGCCGTTGTCGCCGTATCCGGTTCCCCAACTGTTTTTGATGATCCAGTATCCCCCGTTGAGGATCGTCTCGTCGTCCATGTAGCCGATGACGCAGACGGAGTGGTTCTCGCCGCCGGTGGGATCATCCCAGCCGTCGCTCGTCGGCGGGGCGCTGTCCGGCCTGGGGATCCAATCGTCCGGAGTATACATGGAGGCCGTCAGCGGCCCATACGTCCGAAGCGTCCATTTGACGTTGGCCGTCGAAACGTCGGCAACTTTTTCATACCCGGTGATGGTGTAAACGCGATCCTCCCAGCCTTCTTCCAGCGGCCAGTCGGGGGAGTAGTCGCTCGCGGTATAGGGCAATTCCGCCTCGGTGACAATGCCGACGTCCACGAAAAACTGCAGGGCCTTGTATTCCCACCCGCGGGAAGCATTGCCGGCCGTCCCGTCGCAGACCAGGTGCTGCTCAGACAGGTCGGGGTTCCAGTCGGGTAGGTCGTAGCAGATTTCGAGTTTGGCTTCCAGCGTCGCGACGGCGGCGAACGCCCAACACGTGCCGGCGTAATGGATTCCATCAACGGACTGGCTGCGGATGGGCGTGGTGTAATCCTTCCCGTCGATGTTCCGCCAGTCGAAGTAATCCTGGGCAAAGGCGGCGGAAGACAGGCAAAGCAGGCAGGCCGACACCGCACCCGCGAACACCCCATAGACATGGCGCCGCCTGCTCATGGTTAGACCGCTTCCTCCATCCGCCCTCGCTTGGCAAGTATCAGGCCGACTTTATTTTACCAGAAATAGGGGCTTTCGTCCAGTTCAGGGTTTCTCCCGAAGCGTCCCTCCGCGTGCAGGACAAAAAGTTGCGGATAGGGTATCGACAAACACGCGCAAGGGACGGTAACATTATGCTTTGCGCAATAGATATCCTGGGAATCAACACCGAAGCGCCCCTGAGAGGCGCGGTGGTGGATGACTGTTTATGAAAAGCGAAACACATTACGCGGGCCGGCATCGGTTCGTGCTGGGTCTGATTCTCGCCCTGGGGTGTTTTTCTGCGCCCGCGGCGGGCAAGGTCGCGGAGTATCTCCAGGACGACGCGTACATTTTGGGCAATGAAATTCACCACTTCAGGGACAACGGCGAGACCGTTTCCGTAATTGTGGGCGATTTCCGCCTGACGGTGGGGCCGAGGCTGATCCAGGGGCGCAAGGGCGTGGTCTGGATCGACACCCGGACCAGCGGTGCGGCTGTCCTGCACAACCTGACGGTGTACGTCGAAGACGACGCCATGGTCGTCGAGGGCGACGGCACGACCACCCAGGACAAGCTCATGCTCGTGCGGCTGCACGTGCAGGGGCGCGTCTCCGCCGATGGAGACGTCTCCACCGAACCGCTGCGGGACATGCCGCTGTATATGCGGGCCTGCAAGGTTCGCCAGGACGAGCGGGACATGGTAGCCGCCTGGCGGGAAAAGGCGACCCGTTACGGCCTGGACGAGCGGGACGAGGCGCCGCTGGTGGTTCGCCCCTCGGCCAGGGAGCCAGAACCCACCCCAGCCGGTGAAGGCAAAACGCCGGAAAAAGCCAAAACCGCCTCTACGGTCGGACTGGAAGCGCTGGGATCGGACGATCCCAACGCGGGCGCCAAGGCCCCGGACCGCCTTTCGGCGTCCCTGCCGGCCAAAACGACTCCCCCCCCGCCGCCCACCGTCGTCACCCAGCCGGTGCATTTCGAGGCCCCGAGCGGTGTGACCATCGAAAAAGATCCCAAGGACCCCCGCCAGCGGATCGCCATCGTCAAGGGCAAGGTCTATATTTCACAGGGCGCGACCAACAGCAAGGATTTCCTGGAGCTGCGGTCCGACTCGGCCGTCGTCTTCACCCGCGACGACGTGAAGCGGGAAAAGAATGAATACGAAAAAGTGCCCTACGCCCCGCCGATCATCGGCTTAAGCGGCGGGGAAACCGTCACGGGCGCGTATCTCGAAGGCGACGTGATCATCAGCCGGGGCGACCGGAAAATGACGGGCCGAAGCGCGTATTACGACTTCGTCAACGAGCGGGCCGTCGTCCTGGAACCGGTCTTCCGCACGATTCAGGAACAGCGGAACATCCCGATTTACGTCCGGGCCGCCCGCGCCCGCGTGCTCTCGCCGCGCGACATGAAATTCTACAACGCGATCGTCTCCACAAGCGATTTCAAGACCCCCACCTACGCCATGGGCGCCAAGGAAGTGCTCCTGCGCGACGAAACGCCCTACGATTCCGAAGGCGAGGAGATCGGCCCGCGAAGATATTCCACACGCTACAAGGGCGGGCGATTCGACGTCCGCGGATTCCCGGTGGCGTACATGTTCAACGGTACAACCTCGTTCGAGGAAGGACACACCGCCCTGCGCAAGATCGTGGTCGGGAAAATGGGAAACCTGGGATACGGGGCCGAGTCGGAGTGGCATCTGTTTCGCCTGCTGGGACTGGTCAAGCCCGAGGGGGTCAACGCGCGACTTCAGGCGTCCGGCTACGAAAAGGGCGCGGTGCTGGGCATTACGGGCGACTATGACCGCGAGGAAAACGACCGCCAGTACAGCGGGTATTTCAAGGCCACCGGCGTGTACGACACCAAGGCGGAGGACACCTTCGGCGACGAGCGAAGGGACATCCCCTCGCAGCACAATCGCGGCTGGCTTCTGGCGAGGCACAAGGAATTCCTGCCGCACGACTGGCAGATCCAGGCCGAGTTGAGCCTCCTGTCCGACCGGACGTTCCTGGAGCAGTTTTTCCCCGACGACTTCTGGACCGGCAAGGAGCAGGAAAACCTGATCTACGCCAAGAAGCAGCGGGACAACTGGGCGATCTCGGCCCTGATGAAGACCAAGCTCAACCGCTTCCTGACGCAGACGGAATCCTACCCGGAAGTGACGGGGAACCTGGTGGGCGAGTCGCTCTTTGAGGATCTGTTCACGTATTACGGCGAGGCCCGCCTCGGGGCGCTGCGCTACAACGAAGACACGCAGGACCCGCTGGAAGTTCGCAGTCCCGTCATGGCGCGGTTCGACACGCGACACGAACTCGACCTGCCGCTGGAGATCAACACGCCTTCCGGCCCGCTCAACGTCGTGCCCTACGCGATGGGGCGCCTGAGCACCTGGTCCGACGGCCCGGACGAGGAAGACAGCGTTCGCATGTATGAACCCGCCGACTACGCCGTGCTGCAGCAACAGGCCTGGAATGGAACCCGGCGATGGGACGACTGGGACAACAAGCTGCGTCTCATCGGCGAGGGCGGCGTGCGGATGAACATGAATTTCTGGAAGATTTACGACGGCGTGGACAGCCGCCTGTGGGACGTGCACCGCCTGAAACACATCGTCACGCCGGAATTGGTCGCCTTCGGCCGGGCCAGCAGCGACGTCGAGCCGTACGAGCTTTACCCCCTCAGTCCGAACGTCGAAAGTATCGCCCGCGCCAACGCGGCCGTCTTTGCCGCCCTGCGCCAACGATTGCAGACCAAGCGAGGACCGGAAGGACAGCAGAAGACCGTCGACTGGATGCGATTCGATATCGCCGGGGCGTACTTCCACGATCAGGACGAGCATCCGCTTCGCCAGCTGCCGCGGTTCTTCATGACGCGCCCCGAATACAGCATTCCGCGGTCGTTCCTGTCGATGGACTACGCCTGGAACATTTCGGACTCCGTGGCGCTGCTGTCCGACATGATTTTCGACTTTGACAAGGGCCGCTGCGCCACCGTCAACGTGGGCGTCGCCGTCAAACGCGACCCGCGCCTGAGCTACTACACGTCTCTGCGGTACATCGGCGAGCTGGACTCCGCCGTCGGAACCGTCGGTGCGAAATACCGGATCAACAAGAAATATACCATCGAGGGCTTCGAGCAGTTCGACTTCGCCTACGACGGCGGGGTGAACCTGGGTTCCCGCGTGTCGATCATTCGGAAGTTCCCCCGCTGGTACGTCGGTGTGACGTTCCAGTACGACCGCCGGTATACCGGGGACGACGAAATCGGCATCATGTTGGCCCTCTGGCCCCAGGGCGTGCCCGAGGCCCGCATCGGCGGCATGAGGACCAACCTGCTCAATACGTCCAGCGACAATTGATTCAAACCGGTTGACTGGTTAATTGGTTGACTGGTTAATTGGTTAACTGGTTAATTGGTTAACTGGTTAATTGGTTAATTGGTTAACTGGTTAATTGGTTAACTGGTTAATTGGTTAACTGGTTAATTGGTTAACTGAGGCCGTCCAGAAATTCAGGAACCGAAACATGAATGGAGTTTTCCCGAAATTTTGTTGTTTTTTTCCTTGTCCCGAAGGGACAGAAAGCGTTTGGCCGGGGGTGAGCGAAGCGAACCCCCGGAATAAGGTTTATTTTTTTGAGCCCCAACGGGGCGACGGCAACGATTCCTTTTCATCAAGCTCGCTGTCGTCCCGTTGGGACTCAAATTCTTTTAAAAACCCGTTTCCGGGGGTTCGCTTCGCTCACCCCCGGCTAGACGCTCCTCGACCCTTCGGGTCGAAGAAAAGAAGCAAACAACACGGTAATTTCCGGCCAGCCTCAATTTAACCTATCAACCAGTTAACCAATCAACCAATTAACCAGTTAACCAATTAACCAGTTAACCAATTAACCAGTCAACCAATTAACCAGTTAACCGATTCTCCGCCAATTAACAAATGAGCGAAATTGACTACAAAAAAATCCGGCTGCTGGTGCTGGACGTGGACGGTGTGATGACCGACGGACGGATCATCCTGTCGGCATCGGGCGAGGAAACCAAGGCCTTCTGCGTGAAAGACGGGTCGGGAATGAAATTCTGGAAGCGTCTGGGCGGATCGCTGGCGATTATCACCGGGCGGGAGAGCGCCGTCGTTTCTCACCGGGCCGCCGAACTGGGCGTGGACGAAATTCGCCAGAACCGCAAAGACAAGCTCCCGGCCCTGGAGGAGGTTTTCTCCGCTCTCGGCGTCGGGCCGGAGGCGACGGCCGTCGTCGGCGACGACCTGCCGGACCTTCCGATGATGCGCCGTTGCGCATTCTCGGCCTGTCCCGCCGACGCCGTGGACGAGGTCCGCCGGCAGGCGGATTTCGTCTGCCAGGCCGTCGGAGGCCGGGGCGTCGTACGCGAGGTGGTGGAACATATTCTTAAACGCGCCGGAACCTGGTCGAAGGTGATGGAACGGTATCGGCCGAACGGGGAAGGAATTCACGGATGAAACGAAAGTTGCTTCTGATGGTCGGCAGCTTCATTCTCCTGCTGCTGGCGTTCGGGACCTATCAGCTCTTTGTGCCGGGCGTGGCGTTCTTCGACCCCACCGGCGGGGCGCGACTCCGTCCGCCGTCGCTCGGATTCACCGGCGAGGGGCCGGGCATCGGCCGCACCAAGGGCGTGACCTTCTACTACCGAAACCCCGAAGGACAACTGCGCGGCGTTTACAAGGCCACCTCCTGGACGAAGGAAGACGACGGCAGCTTTCTGCTGGAGAATCCCGAAGCCATCGTCTACCAGCGCGACGGAACGCGCGTGTATCTCCGCGCCGATCACGGACAATTCTGGGCCGAGGAGGTCGCCGGCGGTTCGGGATTCAACATCCGCCACGGACAGGCCGACGGCCGGGTCGAAATCTTCTACGACCAGTCCACGGACGACGATTATCACGGCGAGGAACGGCCGCACCCCAAGGACCGTCCCTACGAGGAAATGATCCACGACGTGATCCGCATCGTCACCAACGACGTGAAATTCAGCCAGGACATGCTCGAGTTGCGCACGGAAAGCGAGGTTACCGTCTGGTCGCGGCAACTGGACATGAACGGTCGCGGCCTGCTGCTCCAGTGGAACGAGGATCCCCGCGAGATGCGCCTGCTCCGCCTGGAGAAGGGCAATATCCTCGTGGTGAAGGACCTGCCCGAACCGGTGGACCTGACGCAACTGCCGACCGAGGAAAAGCAGGCCGCCGCGACGCAACCGGCGGCCGCCGCCGAAACGCCCGTCGCGGCGACCACGTCTCCGGCTGTCGAGGACGGCTGGGGCCTGGTGAAGGCCTCCACCGCCCCGCAAAAGGGCGTCAAACCGGGCCGGGACGTGAACGTCGTGGTCGGTCCTCAGCCGGAGGCGGAAAAAAACAAAACCCCCGCCGCCCAACCCATTTCCGCCGCCGGCCCGAAGATGCGAAACATCTACCAGGCCACGTTCCATCGGGACGTTCGCGTATTTTCCGGAACCCGAAGCCTCACCGGCGCGGACGACCTGTCGCTGAGCTTCGAGTGGGATCGCGCCTGGCGCCCGGAAGAAAACAAAGCCGCTGCTCCCGCAACCACTGCACCGGCAAAAACCGCCGTTCCCGCAATCGCCGAAGCGAAAGAAAAGGCCCCTGCCGCCCCTGCCGGCGCTTCGGATACGCCGGCTTCGTCCCCCCTGCCGCAGGCTGGGCCTACCAGCCAGCCGAAGTTTGCCTCGCCCGTCGCCGCCGCGGGCGTGCGAGACATGAAGCTCGACGAGGAGCAGGCCCGCGCCTCCGACACCCAGATGGCGATCTACTGGGACGGGCCGCTGGAAATCCTCCCCCTGGGACGCACCGAAGCGCCCAGTCGAAAGCGATACACGATCGCCGGCAACGGCAAACAGGTCCGCCTGACGGACGAGGACGCCCGCATCCTCTGCACAAGATTCGAATTCAAAAATCCGCAGCAGGAGGCCTGGTTCGAGGGCACGAAGAAAAGCCCCAGCCGCGTCCAGCTCGCCCGCGGCGACGAGATCACCTGCCGCGGCCGCATTCGCTTTATCCGAAGCCTCGGGAAGGCCTATCTCGAAGGCCCCGGCAAGCTGGTCCGCTACGCCCGCGACGAGGAAATGTCCAACTGGAACGTCGTACCCGTCGATCAGGCGCCCTGGCGACTTCTGCTGGACCGCGTTACGTGGGGCGAGAGGGTCGAGGCCAGTTTCGGCGAGCGGAAGATGCCCGTTGGCGACCGATCCGAAACGCGCCCGTACATCAAGGAGGCCGCGTTTTTTGAGAACGTCAAAATGGTGCAGTTTCTCAAGCCCACCCCGCACGGAAAAGACGGCGAGAAGAAAAGCTTCATCGAGGCCGCCAACCGCCTGCATATCTGGATGGGCGTGACGGACGAGGGCAGGAATTATCCTTCCAAGGCCGAGGCGGACGGAAAAGTCTACGCCCTGCAGGAAGGCAGCGACATCCAGGCCGACTGGGTGGCGGTGGAATTCCAACCCAAAGCGGAAAACGAAGACGCCCCCACGCCCCCTGCCGTCGCCGCGAGCCAACCGTCCCCGCCACCGCCTCCCCCGCCGGCGGAAGATTCCCTCACGACGAATTCCCCCGAGGCAGCCAAAATCGCCAAAGCCGACGCACCGGAGGAATCCGAACCGGATGCGAGGGAAGACGACGATCCCCTGTCCGCTTTGGGCGGCGGCGTCGAGCCGACGTCCGTCAAGGCCTCCGGCGACGTGAAGGTGACGTACCATCGAGGCCGGGAGCCTGACGAACCGCCCCTGCGGATCGAGGCCGACATGCTGGACGTGAACGTGGCGCGGGAACTGGCGGTCCTGACCGGCGCGCCGGCGAAACTCTGGCAGGGCGACCGGAACATCGAGGGAGAGGTCATCAACTTCGACCGCGGCGCCGAGGCCGTCAAGGTCACCGGCGCCGGTCAACTGCGGTTCTACACAAACCAGGACCTCAGCGGAAACCGCCTGGAGAAGCCCCGGCCGGTGAAAATCGCCTGGGCGGACTGGATGCTTTACCACGGTCAGGCCGGCCAGTGCGTCTTCAACCGCAACGTGGACTTCGACAGCGCGGGTGAAAAAATCGCCTGCCCCCGCCAGATGCGGATTTTCTTTCTGCCGAAAGACTCCGGCGCCCCGGCGGCGGACGACGCCCGGCCCGTGCCGCGCGGCGCAAGGTCGCTTTCAATGGGCATCGACGATTTCAGCAGCGCGAAGTTCAGCCGCATCGAAGCCGACGGAGAAGCGGATGAAAAATTCTGGGTTCGCATGCAGACCCAGCGCATGCACCCCCGAAACGAAAACTGGGTGCTCCAGCGAATGCAGATTCGCGGCCAGCAGATCCTCTACGACGACGTGAAGGGCTTCGCCTACGTCAACGGGCCGGGCGACTTCCTCGCCGAGGACTACCGAAAACCGAGTGAACAGCCCGCCGAACGCCGGCTGGGAGACGCCAACGTCATCGGCGGTCAGATCGACCGGCCCAATCAAACGCTCTTCCGCTGGAAGAAGGCGATGGCCCTGAACCAGACCAGCCGCCACGTTCGCCTGCAGGACGGCGTGGAAATGGTCCATCGCAGCGGCAGCAAGATGATCAAGCTGCCCGCCCTGGAAACCCAGCCGTTCGGCCGGCTGGAGAAAGGCCGGCTTTCGACGCTCCACGCCGGCGTAATGGACGCCTGGTTCGGCGAACCAAAAACGAAACTGCCCGCGCGGGACGAACACGGGCGCATCAAGGAGTCGGACGGCGGCGGGCAGGACCTGCTCCAGGCCGGGCCGGAATTCGGCGACCTGCAGAAATTCAAGGCCGAGAAGGACGTGACGTTGCAGATGGCCGACGACGGCTACCGCTACGGCACGACGACCATCGACGGGGAAAAGATATTCTACGACGCCGTGCGAGAGGTGATCGAAGTGACGGGCTTCCCCGAAGGCGCCGCCAGCCGCACCGAGGCCCAGATCACCATCGAAGACCGCCAGGCCGGCGTGCCGCCCAAGACCGTCCGTTCGCCCGTGCTGATTTACGACCTGAAAAACGACGTGATCAAGGTCCCCTCCCTCACCGGCGGCGGCGGACAATAAGGCAGAATGGGTTTTGACTGAATCTCTGCCGGGCGGAGCACCGGCTCCGCCCGGATATTCTCGAAGCAAAAAATCAGCATGGTGGAGCAGGTGCTCCACCATGCAATAGACTAGGGGGAAATCTTACTCCGCCGCGGGCACGGCGCCGGCCAGCGCGAGGAAATCGTCTTCGGCCAGCACGTCGGCCTGCCCGGACTTGATCTGCTCGGCCCGCATGAGATTCTCGGCCTTCTTCTGCCCAATCCAGCGTCGGGCGACGATGAGCTTTCGGACGGCCATCGCGTCATCGACGGTGCTGGCGGCACAGTCGCAGAACAGCGCACCGACCAGCAGGTGGATGGCCATGTCCGTCAGCCGCCGGGCAACGAGGTCCTTGTACTGCCCCGGCTGGGTCTTGGTGAACTCCACACACTCGTTCAGCAGCTCCAGGCCCGCCTTGATTTCATAGAGAAGCGGCGCGATTTCCGCCGGCCAGGCGTCGCGCCGGGACGGTTTGGCGAGGAGTTCCTCGATGACGGTATTGGCCGTTCCGCTGACGACGCCGGCGACGGCGGCCACGATCTGAAGCTGGCTCGTGCCTTCGTAGATCGTTGTAATCCGGCTGTCGCGGAGATGGCGCTCGGCGGCGTAGTCCTTCATGTACCCGCTGCCGCCCATCACGGCGATCGCGCCGTTGGCGACGCGCATGGACATTTCCGACGCGTAATACTTGCTCATGGGCGTCAGCAGCTTATTCATTCGCCCGACCTTGCGGATAATCTGCTTGTTGGCCTTTTTGTCCTCGGCGTCGGGGAACCCGCCGAAGTGTTCCTTCCGCAGTGCGGCGGTTTCGATGTCCACGTAATACGTGGCGTAGTAGTTCAGCACGCGGGCGGCCTGCAGGTCGACGCTCATATCCGCCAGCAGTTCACGCAGCGCGGGGAAATTTTCGATGGCCGTTCCGAACTGCTCCCGGCTGTGGGCGTACGCGCGGGCAACGCGATACGCCGCCTCGCCGATGCCCAGGCTCTGCGCGGCGATACCGATCCTCGCCCCGTTCATCAGGCTCATGACGTACGTAATCAGCCCGCGCTGGCGCTCGCCGATCAGCTTCGCCGGGGTGTGATCAAAGTAGATTTCGCACGTCGGACTGCCGTGAATGCCGAGCTTGTTCTCCAGGCGGCGGATTTTGACCTTCGGCCCGCGGTCGCAGACCAGCAGCGACAGCCCGCGCCCGTCGGAAATCTCCGGTTCGGTGCGAGCCAGAACCAGCAGCACCTGTCCGCAGCCGTTCGTGATGAACCGCTTCACGCCGTGGATGTACCAATTGCCCTGTTCGTCCTGGTAGGCCGCGGCGGGTTTATTCTCGTCGCCGCCGTTGCCGATATACCCAGCCGTCTTGACGGATTGCAGGTCCGATCCCGCGTCCGGCTCCGTGAGCACCATCGCGCCGGTCCACTCGCCGGAGGCCATCCTCGGCAGGTAGTACTGCTTGATGTCCTCGTCGGCAAAGGCGTTGATGGTATCGGCGTTGCCCTGCAGGCCGTAGATGTTCATCAGCGCCGCGTCGGCCCGGCTGACCATGTCGTTGGAAATCGTGAAAACAAATTGCGGACAGTTGATGCCGCCGTATTTGTACGGCAGCGTGAAGCCCATGCAGTCGGCCTGGGAAAGGCGTTTCAGGGCGTTGGAAATGCCCGGGGCGTACGTCACCGTGCCGTCTTCGTTCAGAACGTTGCCGACCTTGTCGGTTTCCTCGGCCGTCGGTTCGATTTCGTCGCCGCAGATCTGCCCGACGTTTTCGAGAATTTTTTCGTAGTTCTCGACGGCCTCGGCCGCGTCGGCGGGGGCGTAATCGTACTCGTCGTGAAACTTGAATCCTTCCTCCTGCAAC
>JAFGEJ010000116.1 GCA_016931655.1 Phycisphaerae bacterium
AAACTGTCATCCTGAGCGAAGGCCCGAACGAAGTGAGGGCCGCAGTCGAAGGACCTAATGCATCAGAACCATCAGGTCCTTCGACTTCGGGGCTTGCGTTGCTCGCCCCTCCGCTCAGGATGACAAAATAGAGGCGCGGCCAGGAAATCTGGTCGCTCACTGGAAAAAGTTTGAAACATGATCCGTCGCCGAGGCCCGCACAACGCGATCCACACGAAGCCGCCGCACGGGTTTACGCTGATCGAACTGCTGGTGGTGATCGGTATTATTTCGCTGCTGGTGTCGATCTTGCTGCCGAGTCTCGCCAAGGCCAGGGACCTCGCCCGCGAGGCGACCTGCCTGACGCGCGTCAACGGGCAGGTCAAGGCCGTCCACATCTTCGCCGCGGAAAACAACGACGAAATCCCCATCGGCCCGGACAAAACTCACCCGTGGTTTGCTCCCCTCACGTGGCGTCAGGTCGCCAGTAATCAGGTATACGGTGTGGATTCCGAAGGTTTCTTCCTGAATGCCCACGGAATGCTGGTGGCGTTGAAACTGCTCTCGCCGGACATGATTTTTTGCCCCGACGACGATTCCGACTATGCCGAAAGTGAGCTTCAACAGGCGCGGGAGAATCAACAGACCGATATCTACTGTTCCTACATCTACCGCCAGATCGACGAAACGGCCTCGGGCTCGAATCGCCTGGGCGATCTGGGCGTCAACAGCATTGGGGATCGCGTCCGTGCGTTGATTCTGGACGCCAACAGCAAGATGCAGATTCCCGGCGCGGTGGTGCGGTTCAACCATCGCTGCGAGAAGGCCAACGTCGCCTTTGTGGACGGTTCCGCCGGCACGCACAACCAGCCGAACGAGGAATTCACGCTTCGGGTCTCCGACGCGGTTCGAATTCCGCAGCGCCTGGACGAAATTCTTCAGACCGCCGACAACCTCCGGCAGTAAATAATCATCCTCAAAAGAGGTTTCCTGTTATGTGTCGCGGGCATCCTGCCCGCGCGTATCGCGGCCATCTTGGCCGCGAAAGCAAGGTCATTCCGAGGGCAAGATGCCCTCGGTACTCGCGGGCCAGAGGCCCGCGACACTATTCAGACAGTCCCAAGTCCCCGATGGTTTTGCGTGTGTCTTTGGGGTATCCTGTGGAGTCATGACCCGTCGATACGGCATTTTTACCGGGGGCATAGACATCCCGGACGAAAAGCAGGCCACGCTGGACGAGCCGATCGCGCCGGCCTGGGAGGCGGAAGTTCTGCGCGTCCCGCTGGCGCCGTGCGGCGGGCAGGCAGCGGAGCCGGTCGTCGAGCCCGGGCAGGACGTGCAGGCCGGGCAGCGCCTGGCCGAGGCCGGGCCGGGCGGCGTGGACATTTTCGCGCCGCTGGCGGGTACGGTCCGGGCCGTCGCGCCGGTAACTACCGCCGTCGGACGGCAGCTCCTGCGCATGCCCGCCGTCGAGCTGGTGGACCTTTCCGGCCCGCGTGAAATTCCCACCGGCCCGGAGACGTTCGACTGGTCAAGCGCCCAGCCGGAAGAACTTCGCCGCCGGCTCGACGAATCGCAGTTGACCACGCTTCGCCGCCGTCCCCAGCCGCTGGGACGATGGGTCCGCCGCGCCGCCAAGGCCGGGTGCGAGGTGCTCGTGGTCAACGCGATGGAATCCCAGCCATACGTGACGGCTGACCATCGCCTGCTGGTGGAATACGGCGAGGAGGTCATGCGGGGCCTGGCGATTCTCGCCCGCGCGATCGGCGCGAAGCGGTGCGTCCTGGCGGTGGATCGGCGGCGGACGGGGGACTACGACCACCTGCTGGCGCCGGCGGAGCATTTTGAGGTCGAGCACGTCGCCCTGCCGCACAAATATCCCATCGGCTCGGATCCCATTCTGCTGAAGGTGCTCACGCGGCGGGAAGTACCCTGCGGGGGAGGCCCGCTGGACATCGGGGCAGCCGTCATCGAGCCGGCGGGCTGCCTGGCGGCGTATTTCTGGGTCGCCCGCAAAGTGCGCCTCAACGGGCGCGTGGTGACGATTTCCGGGGAGCACGTCACTCGCCCGGCGAACCTGTTCGTTCCGTTCGGTGTGGACGCCCGCTCGCTGCTTCACTCGGCCCGGCCGCCGTACATCATGGGCGGCCCGATGATCGGGACGCTCTGTGAAGGCGACGCGGTGATCGGACCGGCGACGAACGTGCTGCTGGCGATCGATCCGACGCCCACCGGTTCGCCGTCGCAGTGCATACGCTGCGGCTGGTGCCGCGACCACTGCCCCACGCGCCTGAACGTCGCCGTCCTGAACGACCTGTACGAGCTGGCGCGCGTCGAATCGGCGGAACTGCTGGGCGTGCTGTCCTGTATGGAATGCGGCGTGTGCTCCTACGTCTGCCCCGCCCGCCTGCCTCTGACGCGACGCATGGGGGAACTGAAGCACGCGATCCGGCGCCTGCGCCCCGGCCCGGCCGCTCGCGACGAGAGCCTGGCCCATCCCCATCCGGAGACGACCTGATGCCCGCAACGATTAAAACAACGCATCCGCCCCTGGAGGTTCAGCCCGTCTTTACCGGCGACTCGGCGCCGCTGCTTCGCGCGCCGGAAAAAATTCAGTCCATTTTCGCCGTGACCACCGCGGCGGCCTGCCTGCCGCTGATGGCGGGCTGGCTGTTCTTCGGCTATCACGCGGTGATTGTCTCGGTGGTGTCGGTGGTTTCCTGCGTGGGATTGGAGTGGCTGTATTATCGCGTGACGCACAGTCCGGCGTTGTTCGGCCGGGCGCACGCGTATCTGACCGGCGTGCTGCTGGCGCTGACCCTGCCGCCGTTCACGCCCTGGTACGTCGTCGCTCTGGCGGCGGCGTTTGCCATTCTGGTCGGCAAGGCCGTCTTCGGAGGCGTGGGGCATTTCCTGTGGCAGCCGGCGCTGGTGGGGCGTTTCGCCGCCGCCGTGATCCTGCCGGCCCTGGCGCAACTGGCGCCCGTCGGGGAGACGGGCAAAACCGTCACGCTCACGCCGGCGCAGTGGCCGCTGCTGGCGAGGGATCACCTGCTGCTGGGCGACCTGGACAACGTTGCGCAGGATCGGATGTATTCGTATCTCGGCTGGTCGGACCGCACCGCGCCCCCCGGCGCGGAGGGATTTGCCCTGCCGCATCCCGCCGATACGCTCGGGCCGCTGACCCGCGGGGAGGAGCCGGCCTACAGCGCGCTGGCCTATCCCCGCACGGATGCGCCCAATCGCGAGCCGGCGGTCCTGACGGTGCTTCCGCCCGTCGGCGATTTTCTTTTCGGCGCCCGGCCGGGCGGCGTCGGCGAAACCTGCGCCGCGCTGATTCTCCTGGCGGGGCTGTACCTGGTGTATCGAAACTACGTCAAATGGCAGTTGCCGTTCGCGTTTCTGGCCTCCGCGGCGCTGCTGGCCGCCGTGGCGCCCGTGCGCCTGGCCGGGCCGAACCAGACCATCGAATGGACGTGGTTTCCCCTGTTCACCGAAGGGCTCGACGTGGGCTTTACCTACGTCTGTTACCAGGTTCTCAGCGGCGCGATGCTGCTGGCGGCGTTCTTCCTCGCGACGGAAATGACCTCCAGCCCCGTAACGACCGGCGGGCAGGTGATCTTCGGCGTCGGCGGGGGACTGATCGCCATGGGCCTGCAACTGTACTTCGACACCGCCATCCCCGCGTACCTGGCCGTGCTGGCGATGAACACGCTCACGCCCGGCATCGACGCGCTCTGGCTGCCCCGCGTCTTCGGGCAGAAGCACTTCGCGTGGCTCCGCCGACGGTGAAATGAGACATCCTCACTCTCCCGAATTTTTCATTGACCACAGAAACACCCAAAGTCGAAATATTCAATAATCAAATTTCAATATTCAAACAATACTCAATATCCAATAAGAAAAAGACTCCCTCAGCCTCCTGAATTTTGAATATTTGTTATTGAATATTGGTTATTGTTTGAAAATTGAATATTAAACCTCTGAGTCTTCCATGCCACTGTCCCTATAGGATTTACGACCTGCCCTTGAGGGGTGGTGAAATATCCAGACTACCCCGTCTTTTTCGCCGCGCCGCGGTCTCGCGTCAGAAGCCTCCGAAGGAGCATTTCCTCCCCGGATCGGTTCCCCTCGATAAGATGGCCGAGGAATTGCAAAAGATATCCGCTAAGAAACATCGCCACCGCCGGAAGCCACTGCCCGACGCACAACAGCACCGGCGTGACGAGAAAACAGGCGGGAATTCCGATCATGTGCAGCCAGAAGCTTGTCGGATTCTTATGCCGCTCCAGCCAGTTTTCAATGGGTTTGATCATGTGTAGCTTTCAGCTCTCAGCTATCAGCGATCAGCTATCAGCTATCAGCAGTCAGCGGTCAAGCGGTTTTCGCTAAGGCCGGCAGTTTACAAAATCGACGAATAAAAGAATAGGGATTTATGTCGTTGCTCTGATTGCTGACCGCTGATAGCTGACCGCTGAAAGCTATTTCACACCAGTATCACCTGGACGCCCCAGAAGATCAGGATGATCGTATTGAGCGTCATGCCGAGGAAGAAATCCAGCGTGATAATCGCCAGGCAGCTGGCGACGAAGCTTTCGGTACAGGCTCGGCCGACGCCCGCGGCGCCGGGCCGGCAGGTGAAGCCCATGTAGCAGCAGATCAGGCTGGTCGCCCCGCCGAAGAAGAGGCATTTCACGGGGCCGTAGAAGATGTCGTAGATCAGAACGGTCTGGGCGGCGTTGGACCAGAACTCCGCGGCGTTGGCGCCGTAGAGGTACACGCTGATGATGTATCCGCCCAGGATGCCCATGAAGCTCGCGTAGAGCGCCAGGATCGGAATCAGCAGCACGCAGGCCAGGAACCGCGGCACAACGAGCACGCGGATCGGATCGGCGCCGATGGCGCGGAGGGCTTCGATCTGTTCGGTGACGCGCATCGTGCCCAGTTCGGCCGTCTGCCCGCCGCCGACCCGGCCGGCGAGCACCAGCCCCGCGATGATCGGCCCCAGCTCACGCAGCACCGAAAGATTCACGATCGAACCCATCTGGGCGATCATGCCGACGGCCTTGAACTGCTGCACCGACTGCACCGCCAGAACCGCGCCGACGAACACACCCGTGACCATCACCACCGGCAGGGATCGCGTGCCGACCTGGTAAAACTGGTAGAGAATTTCCCGCCAGCCCCGCCGTTTGGAGACGACGAAGGCGATCCACGCGAACGTCCGTCCGCAGAACCGGCAGAACGCTCCGAATTCGTCCACCCAGCGAACCGTCCCCGCGCCGAGTTGTACCACCCATTCCACGCCCCTTTTTCTACGCCCCCGCACGGTTAAAGTCAATGCACCGTCGGGAAGGAGAAATCCAGCCGGGCGGGATTTGTGAATTATTGCATGGTGGAGCACCTGCTCCACCATGTTAATGCACTGCTATAAACTGATTTAACGCGGCGGAGCAGGTGCTCCGCCGCGCATTTACTATGTGTGTTTGATATAATGTCCAGCCTGGACAAGCAAAATCGACAATACGTTTCCCGCGCGGGCGAAAAGCTTGCGGCGGCCTTGCGGGCCTTTGAGGTGGCCCCGGCTGGGTGGGTCTGTGCGGACTTCGGCGCGAACGTCGGAGGCTTCACCGACTGCCTGTTGCGTTGCGGTGCGGAAAAGGTCTTCGCCGTGGATACCGGCTACGGCGCCCTGGCCTGGACGCTGCGGCAGGACCCGCGCGTTGTGGTGATGGAACGCACCAACGCCCTGTACGCTTCGGCGCCCCTGCCGGTGGACCTGGTCGTGATCGACCTGGCCTGGACGCCGCAGAGATTGGCCGTCCCCGCAGCCGCGAAGTGGTGCAGGCCCGGCGGGCGGATTGTGTCCCTCCTCAAGCCGCATTTCGAGCTGGCGAAGCTCCCCGGCGGGCGAAAGCCGCACACGGCCTTGTCCGACGCCCAGGCCGACGACGTCGCCCGCGACGTCATGCAACAACTCGAAGCGGCGCACTTGCCGCCCCGGGCGGCCATGCGCTCCCCCCTGCGCGGAAAGGGGGGAAACCGCGAGTACCTTCTGCTGTTTTGAAATTACATTTTCTGATATAGTAATGAAACGCAAATGTAACCGATTTGGTGGATACGATTGAGGAGAGGTTGATCGGTTGATTGGTTAATTGGTTGATTGGTTGACTGGTTAATTGGTTGATCGGTTGATCGGTTGATTGACTGATTAACCCGTTAGCCGAGGACGTTCAGGAATTCAGGTAATCAAATTATGGATGGAATTCCCCGGAAGTTTTGTTGTTTTCTTCTTCGTCCCGAAGGGACAG
>JAFGEJ010000117.1 GCA_016931655.1 Phycisphaerae bacterium
CCGCCAGCCATGCCGACCCGCTTGTCTATTGCGCCAAACGCCCCCATTCATCAAAATTCAATCCATTATGGGATGATTGTGAAAAATTTCCACTCCCTGTACCCTTGCCGTCGGGTCTCGATTTGCGAGACTCGACGGTATTTTTTTGCCGGCTGCTTCTACAAGCCATCTTGCTTTGTTGAAAAGATTTTTTTGCCACCCCTAAGGGGTAAACTCCGGACACAAAGGTCTCAAAGGAAAAAACAACAGATTGATTGTGATTTTCTTCTTCCTTTGTGACCTTTGTGTCCTCTGTGGCCGATTTTCTCTGTTTTGTTTTCCATGAATTCAATAGAGCAAAGCCATCCCAAAACGGCGGGCGGCGTCCCGGTGGAACGCCGCCCGCGTGAAACGAAAGGATTGTTTGAAGAGCAGGGCTTACTCGGCCTTGTCTTCTTCTTCAGCTTTATCGCCTTCGGATTCGGTGGATTCGGCCGACGGTTCCCGCGGGGCGGCGGAATCTTCCTCTTCCTCAACGTATACGTCATCCAGGTCCGTCGCATCCACGCGGCGGCGCAGGACGTAATAAATCGCCGTCGAACTGCTGGCGAAGAACGTCAGCAGGTAGGAGGCGACCAGGCCCACGACGATCAGCACCCAGATCGCCACCAGCGCGCCGCACAGGCCGCCCCACCAGTTGGTGGCTTCGGCGTTGAACACGTGCAGGTTCCAGAACGTGGGTCGATGCCAGAACACGTCCAGTTTATCCGCGTCCGGCGACAAGGCCGCCCCGCCGCCCCACACGCCGCCCTTGACGAAGGTGTGGGTTGCCAGCAGGGTCAGGAACGCGAAGAAGCGGACGAACAGATACGTGATCGTGCCGTACATCGCCGCCACCACGCCGTAGAACGCCGCCCGGAACGGACGGGCGAAGACGTAGGAGAAGCTCCGGCTGATGGCGTCGAAACTGTCCGAACCTTCCACGGCGATGGTGGGGTACATCAGGGGCCAGCCGGCCAGCAGGCCGACGAGCATGAACGCCGCGCCCACGCCCAGCAGGATGGCCAGGCCGAAGAAAATGCCCAGGAACAGCGATCCAACAACCGGGATGCTCCCGATCAGCCCGCCGAGCATCAACAGCAGCGCCACGATAACGATAATGGCAATCGGAATCAGCGGGGCGCTGAAGAAGCTCAGGAAACGCTTGGCGCTGAACTTCAGCGCCTGGGCGATCGAGATTTTTTCCTCGCGGGCGAACTGCACCGCGGCGATGCGATAAATCGCCCCGCCCAGCAGCGACCAGACGATCAGCATCCACACCAGCAGAATCACGGCGAACACCCAGTGCTCCAGGATCAGCCAGCGGAGGCCCTCCGCCATCATCAGCAGGTATACCACCGCGCCGGCGGTTTCGTCTTTCGGCGAGAGTTCCGCCGGTTTGGGCAGGCCGGAGTCCAGCTCCAGCGACGCCGGCTCGACGAAACGACTTTGCACCAGCTTCTGGTATTCGCCCATGCCGCCGAGGAAATTCAGGTGGCGGACGGACAGGATGGCGTTGCGCACGCAGTCGCCCTGGTATCCAATGAAGCTCTTGAAGACGCCGACCCCTTCCACGCCGCGTTTGGCAAGGGCGAACTGAAGCCGACGGTCGGTTTTGGCCTGCTCGGCGGCGTCCATCGCGAAGGCCAAATCGTCCATCGCCTCGTCTTCCTTCTCGTCGGCGAGTTTCATTTCCTTGATTTTCTTCTCGGCCTTTTCTTCCACGTCGTCGAGAAGCTTGTCAACCTTCTTCATTTCCTCGCCGAACTTTTCCTCGGCGTCGTCCACGAGGTCCGAAGCGTCCTGCTTTTCGTCCTTGGCGCGTTTGAGCATCTGGGCGCCGGTCACGGAATCGTACGAGGCGTCGGATTCATTGCTCTTGTTGTATTCGCCCAGATCCGCGCGAAAGACCTCGATGGCCACGCCGCCGCGGCCCTTGCTCGCCTGGCTCCACGCGCTGAGGAAGCCCATCAGCGCATGGCGCTGATTGTGCGCCATGGCTTTGAGCTCGGCCGCGTCGGCCAGTTGCTTTTCCTCGTAGGCTTTTAAGGACTGTTCGTAATCGCTTGTAGGAGTGGTGACGTAGGTGAGAATTTCCTTCTCGCGCACCGTTCCGCCGAAGAGTCCCCAGGCGTAATCCAGCACGCCTCCGCCCACGGCGATCAGCACGATCGCCAATAGGCCGAGAACCAGCTTGCTGGGATGGCTGGCCATCTTGAAACTCTTGAAGATGTGCGGGAAGCTGAACACCTCGCTCCAGTCGATTCGTTTGACTACATGTTGTTCATCCGCCATGATTCAATCCTTTCGTTTCGTTGTAGTCTGGCCGGATCATCCTGACCCGACGTTGTTCCTCTGAATCCAAAAACGGTGTATCCACACCCGTTTTATCCGAAAGCGGACCGGGAGCAGCACGACCCCCGGTACGCCGCAGGTTACACAACGTGCGCAAATTATACGTGCGCCACCCGTCCCTGCAACAGGATTTCTTTTTCCGTTTGCTTTTTCCGCGACTATTCAAACTCCACAGCCGAAAGGACGCGTTCCACCGCGGCCTCGGGCGTCTCGTCCGCCGCCAGGTCGAACCAGGCGACGTTGGGAAACCGGCGATGCCACGTTCGCTGTTTCTTCGCCAGCCGGCGGGTGTTGATTTTGATGCGTTCGACAGCCTGATCGAGGCGGCAGCGACCCTGGAAGTGGTCGATCAATTCGGCGTATCCGACCGCACTGGCCGCCTGGCTGCTCAGGGGATTCGGCTCGCTCATCAGTTTCTGAACTTCTTCCGGCAGCCCCCGTTCGATCATCTGCCGGACGCGGGCGTTGATTCGCCCGGCCTGGTCGGATTTTTCGCGCCGCAGGCCGATGAGTACGCAATCGTATCGCCCGATTTGGGAATCCCATTGCGTTTGCAACTCACTGATTCGCCCGCCGGTTGTGCGATACACCTCCAGTGCGCGGATAAGGCGTTTTTCGTCGTTGGGGTGAATTCGCTCCGCCGCGGCTGGGTCAACCTGCACCAGTTCCGCGTGCAGGGCCTCCGTGCCGTCGGCGGCTGCGCGGGCGGACAACTCCGCGCGAAGAACTTTGTCGGCGCCGGGGCCTTCAAACAGGCCGTCCATCAGGGCCTTGATGTACAGGCTCGTACCCCCGACGGCCAGCGGAATCGCGCCGGCGGCGCGGATTTCGGCGACCGCCTGATCCGCGCAGGCGACGTATTGCGCGACGGAATACGCCCCGGACGGCTCGACGACGTCCACGGCGTAATGCGGGATTTCCGCCCGCGCGTCCGCCGACGGCTTGGCCGTCCCGATATCCATCCGACGATAGACCTTCATCGAATCGACGCTCAGGATTCGCGCGCCCAGCCGTCGCGCCAACTCGCGTCCCACCGCTCCCTTCCCGCAGGCGGTACAGCCCAGAATGAAATACACGCGGTGCATAGGGGCGATTATTGTACTCTCCCCCCAGCCGGTAGAAGGGAAATTTTTATTGTCACAAGTTCGAGACGGACAAACGGCTGAGCAGGAGAACATGAGATCAGAAGACCGCAGGTGAG
Source organism: Phycisphaerae bacterium (assembly GCA_016931655.1). Taxonomy (GTDB): domain Bacteria; phylum Planctomycetota; class Phycisphaerae; order SM23-33; family SM23-33; genus JAFGEJ01. Next base: position 3,575 of record JAFGEJ010000117.1, read on the forward strand.
CAGAACCACTCTGCTTTCGGACAAAACCCGCAAAACGGCGCCAGCCTCTTTTTTACTGTTCGCCTGTTCTACTGCTCACCTGCTCTAGTCCGCCTGCGGCGGACTACACCGTGGAGGACTCGAACCTCCGACCCGCTGATTAAGAGTCAGCTGCTCTACCAACTGAGCTAACGGTGCATGTGCCCGAAGGCGAAACGCCATTAGAGAAAATAGAAGGGATATCGTCAAGACGTTTTTCCGCGTGTCGTCGTTCGCGGGCGTGTGTGGAAACGTGACGCGGCCCTTGCGAAGCCGGCCTTTCGGGTGCACAATGCCCGCATGGCTGCGATGTGTGATTCCTCCCGCCGGGCTCGCTGGCTTACGGCGCTGACCACGCCGAGAATTCCCCCGCGCCTTTCCGCACGGTTCGGTTCGCCGAGCGAAGCAGGCCGACAGGCCGTCCTGGCGCTGCTGCGCGACGACTGGCAATCAAACGGCGCCGCCGACCGCGGCCAGGCCGGCGAATCGCCGGAAGAAATGCTCCGCGACCTGGAGGCCCGAACCGGCCGCAATCGTCGCCTGGTCATCCCCTGGCTGGACGCCGCTCGCCCGCTGGCCGATGCGGCGATTCTCGAAGTCGGCTGCGGCACGGGTTGCGGGACGGTTCCCCTCACCGAGCAGGGCGCGAAGGTAACGGGCGTGGACCTGCGCGACGACTCGCTGCGCGTGACGCGGGCGCGGCTGGAGGCCCAGGGCCTCTCGGCCCGGCTGATTCGCCTCAACGCCGACGAACTCGCCGCCGGCCTGGCGGGCGAGTCGTTCGACGTGGTCCTGTTCTGGGCGTCGCTGGAGCACATGACTCCAGCCGAGCGTCTCGTCGCCTTGCGCGGCGCCTGGGACCTGCTGCCGGCGGGCGGCCTGCTGGGCGTGATCGACACGCCCAACCGCCTGTGGGATTACGACGCCCACGCCTCGCAGCTGCCGTTTTTCCATTGGCTGCCGCCGCGAATCGCCCTGCCGTACGCCGCGCGAAGCTCCCGTCCGTCGTGCCGGGCGTTGGCAGCTGCCGACGAAGACGCCCTGTATCGCTATGGCCGATCGGTGAGCTTTCACGAGTTCGACCTGGCCGTCGCGCCGGCCGAGACGCTTGATGTGGTCTCCGGCCTGGATGAATTTCTGCGGCGTCACAATTTTCCCCGCCGGCTTCGCTGGTGGTGTCCGGGGCGGGACCGTCGCCACGCCCGCCGCCTCCGCCGCCGCTGCCGGCGGGTGCATCAGGCCTTCTTTGAGGAAAGCCTCCAACTGCTCATCCGCAAGCCGTGATGTGTATGATGCCAAACTGCTTTGTTGAAAAGATTTTTTTGCCACAAAGGGCACAAAGGACTCAAAGTAAAAAAGAACGAAACGGGTCTGAATTTTTTCTTCCTTTGTGACCTTTGCGCACTTTGTGGCGAATTTTCTTCGTTTTGTTTTTCAAGGATTTCAACAGAGCAGTACCAAACGCATCCAAAGAGGCGCCCACCTTGCGGATCGATACACGTGGCCTCAGGAGACAAATCATGAAGACATGGATTTCGACAGCCGTCGCCTTCCTTTGGGTTGGTCTGTTCGCAACGTCGTCGTTTGCAGGTACGCCGTTTGATCGTATGGACGCAAACAACGACGGCAAAGTAACGAGATCAGAATACAAAGGGTCGAAATGGATATACGTTGATACCCACAATCACCTCGTGGGCCGGCGCGTCCGGGGGCGATTGAACCTGGAACCCGCCGCCAGAATCGCGCTGGAAAACATGGACGCCACCGGCGTGAAACTCAACCTTATTCTCCCCATGCCCCAGACGGTGCAGCAAAAGGACCCTCTTCTCGCGGAGGACCTTTTCCCCGTCGCCAGGGAATATCCGGGGCGTTTTGCCGTTCTGGGCGGCGGCGGCACTTTGAACGTGATGATTCAGCAGGCCATCCGGGAAGGACGCGTAACGAAGGCGATGGAAAAGGCCTTCGACGCCAGAGCGGAGGAGTTGGTTCGAGAGGGAGTGGTCGGATTCGGGGAAATGGCTACGGAGCATTTTTCCATGAGCCAGGACCATCCCTATGAAACGGCGCCGTCGGATCATCCGTTGTTCCTTCGGCTGGCGGACCTGGCGGCCAAATACGGCCTGCCCGTGGATATTCACATGGAAGCAATTCCGGAAGAGATGCCCATGCCGTCGCGGTTTCACTCGCCGCCCAATCCGAAAACGCTCAAGCCGAACATCGCCGCGTTTTGCCGACTGCTCGCCCACAACCGAAAGGCGAAGATCCTTTGGGTGCATCTGGGGTGGGATAATACCGGAAAGCGAACCGTTGCTTTGACCCGCAAAATCCTCGCGGAAAATCCCAACCTGTACATGAGTATTCGGATCGCCAGCGGGATGCGGGAGCGAAAGGCGGCCCCGCGTACGTTTCCTCTCGACAGGGAAGGCCGGCTGAAACCGCAATGGCTGGCGCTGTTTCAGGAATTTCCGGATCGCTTTGTTCTCGGGAGCGATGAAATCATCAAGCCGTCCAACGACCATCCCAGCGCGGGGAGCATCCGAACAACCGTGGGGATTCTTGAGCAGTTGCCCGAAGCGCTGAGGAAGCAGATCGGCTACCAAAACACCTACCACATATACAAACTCGGGAAGTAAAAAGTTGGTAGAACCTGCGGCAGGTTGTATGCCCTGCGTTACATTGCATGAAGAGCAGGTTCACATAATCCATCAATAGCGGCGGGAATCAATTCCAATGCCATCAGGAGGCAGTTCGCAATTACCACGACGGCGATGGCGGCTGTTTGGTCATCCCCACGTGTGCGAATCCAATAATCCCAGAGCAGAATCCCGATAATAACGGCAGTATGAATGCCGGCAAAGATAAGGAATGTATAATCCGGCGTATCACCCATCTTTTTATTCAATGCATAGGAAAAAGCTGCTGTCAACCATTGCATGATATTGAGGACGACCTGCAATACCGTTGCGAAAGTCATAATGCGGCTGGATTGGAACATAGCTTTTTCCGCCATTCATCGTGGGGCGGTAACTCTGCCCTACTTCTCGGTTTTACTTTGTCTTTCTCGTTCCAACATTACGCCTTTGTGTACTGCCGCCGGAATAAGAATAGCACCACAAACAATCCAGGGAATACAAAGAACTCCGGTGGACATTCCACCCCATCCAACTCTCTGGAACAGATAGGAAACAAGTACAGTCGCCGACATTCCAACCGCTCCACCGGCAATAAACGCAACCATATATCTCAATACATACGGTTTTTCATACGAGTTCATTTTGTGCATGAAACCATCTCCCGTAGTCATCATCCCACAAGTTTTTACATGCCCTACAAAATTCGCAATTCGTAAAAGATTGCGCGTGCAAACGAGTTGCACGCCCTACAGGCCCTGACCACCGATTCCCGGCTACTTTTTCTCCGCATGGACGGCCTTGTCGGCGATGTCGCCGCGACAGAAGGCGCCGTCCCACTGGATTTTCGTGACGGCTTCGTAGGCCTTCTCCTGGGCGGCGGCGAGCGTTTCGCCCAATGCGGTCACGCCCAGGACGCGCCCGCCGCTATTGACCAGTTTGCCATCCTTCATCGCCGTGCCGGCGTGGAAGACCTTCACGTCGCCCAGCGCCTCCGCCTCTTCGATGCCCGTGATTTCAAAACCCTTTTCGTACGAACCCGGATATCCCCGCGAGGCCATCACCACGCAGACGGCCGGGCGCGGGTCCCATTCGACGACGGCCTCTTCGAGCTTGTGCTGCGCGGTCAGCAGGAGCGCTTGGAGCAGGTCGCTCTTGAATCGCATCATCAGCGGCTGGCACTCCGGGTCGCCGAAGCGGCAGTTGAATTCGATGACCTTTGGGCCGGCGGGCGTGAACATCAGTCCGGCGTACAGTACGCCTTCATAGCGGCCGAAGTCGCGGCGCATCGCGTCCACGATCGGCACGAGAATTTCGCTCTCGATCCGCGCCATCGTTTTCCGGTTGATGATCGGCACGGGACTATACGCGCCCATGCCGCCGGTGTTCGGGCCGGTGTCGCCGTCGCCGACGGCCTTGTGGTCCTGCAACGGCTCCAGCGGATACAGCGTCCGCCCGTCGGTGAGCATCAGCACCGTACCCTCCTGGCCGGTGAGCATTTCCTCGATGAGCACCGCCTCGCCGGCCTGGCCGAAGACCTTCGAGAGCATGATTTCTTCGAGCGGTTTAATCGCCTGGTATGGTTCGGGGCAGACGGTCACACCCTTGCCGGCTGCCAGGCCGGAGGCCTTGACCGCCACGCCGTGATCGCGCGACAGGACGTACGTCTTGGCGGACTCGAAGTCGTGGAACACGCGGGCCTCGGCCGTCGGAACCGAGACGTGCTGCATGAGCGTTTTGGCGTAGACCTTGTCGGCCTCGATGCGGGCGCCCTGCTTCGTCGGACCGAAGCACAGCAGGCCCGCTTCGCGGACCGCGTCGCCCAGGCCGTCGGCGAGCGGATTCTCCGGGCCGACGACGACGAACTCCACGCCGTTGGCTTGGGCGAATTTCACCAGGCCGGCGGTGTCCGAAACGGCGATGTCCACGCATTCGCCGCCGTCGGCGGCGATGCCCGGATTGCCCGGCGCGGCGTACAGCCGATCGCACAGGGGCGATTGCATGATCTTCCACGCCAGGGCGTGCTCCCGCCCGCCGCCGCCCACCAGGAGTACCTTCATCGGAAATCCTTTCGTTCAATCCGGATTTTTACCACAGAGACCTGCAGGCAGGTCTCTGTGGTAATGGTTTAGTTCAGGCCGTCCAGAAATTCCCGTTTTTTTCTCTCTTCTCTTCGACCCGAAGGGTCGAGGAGCATCTAGCCGGGGGTGAGCGAAGCGAACCCCCGGAAACGAGTTCTTTGATTTGAGTCCCAACGGGACGACAGCGAGTGTAATGAGAAGGAAGAGTTGCTGTC
>JAFGEJ010000118.1 GCA_016931655.1 Phycisphaerae bacterium
CAGTATCTCAGGAACTCTGTGTCGGATATTTGTGCAATATGAAGTAATAGATAAAAATTTTAAATGAGCAATAAGTAACAATAAAAAATCTTCTCAGTATCTCAGGAACTCTGTGTCGGATGTTCTTACACGAGGTAGTTATGGAATCGAATCGTTTGGTGAATATATTCAATAGTCTCAGAAGCTCGGGCAAAAAAACCTTAATGCCGTTTTTGACGGCGGGGTATCCGAACCTTCCGACGACCGGGCTGCTGCTGCGCGAGATGGAAACGTGCGGCGTGCGGATTTGCGAACTCGGCGTGCCGTTCAGCGATCCGATTGCCGACGGGCCGACGATCCAGGCCAGCTACACCGAGGCGCTCAACGCCGGCGTGACGGTGGACGGCATTTTCGACGTTGTGCGAACGTATCGCGCCGCCGGCGGGAATCTTGCCCTTTGCGCGATGGTGAGCTATTCGATCGTGTTCCGTCGCGGCTTTAAGGCCTTCTGCACCGCCGCGGCGGCGGCCGGCTTCGACGGCCTGATTGTGCCCGACCTGCCCCTGGGCAGCCAGGCCGATCTCGCCCCGCACGTCGAATCCGCCGGGCTGTGCAACGTGATGCTCATCGCGCCGACCACGCCCGACGACCGGAAGGCCGACATCGCCAAGGCCTCCCGCGGCTTCGTGTATTACATTTCCGTAGCCGGCATTACCGGCGAGCGGACTGCGCTGCCGGAAGAAACCATTCGCGCCGTCGCGGAACTTCGCACGCATACCGACACGCCGATCTGCGTCGGCTTCGGCATCAGCAACGCAAAGACTGTCAAGCACGTCTGCGAGGTAGCCGACGGCGCGATCGTCGGTTCCGCGATCATCCATCGCATCACCGACGCGATGAAGGCCGGCAAGAGCAACGAAGACACCGCCAAAGCGGTCAGTCAGTTCGTTTCAGAACTGATTGCACCGGTGAAGTAGCCGCTGCCGGACTTATTCCATATATTGTCATCCTGAGCGAGGGTCCGAACGAAGTGAGGACCGAAGTCGAAGGATCTTACGGGCAGGTGGGCGTGAGGTCCTTCGACTTCGCTCGAAGACTCGCTCCGCTCAGGATGACAGCTTGATATTTTTTTGATGTGATAGAGTACTACCGGCGAAATCCAAAGGACCCAGCCATGATTGTGATCATCGACAATTACGACAGTTTCACGTACAACCTCGTGCAGCGGATCGGCGAACTGGGCGTCGGCCAGGCGATTCGCGTCTATCGCAACGACGCGAAGCAGCCCGCCGACGTCGAAGCCGACGACAAGCCCACGCACCTGATTATCTCGCCCGGCCCCTGCACGCCCAACGAAGCGGGCCTGAGCTGCGAGTTCATCCGCTATTTCCACGGCAAGGTTCCCATTATGGGCGTGTGTCTTGGCCATCAGTGCATCGGCCAGGTGTTCGGCGCGGAAATCAAACGGGCCGGCCGGCTGATGCACGGCAAGGTCAGCGAAATCAGGCACGACGGCAAGGGCCTGCTGGCCGGTCTGCCGAATCCCTTCACCGCGACGCGCTATCACAGCCTGATCGTGGACCCCGCGAACCTCTCCGACGATTTCTACGAGACGGCCTGGACCGTCGATCAGAACGAACTGATGGGCATCCGCTCGAAGACCGCGCCGACCGAGGGCGTGCAATTCCACCCGGAAAGTTTCCTCACCGACGTCGGCTTCGACCTGCTGCGAAATTTTTTGAAATTGTAAAAATTTGAAAATGTGAAGATATGATTGAAGTTCATCGAGCTTACAGACGGTGATTATATTTTATAGCCCGAAGGGCTTACACATACCAGCCCAGGGCAACGCCCTGGGTGTAAATGCGAAAAAGGGATACGCCCTGAAAGGGCGAGACAAAAAAAAGAGGTGGGTGTATGTCACAATCGTTGTCTCAAATTCTGTTACACGTGATTTTCAGCACGAAACAACGCCGACCCGATATCACATCGGAACATCAATCTCAACTCCACGCCTACCTGGCCGGCGCCTGCCGCGCCATTGACGCCGAAGCCTATCGCGTCGGCGGCACGGTGGATCATGTTCACATCGCCTGCCGGTTGCCCAGAACGTTGGCCGTCAGTAAACTTCTGGAGGAGATCAAGAAATCCTCGTCGGCGTGGATAAAACAACAAACCGGCGCACCAAACGATTTCACGTGGCAAAGCGGGTACGGCGCGTTTTCCATCGGCCAATCTCAATTGTCTGCCTTGTTGCGTTACATAGACAACCAAAAGGAACATCACTGCACAAAAACGTTTCAGGAAGAATACCTCGAATTTCTTCGTCGATATAATGTCCCTTATAAGGAAGAATATCTTTGGGATTGAAAAGATATGTCGCGCCCTTACAGGGCTTGGGTTTGTAGACAATCTGGTCCCAGGGCTTCGCCCTGGGCTGGTATGTCTCAGCCCGTTGGGCTGAGGAAGAAACAAAAGACTGCAAAGTTAAAGTAGTGCAAGCACTTTATGGTTACACATTTGATTTGGGACTGGATATATAAACGTGTATGGCAGGGAGCAGGTATCGTCGTTTTGATTCCGATTGCCGACGACCAACTGTAAACAAGACCTGGAAAATAAGACATGAGTAAGGATTCATGTTTCGCTCAACTCATCGCATCGTTCGGACGTTCTGCCCACCCCGGCCGAAGCGAAGGCGAATCCATCCGTTTCGCGGCGTGGTGAAACAGCGATACTTTACGCGCAGGGAATCGTAAAATTCGCGTATCTCCGCCCGCCCGGCTGACGGACCCTTCGGCTCGCGTCCGGCGCTGATGAGAATCACGCTCGGTCCGACGGCCTCCACGAAGGCCGGGAGGGTTTTGGCCCATCCGCCGTGATGCGGCAGCACCAGCGCATCGGCTTTCAGTTGCGCCGGGTCCTTCAGCAGCTCCGCCTGGGCGAGTTCCTCCACGTCGCCGGTCAGCAGCAGGCTCTTCTCGTCGCACGTGACGCGCAGCACAAGCGACGAATCGTTGGCGGACAGGCCTTCCCTGCCGGCGGGCGGCCAGAGCACGTCGATGCGCGTCCGCTCGTCGAGCTGCACCCGGTCGCCGCGTCGCAGGCGGTGCACCGCTGCGCCGGCGGCGTGCAGACGTTCGAGCATCTGGCGCGACGCGGAAAAGGGCGACTCGCCGAGGCCGAAGTAGTCGCACACGTACAGGGTTTCCAGGCCGGTCTCGCCGGCCAGATTCGGCAGGGCGTTGTAGTGGTCGGAATTGGCGTGCGAGACGTAGGCCTCCCGTGGATTGGGAAGACGCATTTCCCGCAGGAACGGCGCGAGCACGCGACGGTAGACGTCGAAGCCGCTTCGCGTGCCGGCGTCGATGATGTGCGTCTCGCCGGCGGGCGTCTGCAGCACGGCGCATTGCCCGCCCCCGACGGCGAGCAAGTCAAGCTGCGCCTCCGGCGTGCCGGCGGGCAGTTGCGTCCATACGGTCACGCCCGCCAGGGCCGCGATGAGAACGCCGGCGAGGATTCGCCGCCCCGTCCGCCCGCGAGCGAACAAAACTGCCGCCAGCGTCGCGTAGCACAGAATCCCCCAGCCGACGCCCACCGGGCGCATCGGCAGGGACAGGCCCGGAAGAACTTCAAACGCTTCGACCACCCGCGCCAGCAGGTCCGCCGCCCCAGCCGAAAGACTCCCCACCGCCGCCGCGAGGTTCGGCGCCGGCCAGGCCAGCGCCATCGAAACGTACCCCGGAATCAGCACCGCAGCCACCAGCGGGAACAGCAGCAGGTTCAGCCCAATCGCCCAGGGCGAAAACACGCCGAACTGCACCGCCGCCAGCGGGGCCGCCACCACGTAACACGTCACCGCCAGCGACACGGCGTCGATCAGGCGATTCACGACCGAATAGTGCAGCCAGCGGCGCACACGCTGATCGCCGCGGAAGACGACCAGGCCGCGCCGTCGCAGCCGACGGCCGAAGAGAAACCGCCGCATCGGGTAAAACAGGAAAATCAGTCCCGCGACGATAGCGAAGCTCATTTGAAAGCCCGGCTGAAGGATCTGGCGAGGGTCGATCAGCAGCAGAAGGATCGTCGCCAGGCCCAGCGCGTTGAGCGTCGAGCCGGGCCGGCCCACGATGACGCCCGCCAGCAGAGCCGCCGCCATGATCGCGCTGCGCAGCAGCGGCGGGCGCGGCTCCGCGAGCAGAAGATACGCCCCCAGCACCGCCAGGCTGACGATGGCCGCCGTTCGGGGCCGAAGCAGCAGCAGGCGGCACAGCAGGTACACGAATCCCAGGAACACGCCCAGGTGCAGGCCGGAGATGCTCAGAAAGTGCGCCACGCCGGCCCGTTGCATCGTGCGGTTCAGCGTGCCCAGCGAGGCGTCCCGCTCGCCGAGGATCAGTGCGTTGAGCAGCCGGCCGCTTTGCAGGTCGCCGGTTTCGACGAGATGCTGGCGGAGCGTGGCGCGAAGTCGCCACAAGGCCGTCGAGCGGGCGCCCTGGTTGGGCTGAAGCAGGTGGACGCACCGCCTGCTCGGCGCGCGGAACCACACCCACGTGCCGCCGCGACGCGCGGCGGCCGCGGTGTCGTATTGGCCGGGGTTGCCCGGCGGGGCGAAGCGGCCCATCCAGCCCTGAATCTCCAGGCGTTCGCCCGGGCGCGGCGGGACGTACGGTTCGTCCACGGTAACGCGCACCAGGCCTCTCGCTTCGCGCCAGGCGGGCGTCTTGCCGGCGCGGCCCGCGTCGGTGAGAATTTCATCCACGTCCAGCAGGAACAACACCCTCGGCTCAGGACGATAGCCGAATTCAACGTTCGGTGAGAAGATTTGCGGAAAGCTCGCGACGCGGCCGCGGATTGTGGCGAGGATTTTGCTCCGCCCCGTGTAGGTGACGATATCGTCTCGCGGCACGGAGAACCACGCCTGGTGCATTCGCACCGCGCCCAGCGAAACCACCGCCGCCAGAATCGCCGCCGTCCGCAGCGCCGCCAGGCGGGGGCGGCTGAGTGTTGCAAAGGCGGCGATCAGTCCCGCCGCTCCCAGGAGCATCCAGAGGGATATCGGTGCGGGCAGGTAGCGCCCGGCCAGGCATCCCGCCGCCAGGGCCGCGGCCGGCGGCACGAGCGGCGCGCGGATCAGCCGGCCTTGCTTTGTTTCCAACCCCGCGCTGTCCGACGCGTCGCCCATCAGCGGCGATTGTAGACGCCCGGCGGTCCGATTAGAAAGTCCGATTTTACGAGCGGCGAATATATGCGCGGCGGAGCACCTGCTCCGCCGCGTTCGGTCAATTTATGGCAGTGGATTGCGATGGGTGTTTGGACGAATCGGTGGGCTTACGCCCACCGCTCTTTCATAAGGAAATCCGGATTCGATTCAATGAGCGGCGGGTGTAAACCCGCCGATTTCTCCGGATGCGATGGGTGTTTGGAATAATCGGTGGGCTTACGCCCACCGCTCATAATGGAACGGATCATTTCCCCTTCGCCAGCGGCTGGGTGAGGGCGGTGTAGAGGCTTGCGGGGCACAGGCCGACGGCAGTGGGAGATTCGCCCTCGCGCCAGGCGAAGACTTTTTCCCCGATTTTCACCACGGCCAGGCGGTAGTTTCGCGCCGACTCGTCGCCCGGCCCGCGGACGGCCAGCGAAACGGTAACGCGGTCTTTCGCCGCCGCGTAGGCTTTCGGCAGCGAGTCGCCCAGCGCGATGATCCTCTCGGCCCGCAGGCCCCGGAGTGTTTTTAGGATAGTCTGGACGGCCTTGGCGTCGGCCCGGCCCGTTACGGGCGCCGCCAGCGTCCAGGCGTCGTCCATTTTCGCCAGCACGAACGCGCCGTCCGACCGATCGATCGTCAGGCCGGGAATCTCCGCCCCCGGCGTGATCGGCAGAAGCGTTACAGGCCAGTACCGTCGCGCCGGCGAAAGAACCGTATTTATATCGCTGCCGCGAACGACAGCCACCGCCGACGCGCCGCCCGGCTGGCAGAACACGTCCTGGCCGTCCTCGCTCTGGGCCCCGATGCGCAGCGTCCACTCCTCACCGTTTCGCGGGTGCAGCGTGATCGTCGCGCGGGGCGAGGGCAGGGCCATCTCCGAACCGCCGGCAGGGGGGATCCATCGCTCCGCCCGAAGATTTCCAAGCACCGCCAGCAGTTCGTCCGCCGCGCTATTCTCGGCCGGCCCGGCGAACGGCTGGGCCATGCTCCACGCGCCATTGCGCCGCAACAGAAGCGTTTCACCGTCGCGTTGCACCTGCACGCGGTCCACGTCGGCGGGCGCGAACGATAAAAGCGTTTTGGCGAGCAGCGAATCCGGGTCCGGCTGAAGGTCGTTGAGCATCTCTTCGGGGACCGTGAAGACTTCAGGCCTGCCTTTGACCATCGCGCAGACGTCCTTGTCGCGATGGCTTCCCAGCAGGAGGATATAGGTTTTTTTCTTTTTCGCCGGGCGGGTCGTGACGGTCACGACGAGTTGGGGCCGGTCCAGACCAAAAGGCGCCGCCGTGACGGGCGCCTCGGCGAGGAACCGCCGGGCCTGCAAGTCGGTGGTGAGTTTTCTCAGCAGGATTTGGACGGCGGAGGTCTCGGCGCGGGCGGCGAACGGTTTGACGAGCGACCAGCCGTCCGCGTTTTTGCGGAGCGTGTAATTCGCCCGGCCCGCGACGCGAACGGCGGTAACGGCTTCGGGCTGCACTTCCGGCAGGACGGTCCTGTCGCGGTAGTCTTTCACGTCGCGTTGAAGCAGGGCGGCCAGGTCCTGCGCCACGACGTATACCGCGCCCTCCTCGCCTGCGCGGACGTACGTTTCGTCGTCGCCGCCGACTTTCGGGGCGGGCGATCCGACGTGGAGCGTGTCGATATGCCCGGCGGGGGTGATGAGCGTAACGGTCCAGCGGGGCTGGTCCAGTCCCGTCGCCGCCGCGGAGGGCGCACCGGCGGAATGGCCCGACGGCAGGGCGCGGCGGTAGGTCAGGTTCGTCATCATTCGGACGACGGCATCGACGGCCTCGGCCCGGGCCGGCAGGAGGCGCGGCTCGATCAGGTTCCATCGGCCCTGGTTGCGCACGAAGACGAGCTTCGTGCCGTCGCGGCTTTCGAGGATCAGTTTCTTTGCCTCGCCCGTCGTGTGGGGGAAAATTCGCCCCGCCGGCGCGTCGGCCTGTTCGTCGGCGCGACGCTGCATGGTCTTCGCCAGCCAGATTCCCGACGCCGCGACGACCAACAGAATCACCAGTACGATTGTGGTTTTCGGTTTCATGGCTATTGGGCGAAGAGTGTAACGGAAACCGAAGGGGAACTTCAAGCCGCAAACGAACAGAGTGTGTTATTGTGAGCGACCGGACTTTTTAAAAATTCTGGCACGATGGGAAATCAAGAAAATCCGACACTGAGACTCAGAGAAACAGAGAAGATTTTTGTTTGTTTTTATCTCAGTTTCTCAGTGACGGAGCCTGCCCCTAAGGGGTGTCGCGTTTTTGTACGCCCACAAGACTCGGTGTGATCACAGAATTTCCACCAGGAAAACAGTCGCTCCCGGATTATTCTTCCGCCGGTTTGGGTTGTTTGGTGCGTTTGGGCACGAGGCGGACGCGGAGTTTCGACCAGAACCCCTGGAGTCCCAGACGTCGGCCGAGCTGGAGAATGTTTTTGTCTTCCGGCGCGAGGCGCATCGCGCGGGCGACGTAATGCCTTGCCCGCTGCTCCTGGCCTTTTCGCAGGTGCGCCAGGGCGAGGTTGTACAGCGCCAGGGGATACTTCGGCTGAAGGCGCAGGGCCTGGCGGCAGTGGCGGATGCCCTCGTTCAGGCTGTCCAGCAGGAAGCAGCTGACGGCCAGGTTGTGTCGCGCGTGGGCGTCGTGGGGTTTGATTTCCACCAGGCGGCTAAGCACTTCGCGGGCCTTGTGGGTCTGGCGGGCCTCGATGAGAAGCTCTCCGACCTCCTGCAAGCGGGAGGGATCGCTGCCGCAGCGGCGCAATTCCTCGATCAGCATTTGGGCGGCCTGTTTCTGACGGTTCTGCCGCAGCAGCAGCCTCGCCAGGCGCGTCCGCACGCCGGGATATTGCGTCTCCAGCATCAGCGTCTTGCGATAGCAATACTCCGCGTGGGCGAAATCGCCGCGTTTTTCCGCCAGTTCGCCCAGGCAGAAATGCCCGGCTGCCAGTTGCGGATCTTTTTCCACCACGGTGCGGATGTTCACTTCCGCCTGGGAAAAGTCGCCCAGTTCCATCAGCACTTCGCCCAGGTCCAGCAGGGCCTCGCTGTTGTCGTCGGAGAGTTTCGCCTCGGCTTCGTAGTGCTCACGGGCGTGTTGCAGGTCGCCCTTGGCCCAGTAGGCGTCGCCGATGCGCGCGTGGGCCTGGGTGTGATCGGGCGAAAGGCGAAGCGTCTGCCGCCAGCAGTCGATGGCCCGGTCGTACTGTTCGCGGGCGTAGAAGCTGTTTCCGATGTTGAAATAGCACAGCGGACATTCGTCCTTCACCTGCCGGGCGAGGTAGAACATCATCTCGGCCTCGTCGTGGCGCGACAGTTCCGTGTACGTGACGATCCGGTTGCAGTAGCACGGTTCGTAGTCGGGGCGGACCTTCTGGATCACCTCGAAACAGCCCAGGGCTTCGGCGTATTTTCCCAGGCGGGTGTAATTCACGCCCAGGCAGTTGAGCGTTTCGATGTCGTCGGGGTCCAGTTCGTGGGCCGTCTGGAAGGCCTTGCAGGCGCCGAGGTGGTCTTCCATCGCCTCCAGCGCCAGGCCGAGGTTGAAGTACCAGGAGGGATTGAAGGGGTTCGACTCGATGGCGGCGCGGAGCTCCGCGGCCGCTTCAGGCCAGCGGCCCTTTTCATACAACTTATGCGCGTGTTCCACGCGCTTCTCGGCGTCCATCCAGTCGTTCATACGAGCGTTTTCCTGCACCATCCCTGGCCGGCCTCCCAAAGGCCGATTGCGTGATGATGTTCGGGGCAACTCCTGCCGTGCTTTTCCAGCGGCGAAGACGCGGCTTCTCGACTGCCCACGGCCTCCATTATACCCCAGGAGAAAAAATCTGACAAGCCGCCCGGAAGCGAAATATCCATGAAAAACAAGATAAATTACCGTCTGATAATGTTTTGATACCCCGGGAGCGATCTTTATTTCCTGGCGGCAACTCGATGATTCCCCCTGTGGATGAGAAAGATCCGACACAGAGTCACTGAGAAACTGAGAAAAACAAGAGAATCGAAATCAAAAGCTTCTTCTCAGTATCTCAGGAACTCTGTGTCGGATTTGTTGTTTCTTCATCA
>JAFGEJ010000119.1 GCA_016931655.1 Phycisphaerae bacterium
GTGTAACCACCTCCAACGAATCTGCCCGCGGGTAGGCAGGTTTGGAAACCCGAAGGGTTGGCAAGCGCATAGCCGGGGGTGAGCGCAGCGAACCCCCGGAAGGAATTATATTGGTTCTAGCCCCAACGGGGCGACAGCAAGCCGAATGAACGAAATGACATTCCTTGCCTGCAGCCGCCCCTGGGTCTCCGAACAACAAAGGCACAACCATGATTACGTCCGTGCACATCGAAAATTTCAAGTGCTTCAAAAATTTCGACATCGAGCTGGGCCCCTTCAACGTCCTCATCGGCCCGAACGACAGCGGCAAAACGGCGTTTTTGCAGGCGATTCAATTGGTTGGCCTCGTATCGGATGCGAATCTCACAGAGTTTACACCCATTAGTAAAGTACAAAATGATTTCGTAATATTAGGGATTGATCCAATTGATAACTGGCCTTGGCAATGTGATAAAGAAAATGCTGTCCGAATCGAAATGAAAGCGGACGCTATGGATGTGCCAGAAGATTGTCGCCGCGCTTTTGCTGCAATTAAAATGACAAATAAAACCATTATGGGAAGTGAAGAACTTCAAAACAATCATAAGGGATCCAAATCCCAAAATTGGAATCGGAATGCAATTGGTCAGATTGACTATTTTCATTTCAATCCAGCCGCATTACGTAAGCCGACACGTTCAACTGCTGCTTTTTTATCTACCGGTGATGGTTTGCCCGCATTGATCGATAATATCCGAGGGGATATTGATAATTTTAAACAATTTCAGGACGAGTTTTGTTCTCGCTTTCCCTACTACAAACAAATCGGAAGGGGATTTATTCGTCATTCTACCCCCGATAAAGATTTGGACCTTGTGGAAATAAAATTTACCACCAGGTCAGATAATGTTTTACCTGCCGTTGGCGTTTCTGATGGCGTGATGTTGTCCCTGGCTTTTTTGGCTTTGAAATATGCCCGGAAGCAGCCGGGGCATCATATATTCTTGATTGAAGAACCTGAAAACGGCGTTCATCCCGGTGCGTTGAAGGAAATCAGGGATACGCTACATCATCTTTCCGAGCAAAGCGGCATTCAGATCATTCTCACCACGCATTCGCCCTATCTGCTCGATCTTGTCGAGCCGGAAGAGGTGCGGGTGTTTCAGAAGGACGACGAGGGAGCGGTTCACGCCGTGAAGCTATCGGATTTCCCGGAAGTGGAGGAAATGCGGAAACACTTTGGCGCCGGCGAGATTTGGACGGCCTTCGATGAAAAGAAAATTGTTGAAACGGTTCGGGGGGAGAAATGACCGTTCGCCGAGTTCTTATTGCCTGCGAAGGTAAACATGAATCGGGCAGTCAAACGGGTGTAGCACTACAACCCGAAGGGGAGTTACCTGCTCTGCCCCGTTTGATTCATCGTGTGCTCGCCGAGCCTTCGGCGGTGGAATACACCTGTACTCCATTCAGTAAAGTACGCCACGTTCCCGGAAAAGGGCATAAATGGGGAAGGAAAGTGAAACGGCTCATTCTTCTCGCAAAAGCGGACGAATACGATGCTGTTGTTGTACTCATAGATCGAGATCGAAAGAAGAACCAAGATCGTCTCGAACCATTGAAACAGGCGCGAGATGAGATGATGATTTTATTTCAATCCTGTGCCGTTGGAACTGCCATAGAAACGTTCGACGCCTGGATGATCTGCGACGAAAACGCTATAGAAAATGCCGACGGTGATAAATCCCATTGTCATACAACCCCGGAATCGCTTGCAGGGAAGGAAGGTTCAGGAAAACATCCCAAGGATCGGGCGGCCCGGATTTTCGGATCGGGAAAAGGATTGGCAAATCACTATCAAACCATTGCGGAACATATTGATATGAATCGCTTGGCCGAACGTTGTCCGGATGGTTTCGCACCATTTCGGAAAGATGTTGAATCGAGAATTGTCCCTCTATTCAAGTGAGAAAGCTGTACACTTTTATGACCTATCAAGCGGTTTTATTTGATCTGGACGGAACGCTGCTGGACACGCTGGAGGACCTGGCCGACTCGATGAACGCGGTGCTGTCGGCCAACAGCTTTCCAACGCATCAGGCCGAGGCGTACAAAACGTTCGTCGGCGACGGCGTAGCGAACCTGGTCCGGCGGGCCTTGCCGGCGGGGACATATACCGACGAGGACATCCGCCGGCTGGTGCAGCTCATGCGGGCCGAGTACGCCAGACGCTGGAAGAACAAGACGAAACCGTACGACGGCGTCGACGAGATGCTCCGCGCGTTGGCGGATCGCGGCCTGAAGCTGGCCGTCCTGTCCAACAAGCCGGACGACACCACGAAACTCTGCGTGCAGCATTTTCTGGGAAATCATCGCTTTGACGTTGTCCAGGGCGTTGCCGACGACGTTGCCCCCAAGCCCGACCCGGCCGGCGCCAAACGCATCCGCGAAACGCTGAATCTGCCCGTCGAGGCGTTTCTGTATCTCGGCGACACGAACACGGACATGCAAACCGCCACCGCGGCGGGGATGTACGCTATCGGCGCGACCTGGGGCTTCCGCACCGCGGACGAACTCCTCCAGCACGGCGCAAAGACACTCATCGATCATCCGATGGAATTGATCGGTCTGTTGTAAAATGTGGCTTGGACGTCCCGTCCAAGTGTTCCACGGGCATCTTGCCCGTGGAAAATCTGCATAAGCAGGATCAAGATGATCCTGCGACACTTGGGCCAGACCTGTCCCATAGGGAGGCCCAGGCCACGTTTCAATCAATGATCGCAGACGTTTTCGCCCGTGGCGAGCGTTCCGGCCAGGTACGCCGCGACGATTTCTTCGGGCCGACCGGCTGAGACGCCCACAGCCACTTCAATTCCGTGTTGCGCAAACAACTGTTGCGCCCGCATTCCCATGCCCCCGGCGAGAATCGCCGTCGCTCCCCGCTCGGCCAGCCAACGTGGAAGCAGGCCCGGCTCATGAGGCGGCGGCGTGAGATATTGCGTTTCGGTCACCGCGCCGTTTTCCACACTTACCAGGGCGAACTGCTCGCAATGCCCGAAGTGCATGCACAGTTGTCCGCCGGCCAATGGAATCGCAATTTTCATGGGGTCTCTCCTTGCAGGTTTTTACGGAGGAGTTTTTCCCGCACCGCCGACCAGACCTGACGAATCCTGTTCGAGAGTTCACTTTCGGGCGCGAACTCCAGTACCGTCAAGCCGGCCTGTTGTGCGTCGTTGAACACGCCATTATAGGGTAGTTCGCCCAGAATGGGCGTATTTTCCCTTTCCGCCGTCGCGCGAATATCCCGCGCCAGGCCGTCGTTCAGATCGGCCTTGTTGATGATAACGCCCGCCGGTACGCGGAAATGTTTCGTCAGTTCGAGGATGCGTCTCAGGTCGTGCAGGCCGGAGACCGTCGGTTCGGTCACGAGAATCGCCGCCCTCGCCCCGCCGACGGAGGCGATGACCGGACAGCCGGTTCCCGGCGAGCCGTCCAGCAGCGTTTCGGCGTCTTGCCCGTCGCGGGCCGAGAGAATCCCGGCGTGTTTGCGAACCAGCGTCACCAGCTTGCCGGAATTTTCCCGTCCCGGTTCCAGTTCGGCGTGGCTCATGTTTCCCAGGCGCGTTCCGGAGACGAACCATCGCCCGTCGCGCGTCGGGGCGGCCTGGATCGCCTCGGCGGGGCAAACCAGCAGGCACGCGCCGCAGCCTTCGCAGGCCGAGGAGCGTATCCTCGGCGTTTTCCCCTCGCCGGCGGCAACAGCGTCGAATCGGCAGGCCTCCGCGCACGCGCCGCAGGCGGTGCAGCGCGACGGGTCGATTTGCATCGTGCGCCCGCCGAAAAACGCGCCGCGGATTTCCACCGTCGGCGAAAGGAGCAGGTGTAGGTCGGCCGCGTCCACGTCGCAGTCGGCGACGACTCCGCCGGCCAATTGAGTAAAGCACGCCGCCAGGCTGGTCTTGCCCACTCCGCCCTTGCCGCTGACGACGACGATTTCCGCCCCGGCCCGCGAACCATCCGCCGCGGGGGGAAGCTCCGCCGATTCCATGTCTTCCGGCGAATCGTTCGGGACGCGATCCCATGCCGTCGCGGAGTGCGTTTCCCGTATCGGCAGGGAGCGGAGTTTTTCCGCCAATTCCTCGAATCGGCGGCGGAATTCCGTCATGGCGTCGACGACGAGTTCTCCGCGGGAATACCGCTGAGCCGCTTCCCGGCTGTCGGGAAATTCCGCCAGGCACGGAAGGTTCTCCCTCGCCAGCCAGGTCCGCAGGGCGGTGGAATCGCCGATCCCCACGCGGTTGACCACGACAACCGGCTGAATGCCCATACGCCGACACATTTCAACCGACAGCCGAAGGTCATGCAGGCCGAAGGGCGTCGCGTCGCCGACCAGGACCACCACGTCCGCGTCGGTAATCGTTTCGACCACGGGGCAGGTTGTGCCCGGCGGGGAGTCCAGAATCGCCGGGTCGCGCGTCGAGCGTTGTTTCAGCATGCGAATCAGCCGGGGCGACATGCCTCCCGCGCCGGTTTGAAGCAGCGCCCAGTGCACGTCGATCCGCCCGGCCCGGCCCGACAGCAGCGTTCCGATGTTCCGCTCGCTGACCTGAATCGCGTGGTTCGGGCAACGCAGCACGCACGCGCCGCACCAGCGGCACAAATCGGGGAACACCAGCATTGTCCCCTTCATCACCGCCAGGGCGTTGTAATAGCACGCCTCGGCGCACGCGCCGCAGCCGGTGCAGCGTGACGCGTCCGCCCCGGTGGGACAAGGCAGAACCACCGCCTCTTCCCGCCGATCGTTCGGCGAGAGGAACAGATGCGCGTTGGGCGCCTCCACGTCGCAGTCGATGAAATCCAGATCGTGATCGCGCGACAGGACGGCGGCAAGGTTCGTCGCCACGAACGTCTTGCCCACGCCGCCCTTGCCGCTGGTGACGGCGATTTTCATTTCCCGGACTTCGTGAGGGTTTCGAGCATCGACTCGATCCGGTCCAGTCGCCCGGCGAGTTCCTCGATGCGTGCATCGTCCGAGGCGGAAGCGTCCGGCGCGTTTTGGGGGTACGAATACGCCCCGCCGCGAAACCAGCTGCGCCCGTAGCCCAAACCTCGTCCGCCGCCGCGGCGAAACGCCATTCCCCGGCCGCAGGGGCCTAATCCTCGTCCCGTCATCGGGCCTTGTCCCATCGGTCCTGTTCCGTCAAATCCCGGCATGATCGTATCCTTTCCTTTTCGGTGGTTTACTTACATCCAGTGACCCGGCACATTGGCCTGGTCCAGGGGTTGTAACTTCCCGTCGATATATTGTTTCACCGCTTCGGTAAGCGTGACGTTCTCCGACAACTGAAACACCCGTATTCCGCCCGCGCGAAGGGCCGCCATGGCCTTGGGCCCGACGTTGCCCGCCAGCAGAACCTCCGCTCCGGTTTGCGCGACGTTCTGGGCCGCCTGGACGCCCGCGCCCTGGGCCGCCTGAAGATTCTGCGCGTTGTCGTGGAAGTTCCATTGCTTCGCGTCCGTGTCATAGACGGCGAAAAAGGCCGCCCGTCCGAACCGGCTGTCCGCCTTCGCGTCGGGACTGTTCGATTGTGCGGGTATGGCAATGTTCATGTCCTGTCTCCTGGGCCTTGCCCTGTTTGTCGTCCTCGGCCGAAGCCTCTTCCCCGCCCGCGTCCAAAACCCCGGCCGCGGCCCGACCCGAATCCCCGCTCGGGCGGGAAAACGGATTCGTCGGCGTCGATCCGCACCACGGGGCCGCCCTCGATCATCAGCGCCTCGCCCCGCACGAGCACGCGGGCAATTTTCCTGCGGGCCGACTGGTAAATCCGCGTTACCGTCGGACGCGAAACGCCCATCGCCTCGGCGACGGTTTCCTGGTCCTGTTGCTCGTGGTCGATTTGGCGAATGGCTTCGTATTCGTCGAGCGTCAGCGTAACCCACGCCAAATCGCGGGTCGGGACGCCGGCGGGTTTGTATACGACCACCGGCGGCGGGCCGAGAACCTGACGATGTTTGGGGGGGCGAGTCATGGGCGTCCTATTATGAACCTACGTTCATAATAGGACATCGGCGGGATTTAGTCAAGTCTTTGATAAAAAAAAATTGCATCCGTTTGGACGTGCCGCTTTTAGGCCAAATTTTCCATTGACCACAGAGACCTGCCTGCCGGCAGGCAGGTGTCCAAGCCACTTTCTAAACGGGCTGTTAGGCCGCCCCGACGGCGCTGCGGGGATCGTTTTGCTTCGTAGCCGACAGGAATATCGGCGCGTGGGCGAGGCGGTCCAGCAGTTTGATTTCACTTCGCCTCGGCAGCCAGAGCACCAAAAACGACGCCATCGATTCCCACATCACCACCCAGGCCGCCACCGTCAACCCTTCGGCCAGTACGCTGGTCAGCACGCCCCGCGCAGCCGGCAGAAGCCGGTTCATCCAGATCACAATCGCCACAATCGCAATTCCCACCGCAAGGAGAATCGAGGACGTTCGCAGCATCTTTCGGACGCGGCGTTTCTCCAGGTCCTTCCAGTAGAGGAAAAAGCTGCAAATGCTGTTGCGGACCCAGGTTATCATTTTTGGCGTGGGTTCCTGCGACAGGCTCAGACGAATGACGAACGGCGAAGGGCCGATTTCCCGGGCGCATTCCAGCAGGTAGTTGGCGACGTTTCCGTCCAGGTCTTTGCGAAAATACGGGGAAACCAGGTCCAGGCGGTTGTACAGGTCCTCAATGCGGGCCGTGGCGACGTCGATAATCACTTTTCCGTCGTCGGTCCGGGCGTATCGGTTCAAAATGGACTTTTTAGGCTGACGCATACATCCACTCCCCTCTGCCCTTTTATGTACTTTTAGTATAGCAGATTCAGGATGCTTTTTCAAGGGACACCGGCTGGGCAAAATCGGCGAAACCGCCGCGGGGTGATTGCATCCGTTCCGGCGGGCAGGTAGCATATCGGGCATGAAAACGCAGGCGAAACTTCAAGTGGCGCTGGACTTTGTGGAGTTCGACCGCGCGGCGGCCGTCGCGAAGGCGGCCGTTGCCGGCGGGGCGGACTACATCGAAGCCGGCACGCCGCTGATTAAATCCGAAGGGCTGGACGCGGTGCGAAAGCTCCGGGCCGCCTTCCCCGACAAGACCATCATCGCCGACCTCAAAACGATGGACGCCGGGCGGATCGAGGCCGAGTGCGCCGCCAAGGCCGGCGCGAACGTGATGACCGTCCTGGGCGCCGCCGACGAGGGCACAATCCGCGAATGCGTCGAAGCGGGGCGTCATTACGGCATCGAGGTAGCCGTCGATCTATTAGGCTTGGCGGACCCCGTTGCCTTCGCCAAACGCGCCGGCGAGTTGGGCGTCGCGTGGCTGGACGTGCATTGTGCGATCGACCAGCAGATGGCCGGGCGCGATCCGCTGGCGCTGCTGCGCGAGGTGCGAGCGGCCACGGACCTTACACTTGCCGTCGCCGGCGGGATCAACAGCGAAACCGCCTCCGCCGCCGTTCAAGCGGGCGCGGACGTTGTCATCGTCGGCGGTGCGATCACGAAGGCCGTCGATCCCCAAAAAGCGACAGCCGACATCCGCCGGGCCATCGACACCGACCAAGTTGTCGCCAGCGAGCATTTCAAACGCGCCAGCGCGGAAACGCTGCGCGAAACGCTCCAGACCGTCCGCACGAGCAATATCTCGGACGGCTCGCACCGCCGGCCTTGCCTGGAGGGGCTTCGCCCCATCGGGCCGGGGCAGTTCGCCTGCGGGCCGGCTGTGACGGTGCGCACCATGCCCGGCGACTGGGCCAAGCCCGTCGAAGCCATCGACGTCGCCCGGCCGGGTGATATTATCGTCATCGACGCCGGCGGCGTGCCGCCGGCGGTCTGGGGCGAACTGGCCAGTGAAAGCTGCAAGAACAAGTCCGTTGCGGGCGTGGTCATTCACGGCGCCGCCCGCGACGCGGCTGAGATTCGCGCCCTGGGTTTGCCCGTCTGGTCCCGCTATGTCACCAGCCATGCCGGCAATCCGCACGGCCTGGGCGAAATCAACGTGCCCATCGAAATCGCACATCAGACCATCCGCCCCGGCGACTGGATCGTCGCGGACGACGACGGCGTGATGGTCCTGCCGGCTGACCGGGCCGTCGAGATGGCCAACCGCGCCGCCGACGTGCTGGAGGCGGAGAACCGCATCCGCGCGGAAATCCGCGACCAGAGAAGCACGCTGGCGAAAGTGGTGAACCTGAAGCGATGGGAGAAAAAAGGAGTCGGCGATGCCGTCGGATAAAACAGAAGTGCGAGCGGCCGGCCAATCGCTGCTTCAGCGCGTCGAAAGCGTCATGGACGGCGTGGACTGGGCGCAGTTCCTGACGCTCACGCGGATGCTGCGAAAGGTGAAGCGCGTTTTCGTCACCGGCGCGGGGCGCAGCGGCCTGGTGGCGCGGATGTTCGGCATGCGCCTCATGCACGCGGGTCTGACGGCCTACGTGACCGGCGAAACCATCACGCCCGCGGCGGGGAAAGGCGACCTGCTGGTGGCGATCAGCTGCACCGGCGCGACGGGATACACCGACTACCTCGCCCAGCGGGCCAGGCAGTTCGGCGCGAAAGTCGTGGTCATCACCTCCGAAGCCGACTCCGCCCTGGCGCGCGACGCCGACTACGTGGTGCTCGTGCCGACGACGGCGGAGGACATCGTCACGCGGGCGGCGGTCTTCGAACACGCCGCGGGACTCTGCCTCGACGCCGTCTTCGACGTGATCTCCGAAAAGCTCAAACTCGACGTGGCCGCCTTCCAGGCCCGCCACGCCAACCTGGAATAACGCGAAAGTCGCTTGGCGCTTGACGCGGCGGGAACTACAATCCATCGATTCCGAGCACAAGAAAAACATCCGACACTGAGACACTGAGTTTCTGAGAAGATTTTTTTTGTAAAAAAAATAAAAACCGTCTTCTGAGAATTCTGAAAAATCTACCACAGAGACACAGAGGTCACAGAGAA
>JAFGEJ010000120.1 GCA_016931655.1 Phycisphaerae bacterium
CTTCGGGCTTCAAGACCGGATCGTATGAATACTCCACAACCTTCGGGCTTCAAGACCGGATCGTATGAATACTCCACAACCTTCGGGTTTCAAGACCGGATCGTATGAATACTCCACAACCTTCGGGCTTCAAGACCGGATTGTATGGATATTCCACAACCTTCGGGTTTCAAGACCGGATCGTATGAATACTCCACAACCTTCGGGTTTCAAGATCAGATCGTTTGGATATTCCACAATCTTTCGGGCTTCAAAACCAATTCATTTGTCAAAATGAACACAGGGGCGTCGAGTAGAATCACCGACGCCCCTGTGTTTGGTTTTCAAACATCGCTGTCACCCTGAGTGAAGGCCCGAAGGGCCGAAGTCGAAGGGCCTAACGCTTAATCCTACGTAAGGTTCTTCGGCTTCGCGGCTCACATCCGTTCGCCGCTTCGCTCAGAATGACAACTGAGTTATTCCTTGACCTGAAGTATTTAGATCACCGCACCGGCGACGGGTTCTTCGTCTTTCTTGGCGTCGTATTCGGTGACCATCAGGTCGCAGGTCAGCAGCAGGCCGGCGACGGAAGCGGCGTTCTGCAGGGCAGAGCGGGCGACCTTCGCGGGGTCGATCACGCCCGCGGAGACCATGTCCACGTACTGGCCCGTGCGGGCGTTGAAGCCTTTCTTGCCGCCGTTGTCCATGACTTCCGCGACGACCACGTCGCCGTCCTCGCCGGCGTTCTCGGCGATCTGGCGCGTCGGGGAGCGCAAAGCTCTGGCGACAATATCCACGCCGATCTTCTCGTCGCCCTTGGCCTTGGCGCGAACTTTCTCCACCGCGGGGATGCAGGCCAGCAGCGTCGTTCCGCCGCCGGGGACCACGCCTTCCTCCGCGGCGGCGCGGGTGGCGTGCACGGCGTCGTCGATGAGGTCCTTGCGTTCCTTCATTTCGGTTTCGGTGGCCGCCCCGGCGCGGATGACGGCCACCCCGCCGGTCAGCTTCGCCAGGCGCTCGGTGAGTTTCTCGCGGTCGTAATCGCTGGTGGTCTTTTCGATCTGCACGCGGATGGTCTCCACGCGGGCGTCGATATCCTTCTTCTTTCCGGCGCCTTCCATGATCGTGGTATTTTCCTTGTCCACGATAATGCGCTTGGCCCGGCCGAGCTGCGAAAGCTCAATGGTCTCCAGCTTCACGCCGAGGTCCTCGCTGATAAGCTGCCCGCCGGTCAGGGCGGCGATATCGCCCAGGATCGCCTTGCGGCGGTCGCCGAAGGCCGGCGCCTTGACCGCACAGACGTTCAGCACGCCGCGCAGCTTGTTGACCACCAGCGCCGCCAACGCCTCGCCCTCCACGTCCTCGGCGATAATCATCAGCGGCTTGCCGGACGTGGCGATTTTCTCCAGCAGCGGCACGAGGTCGCGCAGGCTGGTGAGCTTTTTCTCATGGATGAGGATATAGGCGTCTTCCAGCACCGCCTCCAGCGTGGTGGGGTTGGTCATGAAGTAGGCCGAGATGTAGCCCTTGTCGAACTGCATGCCCTCGACCACTTCCAGTTCGGTCGTGATGCTCTTGCCCTCTTAGACCGTGATCACGCCGTCCGTGCCGACCTTCTCGAAGGCCTCGGCGATCAGCCCGCCGATGTCCTCGTTCCAGTTGGCCGAGACGGTGGCCACCTTGCGGAGGTCGTCCGTGCCCTTGACGGGTTTGGCGAGGTTGGCGATTTCCTCGACGGCGGCAGCGACGGCCTGGTCGATGCCGCGTTTGACAGCCATCGGGTTCGCGCCGGCGGCTACGGTCTTGAGGCCCTCAGCCATGATCGCCTCAGCCAGCACGACGGCTGTCGTCGTGCCGTCGCCGGCGATGTCAGAAGTCTTGCTGGCGACCTGGTTGGCCATCTTCGCGCCCATGTTGGCGAAGGGATTGGGCAGTTCGATCTCCTTGGAGACCGTCACGCCGTCCTTGGTGACCTTCGGCGAGCCGAAGGATTTCTGCAGCAGCACGTTCCGCCCGGTGGGGCCCAGCGTGACCTTGACAGCCGCCGCCAATTGGCTCACGCCGTCCAGAATCGCCGCCCGTGCGTCGCTGTCGTAAAGCATTTGCTTCGTTGCCATTGTTTGCTCCTTTGGGTAGCCGGTAGTCCGTAGTCGGTAGCCGGGAAACGGGCTACCTGCTACAGGCTACGGGATACTTATTTCTCCACAATCGCCAGGATGTCGCTCTCACGAAGAATGACGTACTCTTCGCCGTCGATTTTGATTTCCGTGCCGGCGTACTTGCCGTAGAAGATC
Source organism: Phycisphaerae bacterium (assembly GCA_016931655.1). Taxonomy (GTDB): domain Bacteria; phylum Planctomycetota; class Phycisphaerae; order SM23-33; family SM23-33; genus JAFGEJ01. Next base: position 2,274 of record JAFGEJ010000120.1, read on the forward strand.
TCGTCGCCCTTTTTGACGCTCAACTTGCCGCGCTGGCCGCTGTCCAGCAGCTTGCCCGGGCCGGTGGCGACGACCTTGCCCCGCTGGGGTTTTTCCTGGGCGCTGTCCGGCAGGACAATGCCGCCGGCTGTCTTCTGCTCCGCTTCACACTGTTTCACAAGAACGCGATCATCCAATGGTTTCACTGCCATGGTTTATTCTCCTTGTCGTATCTTTTTTGTTTTGTCCTGGTTGGTCCGTTTATTGTTTTAGGGAGCGGGGAGCAGGTAGCGGGCAGCGGGACGGCTGCCTGCTTCCCGCTCCCTGCTGCCCATTCTCACATCATGCCGCCCATGCCTCCCATTCCGCCCATGCCGCCCATTCCGCCCATGCCTCCCATGCCGCCGCCGGGCATCGGTGCGGGTTCTTCGTCCCTGGGGGCTTCGAAGACGGCTGCGTCGCAGGTCAGCAGCAGCGTGGCGACGGACGCGGCGTTCTGCAGCGCGGTGCGGGTGACCTTCGCGGGGTCGATCACGCCGGCTTCCACGAGATCGCCGAATTCCATCGTGTCGGCGTTGAAGCCGAAGGCGCCTTTGCCCTTGGCGACCTTGCTGACGATGACGGCGGGGCTTTCGCCCGCGTTGGCGGCGATCTGTCGCAGCGGGGCCTGGATCGCCCGTCGGACGATATCCACGCCGGTGGCTTCGTCGCCGGAGGCCTTGATCGCGTCCAGCGCCTTGGCCGCCCGGATCAGGGCCACGCCTCCGCCGGGCAGGACGCCTTCCTCGATGGCGGCTCGCGTGGCGTGCAGGGCGTCTTCGATGCGGGCTTTCTTCTCTTTCATTTCGCTCTCGGTGGCGGCCCCGACGTTGATCTGGGCCACGCCGCCGGCGAGTTTTGCCAAACGCTCCTGGAGCTTCTCGCGGTCGTAATCGCTCGTGGTGGCCTCGATCTCCTGGCGGATCTGGGCGATGCGGGCCTGGAGGTCCTTCGTCCCGCCGGCGCCTTCGAGGATCGTGGTGTTGTCGTTGTCCACGCGGACGCGCTTGGCCTGGCCGAGGTCGGCCAGCTCCACCGTCGCCAGGTCAATGCCCAGGTCCTTGCTGAAATACTTCCCGCCGGTCAGAATGGCGATATCCTCCAGCATGGCCTTGCGGCGGTCGCCGTAGCCGGGGGCCTTGACGGCGCAAATCTGCAGAATGCCGCGCAACTTGTTGACCACCAGCGTCGCGAGGGCCTCGCCCTCCACGTCCTCGCAGATAATCAGCAGGGGGCGCTTCTTCTGGGCGGCCTTCTCCAGAATCGGGACGATCTTGGTGACGTTGGAAATTTTCTCCTCGTGGATGAGGATCAGGGGCTTGTCCAGCACGCATTCCATCGCTTCCTGGTCGGTCACGAAGTGCGGGCTGAGATACCCGCGGTCGAACTGCATGCCCTCGACGACGTCCACGACGGTATCCAGGCCCTTGCCCTCTTCGACGGTGATTACGCCGTCGCGGCCGACCTTGCTCATGGCGTCGGCGAGGTCCTTGCCGACCTGCGGGTCGTTGTTGGCGCTGACGGCGGCGATATTGCGGATGTCCTCGTCGCCCTTGACGGGCGTGGAGAGCTTGGCCAGTTCCGCGACGACGGCCTCGACGGCGCGGCGGATGCCGCGGGCCAGGCTCATCGCGTCGGCGCCGGCGGCCAGGTTGCGGTAGCCCTCGGCGAAGATCGCCTCCGCGAGCACGGTCGCGGTGGTCGTGCCGTCGCCGGCTTTGTCGGAGGTCTTGGAGGCGGCCTCTTTTACGAGCTGCGCGCCCATGTTCTCGTTCTTGTCGGCCAGTTCGATTTCCTCAGCCACCGTTACGCCGTCCTTGGTGACGGTCGGTGCGCCCCAGCCCTTGTCGAGGATCGCACATCGCCCTCGCGGGCCGAGTGTGCTCTTGACGGCCCGGGCGAGTTTTTTGACTCCCGTCAACAACGCCTCGCGGGCCTTGCTGTCAAATGCCAGTTGCTTCGCTGTCATGGATACATGCTCCTTTCCTAAGCCTTTTATTAAAAGTCAGTAAAAGATTTTTTGCCACAAAGGGCACAAAGGTCTCAAAGGAAAAATAACAGAAATTCTCTTGGTATTTCTTTAATCTTTGTGGCCTTTGTGATCTCTGTGGCTTCCTGTCTTATGTGTTTTGTTTTTCTGCGATTGTCAACAAAGAGCCGTGTGTTATTAACTTCTTTTTTCATAAAAACTTATGTAGCTTCTGTTTCAATTCCCCGTTCCCACGCGCCTGCACTGGGCGCGCAACGGCGACGACATGGAAAAAGCAACGGCTGTGCCAGAAGATTCCCCCCAGGCTGTAAACCCTTGTTTGAACTAAAGATAAAAAACTTTCAACAGCTTATCCCCAACAATAGTTCTCTGCCAACTCCGGCAGGGAAGGCGGGTCGCACACCGATTTTGACAGAAAATGGATGTATTTAAGTTTTTATGCGCCCTTTTTCGCAGGATTTCCCGTCTTATAGTATGAAAGCCATGGTTAGTTGTTCCGGTATCGGAAAGGGAATGAGATTGGCAGAAAGGCCGGATGAAGAATTGGTCTCCGCCGTGATGGGCGGCGATGTCGACAGTTTTGTCGTGTTGTGTCATCGCTACTACCCACTCCTGGTTGCGATTGCGCGAGCAGTCCTGGGAGATGGGCATCTTGCGGAAGATGCCGCCCAGGAGACTTTTGCCAAGGTTTGTCGACGGCTGAACGATCTTAAGAATCCAAAGCGTTTTGGTGCGTGGATTGCGACGATCTGTCGTAATGAAGCCGGAGACATTCTTCGTCGGAGTCCGAAGATTATAAGCCTTAACGAGCGAGACATTCCAGCCAAGGCGCATGATTCAAACCCGGAAACAGACGCCGTGAGAGAAATCCTGAATCTCATGCCTCCCGAATCACGTGAACTGTTGTACCTGCGATATCGCAACAATTTAAGTTACGAGGCCATGGCCGACCTTCTTGACATATCGGTCGAAGCCGTCAACGGACGACTTCGTCGGGCCAGGCTGGAAGTCAAGACGCATCTGGAACACTCACGGAATCGGAAGTCATCATGAACGAAAACCAGAACGACAAAATGCTGGACAAGATGATCCGACGCGCCGTCGGCTCAGAGACAGTCCGATTTGACGCAGCCGAGTGGACAAAAACTCACCGTAAAGAAATCGCATTAATTCGATCACGAAAATCAACTACCGCCCCTGAGGGTAACCGCAGGTGGCGTATCTGGAGAATGATTATGAACACGCGCACGTTAAAAATTGCCGCGCCGACAACGGCTGTGGCGACAATGGTCATTATTTCCATCGTTTGGGCCATCGGCGGAACCCCAGGCATCGCCATGGCGGATGTGCTTGAGCAGTTGAAAACGAAGAGTTACGAGTTCGTAATGGATGTCAATGAGGGTGGGGCAGGTACAATAATTAAAGGCACAGTCCTGGAACCGTGCAAAATGAGATTGGAGCAAACCAGTGGTATGGGGCCAATTGTCAGTATCATTGATAATGACACCCATCAGTCCCTTTTGCTGTGGAAACGTTTCAAGGCAGCAAATCGTTTTGACCAGCGGGAGAAAAAGCAAGTGGGTGTTTTGGGATTTCTCCTCCTACCCGGACGGTCCGTCAGTGATCTCTGGAATCTCCAGGCGGGCGAGGAAACCAAGCTGACACAAAAGAAAATAAATGGCTGCGATGCCCAGGGATTTCGGGTGACGCAAAAGAACGATGACTATACCGAAACCATTACCGTGTGGGCAGATGCGAAGACGGCGGCTCCTTTGATGGTCGATATCATCATGCAACCGAAGCAGGTTGAAGGGCAGGCGCTGAAATTGACACTGCGGGACTTCAAGGTTATACAAAATCCCAATCCCGCCCTTTTCAGCACGGACGTACCTGAGGGATACACTCTCGCCAGCCGGAAAACCCTCAAACAATTGACAACGGCACCGGACACTGTCGCCCCCACGACAAAAGACACACCCAACGAAGCCGAGAAGGTGCAAAAAGCGATGGAGTTCTGGAGACGCGGGAAAAAGGAAAAATCCTTACCGACACTGACGGAGGTTCATTGGAAAGGACGCTTCCATTTTAACAGGGAGTGTTATCTGTTCACCATGACGGAGAAGAAATTCATCTCCCTGGTATCGGCGGATCAGCAAAAGGTGATGGCCGAGATCATGTCGCAATCCAAAGATTATCGAAACATCGCTCGAGAACTTGTTACATTGGCCAGTAAAGCACGTACCTCCGGGAATAATGCTAAGGCCGAGAAGTATCTCCAAACCGCGCTGGGGCTGGGAGAACTTCTGGATCGTGACAAGAACATGATGCTTATTGTCCGCATGGTTGGAATCGCTATCCAGCGGCATGCTGCCGATGAGCTGGTGACGCTTTACAAAAACCAAGGCCAGATGAATAAATTACAGAACATTCGGAAGCGAATTATAGAACTTGATACGGAAACGAAAAAGATCAAACAGGGAAGGTAAAGAAAATATTCGGCTGGCGGGAGATATTCTCCCGTTAGCCGGGATTCCGCGAAGGTTTCTTTATTTTTTTGAGATCAGCTTTCCCAGCACTTCCACGACACGGGTAACCTGCTGTTCGCTGAGGTTGGCGAAGAAGGGCAGTGCGATCGTGCGGGCGGCGATGCGCTCGGTGATCGGGAAGTCGCCTTCTTTCGTGCCGAGGGTTTCCTGAATGTACGGCTGAAGGTGAATCGGTACGAAATAGCAATTGCAGCCGATGTTCTGCTCCCGCAGGCCGGCCATCACCGCGTCGCGGTCCTCACCCGTGAATCTGTCGGCCAGGCGGATGACGTAGACGAACCAGCTTGCCTTGTCGCGCTGGGCCATCGGCGGCAGGTGGAGCAGGCCTTTTTGTACAAGGCCCGCCAGGGCTTCGTCATACAACGCGGCTGCGGCGCGGCGCTTGGCGAGGATTTCGTCCAGGCGCGACACCTGCACCTCGCCCAGGGCGGCTGTCACTTCGCTCATGCGGTAGTTGTAGCCCATGCGCGCGTGGCTGAGCCATGCTTCGGTGGCCCGGCCCTGGTTGCGCAGGGAGAGGCACATGTCGCGGATATCCTGCCGGTCGGTCACGATCATGCCGCCCTCGCCGGTGGTGATCTGCTTGTTGGGATAAAAGGCAAAGCACCCGCAGTCGCCGAAATTGCCCGCGGGCCTGTTTCCCAGCACGCCGCCCAGGGCCTCGCAGCAGTCTTCGATCATCGCAAGGTTGTGTTTTTGAGCGAGGGTTTCGTAGGCGTCGAAGTGGGCGGTATTGCCGAAGACTTCCACCGGCAGCAGGGCCTTGGCTTTCGGGGTGACGGCGGCTTCGACGGCGGCGGGGTCCATTTGATAGGTTTCCGGGTCGATATCGACAAAGACGGGCCTGGCCCGCTCGAACAGGATGCAGTTGGTGGTAGCCACGAACGAGAACGGCGTGGTGATGACCTCGTCGCCGTCGGAGATGCCCAGCGCCCGGACGCACAGGTGCAGCCCGCTCGTGCCGCTGTTAACGGCGAGGCCGTATTTTCGGCCCGCCCGTTGTGCGCAGGCAGCCTCGAAGGCCTGCATGTGAGGCCCCAGCGCCAGGCGGTCGCCGCGAAGCACCTCCACGACGGCGTCGATTTCGGCCTGGGTGATATCCTGGCTGGACAGGGGAATGGATTCGTCGCTCACGGTACGTCCTTTCAAGCCGACTTCGCCGGGGCTGAGATGTTCGGTTCATATTCCGGCACGGCCTCTCGCAGGGTCTGGATGATCGCGTCGCGGTCGGGGCAATTTTCCAGCGACTCGAACTTCTTCATCATCGCCTGGACGCGATCCCACGGTACGGGCTGGTGTGCCCAGACGAGCACCTTGGGGTGCACGGTCGGTTCGATGTCCTCGCCCTCGGTGCGGAGTTCCTCGAAGAGTTTTTCGCCCGGGCGAATGCCCGTGTAGACAATGTCGATGTCCTCATCAGGCCGAAAGCCGCTCAGGGTAATCATTTGCTTCGCCAGGTCGGAGATTTTGACCGGCTCGCCCATATTCAGCAGGAAGATTTGCCCGCCTTCGCCGGTGGCGGCGGCCTGGAGGACCAGTTGGGCGGCTTCGGGAATGGTCATGAAATAGCGGGTCATGTCCGGATGGGTCACGGTAACGGGCCCGCCGGCGGCGATTTGCCGCCGAAACGTGGGCACGACCGAGCCGGCCGAGCCAAGGACGTTTCCGAATCGGACGGCTTTGAACTGCGTTTTGCAGCCCTCCCGGCCGTTGAGAGCCTGGGTATAAATTTCCCCCACGCGCTTGGAACAGCCCATGACGCTGGAGGGATTGACGGCCTTGTCGGTGGAAATGGTTACAAACTCCGCCACGCCGAATTGGCACGAGGCGTCGGCGACGTTTTGCGTGCCCAGGATGTTATTTTTGATGGCCTCGCAGGGGTTGAGTTCCATCATCGGGACGTGCTTGTGGGCGGCGGCGTGGATAACGACGTCGGGGCGGCATTCCTCCCAGACGGCCATCACGCGGTTACGATCGTAAATGTCGCCGATGCGAGGCGTGATGCGAAGGTCGGGATGGCTTTTTTTCAGTTCGTTTTCGATGTCGAACATGGGCGTTTCGGCCTGTTCGACGAGCACGAGATGGGCCGGGCCGAAATGGCAGATTTGACGGCACATTTCCGAGCCGATGCTCCCGCCGGAGCCGGTCACGAGCACCACGCGGTTGTAGATGAACCGGGCGACGGCTTCGGTGTCGAGGTTGACCACGTCGCGCCCGAGCAGGTCGTTGATGTCCACCGGGCGAATCTGCGAGACGGTCACCCGCCCGTTGATCAGGTCGCTCACGCCGGGTAAGGATTGAAACTTGAGCTTCGTGCCGCTGCACAGCTCAATCACGCGGCGAAGTTCCTTCTGCGACGCGGAGGGCATGGCGATGAGGATTTCCTCGATGTTTTCCTCTTCGCAGATTTTGCGGAGGTCGTCGGTTTTTCCAAGCACCGGCGCACCGTGGATGAGGATGCCGCGCTTGGTCGGGTCGTCGTCGACCAGGCCCACCACGCGGAATCGCTCGACGCGCTGGCGGTTAATTTCGCGGATGATGGTCTCGGCGGCGTTGCCCGCCCCGACGACCAGCACGCGGCAGACGCCCTCTTCCGAGACGGGGCGAAGCTCCTCGCGGTAGATGCGAAAGCCCAGCCTCGCCGTGCTGACCAGGAAGACCGTGCCCAGAAAGTCCAGCACCAGCACGCCGCGCGGCATGAGTTGGAAATACGGCCCGATCACCGGCGGCAGGACGCGGTCGTACCATTTGGGCGCCTGGACAAACAGGGTATAGCAGACAAAGGCGATCAGAACGAAAATCCACGCTCCCAGCAGGATGCGGGCAATATCCCGGATGCTCGAATACTGCCACCCCCCCCGAAACAACCGCAGCCGCCAGAAAACGGCGCTTTTGACGATCAGGAAAAACGGCAGCACGTACACGAAATTCTGCAGACCTTCCTGCCACGAGTACCGGGTTCCGACGACGACGTCTGAGCGGATCAGGTATGCCATCAGCAGAGACAGGCAGAACAGGAGCAAATGCACCAACACGCTTAACCAGTGACGATGGCGCACCACAAATGCTTCCAACCCCGATAGTTCCGTTGACGGTGCGGCGGCGGTTTCGTTTTTTTGTATTGCCATGCGCTTTCCACTGGTAACACGCACTCTACCGGAGAGCAAGGTTTTTTCGTGTTCTCGTTCTACGATGCCGGGAAAAACAAAGCTTGCCCGTGTACAGAAATTTTGATTGTACTATGGAAACAAATTTCGGACAAGGCCACAAATCCTTCTGCTCGGCTGTAAATTTTCCCTTCCGTCATTCGTCCTCAGACGGCGCCTCCGCCGGTGGAATGACCGGCATCATGGGAAGGGATTCCATGTCCGGGGAGGACGAGGTTTCTTCCAGTGTGCCCGAAACCGCGCCGGCATGCACCAGGCCCTTCCAGAACGTCTGGATGGCGTCGGCGAGTTCCTCGTTGTTTTTGCGATGCTCCCACGCCCGTCGCAGGGCCGCGGCGGCCTGATCGGGCTGTTTTTCCCGCCATTTCATGTACGCCAGTACCAGTTGGGCGTTGGCGTCGTCGGGGTCGGCCTGAGCGTATTCTTCCAGGCGGATCACGTCTTTGACAAATTGTCCGGCGTTGCCGTAAAAATCGCGAGGATGAACGGGAAGCAAAGGCAGTTCGGGGACCTCCCGCAGGACCCGCTGAAGATAGAGCGAAGGCATGTTGTATTCATTTCGGGCGGTGGCGAAATGCACGTGCATGAGACTGAGCTGGCTTTCACTGGATTGGGAGGAAATTTCCGCCGCCGTTTCGAAGGACCGGGCGGCCTTGTTGTAGTCTTCCTTCCGGAAGGCGTCTTCCCCCTCGCGGATCAGCCGGCGATAATGAAAGGATTCCCCCGTTTTGGGTGCGAGCGTTTTGAGAGTTTCATCGTCTTCGTCCTGGGCGTCGGAGTTTCGCGGAGAGGCCACCGCCGCGGCGTACGCACGGCCGGACGATTCGGCGGGCAGGGGAAACGTGGCGAGGGCTTCCGCGTCCGCCACGGCGGAGTGAACCTTCGTAGCCGAAGGCGTTGCCCCGGACCCCGCCAGCACGGGCGCCGCGCCTCCGACGGTAGGCGGTGGCGCGTCGCCGCCGCCCAGGGCTGACGAGCCGAGAGCTCCGGGGGCGATGGTTTTCGTGCTCTTGCCGAATTGTACCCCAGCCGGCATCGTTCCGCCGAACGCCGAAGCCGGGTTTCCTCCCGTCCGACCGCCGCGATCGTTGAGTTGCCGGATGGAAGATCTCAATGCTCCACCTCCCTGGGGAGCACTGTAAAGATTTCCGTAGCTCCCCGCCCCGGCGGAGTAGGCGTTGAAACTCCTCGTCGCGGACGATTTGCCCACGCTCATGCCCGAAGAAATAGTCGAAAGACTTTTGATCTTGGAACTCTGCGCTCGCCCGGACGACGCCGGAAGGCATAGCAGAAGTACCATGCCCGTTACGCGAATGATTCGTTGATATTTCATGACGTTTCCCTTCGCCTATAATAAATATAACACAGTCGGGGCGATAAAGTTACTCTTCCTTTTCCAGGCCGGTCAAATCGCCGCCGGTGCGGGCGACGTCCCGGAAGAACGACGCCACGCCCGACGTGACGTTTCGGATCGGTTCGACGCGAATGCGGGGGCGGTTCCAGTCGCCGGTGACGCGAAGGGCCGTCAACTGGTTCACGCTGTTGGCCGCCCATCCGAGGATGGGAATTTTGCCCAGGTCGTTGAGCGTCCCGCCGAGGATGCGCAGGTCCATTCGGTGATCGATGATATCCACCGTGCCGTCGGGTTCGGCTATGACGGCTACCAGATTGTTCCCCAGCCGTGCCTGGGCCAACGTCATCACGCCGCCGCGCAGCTCGAAGATCATCCGCAGATCGCTGCCCCGCCGGATGTTGTCCCGTTCGACGTGCAACGCGCGGAATACGTCCTCGATCACGTGCACCTGATCGAGGTCGGAATCATCCATCGCCACCGCGCCGTCCATTTCCAGGTCTCGCGGGTCGCCCGTTGTGCCGGCGATGTCGTCGATCAGCACCGAGGCGTAGCCGTACCTGACCTTCTGCGTCGGGTCATAGGCGTCGTAGAACGCCCGAAGCGGAACGCGGTGTGCCTGCACGTTGCCGGTGAACGTTGCCGGCCTGTCGGGCGCGACGTGCATCTTCATCTCGCCACGCAGGCGTCCCTCGCCGACCTTCACGGAAAACCGGGGGATCTCCAGCGTTCCGTCGTGGTAGGTGATTCGGGGCAGGTGAACGTCGTGCAGGACGAGGGGTTTGATTTGCGCGCCGTTTTCCAGCGGCCCCCGGCCCAGCAGCGAGCGCAGGTCGCGGACGATCAGCCGGGAGAGATTCACGCGGAATTCCGCGCGGGCGTGGGCGTCGGTGCGGTCGCCGTGGGTCAGGGTGAGGTCGCCGCCGGCCGACGCCGTCCCGTAAAAGCGAAGATTTTGCAGCAGGCCCAGCTCCGTCGGCGGAATTGTATCCCGTGGAAAGTGCGGATCGGATTCCACGACCACCAGCGAAATGTCGTTCAGGAACGTTTTTTCAACTTCGATGTAATACTTCACGTCCCATCGACTCGGCGGGCTTGCCGGCGGGGTGGAGGAATCGAGCATTTCGTCGATGGCGGCGCCCTTCACGGGGAGATTCACCTGTCCTTCGTCGAGATACACGGTGGCGGCCGGCTCGTCGACGTGGATTTCGTGCAAAATCGGGCGGAAGCTCGGCCAGTCGCGCAGATAGTAGGTCAGGCTTTCGATATGCACCCACTGGCGCCCGACGGAGTCGCGCAGGGACACGTTGGACAAGACGGCCGTGCCGTCGGCGAAGTTGAAGTCCACACTCCCGATATCCATCGGCCCGGACCAGTAGTTTTTCAGAAACGACCGCGTCGCCCAGCGCCAGAAGCTTGGCGCCGCCACGTGACGCACAAGGACGATCAAAACGACGGCCAGGAGCACTAGGCGAATCCCCCAGCGCAGCAGGGCGCGAAACCACCTTCGCTTGCGCCGCCGCGGTGGGTCGGCCGGGGCGGCCTTGCCGGTTGGCCTGTGCTTTTCCGTCATGGGGGTTGTTCCGTTCGGGGTCCGGGCCGTACAATCGCGGGTATGATAACAGGACATCGTATGCTTATGGGAGGAATTCTACTCGCCGCCGTCGTCGGCTGCGACGTCAAGCCGAGCGTTGTGACGCTCGACGTGACCGCCGTTGCGCCCACCACCGACGTGAAGGACTTAGCAGCCGTCCTGAAACGCTGCGTTGACAAGAACGGCTTCATTGACGTGGATAAATATCGGAGCGTCGCCGGCCGGCTCGAACGGCAACTGGCGCGCCTGGCGGTGTCAGGTCCGGACGCCTCGGGGCAATTGTATCCCACTGCCGACGACCGCCTGGCCTACTGGTACAACGCGCGGGCCGCCTGGTCGATCGCACTGGCGATGCGCCTGCATAATAAGGAGAAGAAAAAGGACGCCGCCGGGTTAAAGGCGTTTCTGTTTCCCCTGAACGGCCGGCAGATGACGCTGGAGGAGATCGACCGGGCCGTCTTCGCCCTCGGCGGATACCAGGCCGTCGTGGCGGCCCCCGGTGCAGCCCTGCAATGCGCCGCCTTGCCGGAAGAACCCTTCACCGCCCAGACCATCCGCCGGGCCGTCCGTCTGCGATTCGGCGCGTTTGTGGACGATTGGCGGCGGTTCGTCATCGACGTGGAAACGCAACAGATTCGTTTTCCGCCGGTGCTGTGGCGGTATCGCGAGTCCATTCTCGCCGAACAGGACAAACGCTACGGCACGCCGCGGGCGACGTTCACCACGGCCATGCTGCCGCTGGTGAGCGGCTCGGCTGTCCGACGCCTCCAGGACGCCGTGGGATACACCTGCGTGGAGAACATCGCACCCGACGAACTGACGCTGAGGGAGTAATGCCAAACATATCAAAGTAAATGCGTGGCGCACTTAGTTCTTGCATGGTGGAGCCTACCTATGGCATCCCTGCGGGACCTGCTCCACCATGTTCATGCACCATTATACATTGGCGTAACGCGTATGAATGAAGCTTCTCCGAAATTTTGTTGTTTTTTCCTGTCCCGAAGGGACAGAAAGCATCTAGCCGGGGGTGAGCGAAGCGAACCCCCGGAAAAGGACTTATTTTCTTATAGCCCCAACGGGGCGACAGCGACGATTCTTTCTCAACGAACTCGCTGCCGTCCCGTCGGGACTCAAAATAAAACAGCCCTCTATCCGGGGGTTCGCTTCGCTCACCCCCGGCTAGACGCTTACCGGCCCTTCGGGCCGAAGAGAAGAACAATCAATACGGTAATTTCTGGACAGCCTTAAACAACGTGGTTGCTGCATTCCTTCGGGATTCCGCAAACCACATCGCCCGCATCTGATGAAAAGAACGGTGATTGAAATAAATCGACATGTTGTGTTTCGTATGACGGCGTTGCTGCTGGCGGGGGCGTGTTTTTCCGCCCAGCCGTCCGCCGTCGCGGACGAGGCGCCGGGCGGTGCGCAAAAGCGAACCATTTCGCGTCGCCAACTGGACAAAGCCGTCAAACTCGGCCTGTGGCGCCTGGCCGGGCGAACCTCCCGCACCGGCCGAGTTGCCAGCCGGGCGTATCGCTACCAGGACGGCGGAATCGAGGCCCTGGTCGCCTTAGCGGCCCTGGAGGCCGGCGGCGACCCCCGCTCACCGGGCCTGCGCGTCCTCCTGAAGCGCCTGGCGAAGCGATCCCCCGAACGGACAGCCGCCCGCGCCCTGCGGGCGATGGTCTACGCCCGCCTGGGCAAATCCCGCCGCAGGTTGCTCCGCGACGACGTGCAATGGCTCCTTCACGCCCAACGCGACGACGGCGGTTGGGGCGAAACGCCTTCGGCGCCTTGTGACGTGTTCGACGGCGCCCTGGCGATGCTGGCGCTGGGACAGGCCGACCGGCTTGGGGCAGCCACGCCCACGTCGGCGTGGGATCGCGCCAAGCAGTTCCTGTTGGCCGCCCAGAATCCCGACGGCGGATACGGCTATCAATATGCACCGGGAGAGACGCCCCGCCTGCGGGGCTTTTCCAATGGTTCCGCGACCGCCGCGGCTGCCGTCATGTGGAGCGTCCTGATCGACCGCAAGCAACTCCCTCCGCCCGGGGACGTGGAAAACCACCTGTGGAAATGCTTCCTGCGGACGGCCCACTGGCTGGAGGGGCACTTCAACATCCAGGCCGTGCCCGAATGGTACTGGGGCGACGCGCCGGAACACGCCTACCGTTACCTTCTGCTGCTGGCGGCGCCGTCGCTGACGGCCTCGCGCAGCCAGTGGGCGCATCTACCGGGACAGTTGGCCGCCTTTCTGCTGGATAGCCGAAAGCCCGAAGAGGAATCCTGGGCGACGCAGCCTCTGGCCGAGGACGACGCGGTGGCCGCGGCCTGGTACGTCCTGACGCTCTGCCGCGCCCGGCAGGAACTGCTAGCCGCCCAGCCCGAACCGACCAAAATCGCACCGGCCTTCCACCCCGGTATGCTGCTGCTGGTCGGACGCATCCACCACGCCGGCGATTGGAACGCGCAGGAGCATACCGAAGATCGCTGGTCCGAAGCACTGGCAGCCGCGGTCAGCGTGGGCTTAAAGCGGCAGGACGTTTTCGCGGGGCAGGATTACAATCCAGGCGTGGCGATGGTGCACTTAACGGGCACGCGGCTGGAGGGGTTCGGCGCGCCGGCAAGGGCGGCGCTGAAGACGTATCTCCAGCGCGGCGGCATGGTGCTGATCGACCCAGCCGCCGGCGGGCGGGAATTTTTCGACCAGGCGCGGGACATGCTGGTGCGAATGTTCGGGCCGGGGTCGATTACGCTCCTTCCGCCGGACGATCCGCTGGTCACGGGCCGATTCGCCGGCGACGTCGGCAGCAACTTATCCGCCGTACGGCTGACGCCCGCCGCCGCCCAACACGCCGGCCGAGCCCAGGGTCCGCCGATTCTGTGGGTGGTGAAAGACCAGGGCCGAATCGTCGCCGTGCTCAGCCGCTATTCGCTGGCCGTCCCGTCGGCCGAGGCGCCCTCCGATCCACCAGCCGGCTACGACCCCGCCGACGCCCAACGCATCGCCATCAACGTCCTGCTCTACACCTACGCCGCCAGACAGCAGGGACTGGGAACTGGGGATTAGGGACTGGGGACTAGCAGCCCGTTTAGAAAGTGTCGCGGGCATCCTGCCCGCGAGTACCGAGGGCATCTTGCCCTCGGGATGACCTTATTTTCGCGGCCAAGATGGCCGCGATACGCGCGGGCGAGACGCCCGCGACACGAACCCATCACCCGGCCTACAAGGCCGGGCCTAAACCCGCCTACGGCGGGGGAAGGGTTGTAAACAACCCTGAAGAAGATTTTATGGTGAAATAACGAAATAAACGTGGTTACTGCGTCCCTGCGGGACTCCGCGAACCACGGCACCTGAATCGTATTAATCTTAAGTCGCTTGTTTTTTTATTCCATGCATTTCATAGACTCGACTTTGAGATAAATCTTTCCAGTGACTATGGGAAAAGGAAGGTTCTTCACGATCAAATTCTTTGAGAATTTCTTTTCTAACATCTTTCCATAGAGCGAAAATTTGTTCATGGCATTTTTCAGAATCGCAAGACTTATGTCTATCGCCGAAACTAAGATTTTCAATAAGCAAATAGATGTTTTTTATTGGTTCAAAAGGATACAGACCAACTTTTGAATTATTTTCCCCAAGGTTACAAAAAACCCCGCGAATTTCATCAATAGCGGTACTGAGTTTAATAAGGGTAGTTAGGTATTGTTCTTCAATCGGGTGTTCAATTCGGGTGTAACAGATAGCAGAATGGACAGCTTCAATAAGGTTTGACCATAGAGACCTTAATTGTTGTTGGTAAGCATTTCTTCGTTGAACGCAGTAACCTAACCATACGGCTGCAATACCGAGGATCAAAGGCATGAGACCCGTAAAAGTAGAATACACACTCCTTTGGGGAGTATTGTCGAAGATGCTAATCAAAATACCAGTAATAAGAAGAGCAATGAATATAACGATAGCGAGGATGAACCATTTCCTGATAGTTCTCTTCATCATTGTAAAATTCCCTTATGTGCCCAAATGCTTTTAAGTACATTGTCTCAAGCAAGTGGCACCTTCAAGCGAGTTTTTTCTTAAAAACGAGCTTGTGGGTGCTTTTTTGTTCTATGTTTCTTCCTGCTGCCTCTCTGTTTCGCCCTGCGTAGCGGCTCTTTGCTCTGCGAAGCGCTACGCAAAGCAGAGTCGCAGAGCAGGATTTCCTGCTCCCTGCTGCCTTTCCGGAAAGCACCCACAATCGTCGAGGCGACGATTGAAGGTGCCACGAACTTGGCGGAGCAGGTGCTCCGCCAAGCAATAGTCAACCAGCCTCGCAAGGATTATTTATATTTTCAAATCCCCTGTGGGTTTGAGGACGGCGGCGTAGGCTTGACGGATGGGGACGACCTGGTCTTGTAAAAATTCCTCGGTCTGTTGCGGAGCGCGGCCGACGAAGGCCTTCGGGTCGAGCAGGGCGTCGACGTCGATCTTCGCGAAGGCCTTGTCCGCTTTTAATCGTGCGATCAGGTCGTTGGGCCTGCCCTTTTCCTTCACTTCCCGCGCGGCGGCGATGCTGTGCTTGCGAATGGCTTCGTGCAATTCCTGCCGATCGCCGCCGGCCTGCACTGCGGCCATCAGAATGTTCTCGGTGGCCATGAAGGGCAGTTCGGCTGCGATGTTCGCCTCGATAACGGCGGGGTAGACCACCAGGCCTTCGGCGACATTCGCGACGATCCGTAGGCAGGCGTCGGCCGACAGGAACGCCTCGCTCATGGCCAGCCGCTTGTTGGCCGAATCGTCCAGCGTACGCTCCAGCCACTGCTCGGCTGCGGTGTGCACGGGACTCATCGAAACGTCCACGAGGAATCGCGCCAGGGCCGTCGCCCGCTCGCAGCGCATCGGGTTGCGTTTGTAGGCCATCGCGGAAGAACCGACCTGATCTTTTGCGAACGGTTCTTCCAGCTCCTTGCGGTGCGCGAGCAGCCGGACGTCGTTGCACATCTTGTGCACACTCACGCCGATTCCCGCCAACGCCTGCGCGACGGCGGCATCGATCTTGCGGCTGTACGTCTGGCCGGTGACGCACGCGATTTTGTCTTCGCCGAAACCCATCTTTTCCGCGACGAGTTTATCGAGCGTTTTTACCTTCTCATGGTCGCCGCCGAACAGGGCCAGGAAGCTGGCCTGCGTGCCGGTTGTGCCCTTCACGCCGCGGAATTCCAGGCCGTCGCGGCGATATTCCAGGTCGCGCAGGTCGCGGATGAAGTCCATGCACCACAGCGTGGCGCGTTTGCCGACGGTCGTCATCTGGGCCGGCTGAAAGTGCGTAAAGCCCAGGCAGGGCTGGTTCTTCCACCGCTCGGCGAAGCGGCCCAGCGCGTCGATCACGTTGGCCAGTTGCTCCAGCAGCAGGCCCAGGGCCTGACGCATCACGAGGATATCGGTATTGCAGTTGACGAACTGGCTGGTCGCGCCGAGGTGAATAATGCCCTTGGCTTCGGGCGCAGCCTCGCCGAACGCGTGGATGTGGGCCATCACGTCGTGGCGGAATTTCGTCTCGTAGGCGTCGGCCTGCGCGTAATCGACGTCGTCCAGGTGCGCCCGCATGGCGGCAAGTTGGGCGTCGGTAATGGCCAGGCCGAGCTGCTGCTGGGCCTCGGCCAGCGCCAGCCAAAGCCGCCGCCAGGTGGTGAATTTCCGCTGCTCGCTGAACAGTTCGCGCATGGCTGAAGAAGCGTAGCGGGTTTCCAGCGGACTGCGATATGACGTGCGAAGATCGTCCATAACGTAAAAATCCTACTTAATGAGCCGAAGCGAAATCGGATAACGGTAATGTTCGCCGTTGCTGGTTTTGACGGCGGCGATAATCACGAAGATCAGGGAGGTAATTCCCACCGCGAGGGCCAGGAAAATTCCGATGATAATGAAAATCAGAGGAATACAGATCGCCAAGGCGATTATCACGGTGATCTGGAAGTTCAGTGATTCCTTTCCCTGTTCATCGACGAAGGCAAAATCATTCTTTTTGACCAGCCACATAACGAGTGGGCCGAGGATGTTCCCGAACGGAACGCCCACCAGGGACGCCAGGGCCGTCAGGTGGCAGAGCATGGCAAAGGTACGGGCGTCATTATTGGTTTCCACGTCCCGCGGCTCAGCCGGCGGCGGAGCAATCGACCCGGCCGTGGGCGGCGGTGTGGACGATGGCGTGTTCGACGGACTCGCGACGGGCGATTCGTAAGGATTTTCCGCGTCGGTCATGGCCTTGTTCTCCCAGGTTGACGAAAAAATTCATACCGCGGGACGACAGGGGCGAAACGCAAACGCCCGACCCATCATGAAAATCGCGACGGGAGTATTGTAGTCTCTGCGGCGCGGGAAATCCACATGGAACCGTGCAGGCACAGGTTATAAACCTGTGCCACCTCCTTCCGAGCGCCTTGTCAAACGAACCGGCGGGGAATACAATCCCCTCGATGGAGCAAAGCCATATCCGCAACTTCTCGATCATCGCTCACATCGACCACGGCAAGAGCACGCTGGCCGACCGTATGCTGCTGCGCGTCGGGGCGATTTCGCAGCGAGAGTTTCACGACCAGTTGCTGGACGACATGGACCTGGAGCGGGAGCGAGGCATTACGATCAAGGCCTCCGCCGTCACGATGGAATACGAAATCGACGGCGAAACGTACATGCTCAACATGATCGACACGCCCGGTCACGTGGACTTTCACTACGAGGTCAGTCGCAGCCTGGCGGCCTGCGAGGGCGCGCTGCTGGTGGTGGACTGCGCCCAGGGCGTGGAGGCCCAGACCGTCGCCAACGCCCACCTGGCCTCCAGGGGCGGCCTGGCGCTCGTGCCGGTCATCAACAAAATCGACCTGCCGGCCGCCCGGCCCGAAGACACCGCGATGGAAGTCGAAAAACTCATCCACACGCCCGCGGAGGACGGCATTTTCACCTCGGCCAAGAGCGGTGAGGGCACGGACGAAATGCTCCAGGCCATTGTCCGCCGCCTGCCGCCGCCCAAGGGCGACCCGGACGCGCCGACGCGAGCGCTGATTTTCGACAGCAACTTCGACGACTACCGCGGCGTGGTCGTTTACGTTCGCGTGTTCGACGGCGGCCTGTCCGTCGGCGAGAAGGTCCGCATGATGGGCGTCGGGCGCGACTACCTGATTACGGACCTGGGCAAGTTCTGCCCCAAGCCCAGGCAGGTCAAAACCCTCGGCGCGGGCGAGGTGGGCTACGTGGTGGCGAACATCCGCTCCGTCGCCGACGTGCACGTGGGCGACACGGTCACGCTGTCGGCTTCCCCGGCGGAGAAACCCCTGCCCGGATATCAGCCGCCGCAGCAGATGGTCTTCTGCGATTTTTACCCCGGCCCGAGCACGCAGTTTCCCGAACTGCGCGAGGCCCTGGAAAAACTCCAGCTCAACGATTCGTCACTGACGTATCAGCCGATCAGCTCCGACGCGCTGGGGTTCGGCTTTCGCTGCGGATTCCTGGGCATGCTGCACATGGAGATCGTCCAGGAGCGCCTGGAGCGCGAGCACGACGTGGAGGTCGTGCAGACCGCCCCGACCGTGCCCTACCAGGTGCTGAAAACCGACGGAAGCCTCGTCGAGGTGGACTCAGCCGGCGAGCTGCCCGAACCGACCTATATCGAGGAAATCCGCGAGCCGATCGTTCGCGTGGACCTGATCGTGCCCGCCGACGGCATCGGCGGCGTGATGAAACTGGCTGAGGATCGGCGGGCGGAATACAAGAAGACGGAATACCTCTCCCGCGACCGCGTGATTTTGACGTACGAATTCCCGTTGGCGGAGATCATTTACGACTTTTACGACAAGCTCAAGAGCGCCACGCGCGGCTACGGCACGATGGACTACGAAATGATCGGCTTCCACGCCAACGACTTGGTGAAACTGGACATTCTCGTGAACAATCAGAAGGTGGACGCCCTGTCGGTCATCGTGCACCGCTCGAAGGCCGATCCTCGCGGGCGAGGCCTCATCCAGCGGCTGCGGAGGGAAATTTCGCGTCATCAATTCGAGATTCCGCTCCAGGCCGCCGTCGGCAGCCGCATTATCGCGCGCGAGACGATCAAGGCCGTCCGGAAAAACGTTACCGCCAAGTGCTACGGCGGCGACGTGACCCGCAAACGAAAACTCCTCGAAAAACAGAAAGCCGGCAAGAAGCGAATGAAAATGGTCGGCAACGTTGAAATTCCCCAAAAGGCCTTCATGGCCGTCCTCGACCCGGGGGAATAAAAGAATTGCGGATTGGTCCGGCGGCGAAAGTTTGGTACAATTTCCAGCTTCGCATTCCGGAATTGTACATATTACGCATGGGAGTACCGAAACGATGGCGATGAAAATCGGAGATTTCAATCGAGGCCAGGGCATTTACTGGCGAGACCAGATATGGGTGATTCTGAACATGGAGCACGTCAAGCCCGGCAAGGGGCCTGCCTATCTCCAGACCGAGATGCGCAATCCCAAGACGGGACAGATCGTGAACAATCGGTTTCGGCCCGATGAATCGGTCGAACCGGTCCATTTCGACCGGAAAAAATACGAGTATCTCTATTCCGACGGCAATTCGCACGTGTTGATGGACACCGAAACGTACGAGCAGCTCGAACTGCCCAAAGAGCACATCGGCGATCAGGCGGTATATCTTACGCCGAACTGCCCCATCGAGGTCTGCTCCGTTCAGGGCGACATTATCACGGTGGAACTGCCCAATACCGTCGATCTGAAGATCGTTGACACGCCGCCGCAGGTCAAGGGCGCGACGGTCACGAACCAGCAGAAGGACGCCGTCTGCGAGGGCGGGGCGGTGATCCGCGTGCCGCCGTTCATCGAAAACGGCGAGGTCGTTCGCGTGGACACGCGCACGGGCGAATATCTCGGCCGGGCGTAGTACTACACTGTCAGTGCACAATACAGGAATCTGAGCAGGTGGCACAGGGTTTTAACCTGTGTTTTTGACACAGATTGGAAATCTGTGCCACCACGTCAATATGCCCCGTGGGCGGAGAGGACCGCGGGGATCGTCTGAATGAGAATCAGCAGGTCCAGCCACAGGTTGCGCCGGCGGATGTAGTACAGGTCCAGCACGATCCACTGTTCGTAGCTCAGTTCGCTTCGGCCTGAGATCTGCCACAGGCACGTCAGGCCGGGTTTGACCTGCGTGCGAAGCTTCGCCGGGCCGACGGTCTGGTCGGCTTCGGGCTGCCACAGAGGCCGCGGCCCCACCAGCGACATCTGCCCCAGGAGCACGTTGAACAACTGCGGCAGTTCGTCGATGCTGCTGCGGCGGAGAAACTTGCCCAGCCGGATCAGGCGGGGGTCTTCGGGCAGTTTGAACACCGGCCCGTTCTGATAGTTGTGCTCGCGGAGGAATTCCTGGTCCGCCTGGGCGTTGGGGCGCATCGTGCGGAATTTGAGCATGGTAAAAGGTCGGCCTTGCCGGCCCGCGCGGGTCTGGCGGAACAGCACCGGCCCGCGGCTGGTCAGCTTGATCAGCACCGTCACGAGCAGCATCAGCGGCGAGAGCAGCACGATCAGCACCGCCGCGCCGAGAATATCCGTTACTCGCTTGATGAAGCGATAGACGGCCCCGCCGGCGGGCGTTGCCGCGGCGGCGCCCTCGGCCTCCAGCGCCTTCAACAGGGACAGTGCATTCATCGAACGTACAGCCGTCATAGGTTCCTATCCGGGGATCAGACTCATTTTATATATTTTTCGTATATTCGTTCGTACTCCGACACCACCCCGTCCCCGTCGAACCGTTCCCGCACGTATTGGCAGGCCTGTCGGCCCAGGCTTGCGCGCGAAGCTTCGTCCTGATTATATCGGACGATTTTCTCCGCCAGTACAGCCGAATCGTCCGGCGGGAAATACACGGCGTGCGGGCCCAGGATTTCCCGGTGGGCGGGAATGTCCGCCGCCACGACGCACCGCCCGTAGGCCGCCGCCTCCAGCACCACCAGGGGGGCGCCCTCCAGGACGCTGGGCTGAATGACCATCGCCGCGTGGGAATACAGTTCCGCCAGTTCCCCGCCGAACTTCGGGCCGACGAACCGAACGTTCGGCGGTGCGATTTGGCGACATCGCCGGGCGTAGGCGGCTACGTCCTCGTCCGCCGCCACGACCAGTGACAAGGGAAGGTTCGCTTTTGACCATGCTTCGAGCAAAACATGAAGCCGTTTCTCCGGCGTCATCCTTCCGACGTGCAGTGCATACTTTCCCGGTTCAAGGCCGAGGCTCAAAATTGCCTCCGCCGGCTGCGGGGTTACATCCGGTGCGGCGTTGGGGATGCACACGACGGGTTTGTGGAGCATGGTTTCCAGCTCGGCGGCCAGGGACGGACTGACGGCTGTGATCGCGCGGGCGGATTTCCCGCCGATCTTCAGCCCCAGGCGGATCGCGGCTTGGGCGATTCGGGACCACTTTTCCCGCCGCCAGTCCGGTGCGTGGACGGTAAAGACGACCGGGCGGCGTATCGCGGGTAAGCCGCTCCACAAAGCCGGCCCGGGCGAATGCACGTGAACCACGTCCACGTCGCGCCACAGCACGTCGAGGCAGGCCGTCGCGGAGTGCGTAATCGCGTCGAACGTGTTTCCCCGCAGGCCCGGCGTGAGGATCAGGCGCCCCTCAGACGGTTTTCGGTTGCCGACGTAGTGCCGTCGGCCATAGACTAAAACCTCGTGCCCGCGCTTCACAAGCCCGCGCGTCAGGTGCTCCACCACGCGCTCCACGCCGCCGACGCCGGCGGGTATGCCCCGCGATCCGATCATCGCAATGCGCATCGTCGCCTCGCTTCTTCGTAGGCCTTCTCGATCGTATCCACCGCCGCGGCCAGGTCGTGTCGCGGCTGCACGCATCGCCGGGCGGCGGCGCCCATGTCGCGCCGCGTGGTTTCGCTCCCCAGCGTTTCCCGAACGACGGAAGCAAGTTGTTCCGCGTTGCCCGTGGCGTACAGCCGCCCGGTTCGGCCTTCCGAGACCCATTCTCGCAGCGGAGGCTGATCCGGCGCGATGACGCATCGCCCGGCTGACATCGCCTCGAGCATCGCCACGGGAGAATTCTCCATGCATCGGCTGGCGATCACCACGGCTGCGGCGCGGGCGTACCATTGCATCAATTCCCCGCGCGAAATGTGGCCGAGCATTTCAACGTTGCTCAAACCTTCCCGCCGGCAACGTTCGGCCAGGCTTTGACGCAGCGGCCCGTCGCCCGCCAGCACGATATGAGCATCGCCCAGACGCCCAGCCAGGTCCAGCATCAACCCCGGCGATTTTTCGACGCTCAGCCGGCCCGCGAACAGCACTGTTTTCCCGTCGTCGGCTGCCGGCGGAACCTCGCCGATTGGAAGGGGAACGGGACTGTATACAATTTTATCCCGCGGCGTCCCGGCCTGCCGCAATTGCTCGCACATGAATTCCGTGGGACACAAAAACACGTCCACCCACCGGGAATACCACCGCGCCGAGCGCTCGAAAAAACCGCGCAGGCGCAGTGCCCAGCCGCCCAGGCCGGTGCAGCGCCGGCGGGCTTCGTGGTAAAATTCGTCCTCGCGCTCGCTATCCGGATCGCCCATGCCCCATCGCCAGAAGATTTTTTCAAAACCGATCTGGCGGTAATCGTGCAGCGTCATTACCACGCCCACCCCGCAGCCGGCCAGCACGGGCAGAATCGACGCGGTAAGGTGATGGTAGACGTTGTGCAGGTGCGCCACGTCGGCGGGGTTCTTGCGGAGATGTTTTTTCAATAACGCCGCGGCGGAAGGATTGTGCAACAGCTTTATAAAGCGCCCCAGTCCCGCGGCATCGGTAAAATCTTCAAACGCAGGCCGATCTGTCCGCGCGGCGGTCTCGGCGCAGCCGAACTCGTCCACCACGTGCCCGCGACGGGATAATTCGTCGCTCAGCGTGCGGACGTACCGTCCGACCCCGCCGCCGGCGGCGTCCGAGGCATGCAGAAATTTATCGATGTGCAGAATTTGCATAAGAGTTTTTTACCACAGAGACTCAGAGAGCACAGAGAAAGAAATCAGGAGTTAGAAGTTAGAAGCTATATTGCCCAAAAGTTTCATTCATTAGCTTCTAGCTTTTAGTTTTTAGCTCCTATCTTCTGGTTTCTCCTCTGTGACCTCTGTGCCTCTGTGGTCAAATTTCTTTCTGTTTTATTCGTCTCAGTTTGAATCGTCCCAAATGGGCGCGGAGTTTCGCCCAGGCGATCCACAGCATGACCCGCGGCGCCCGGCGGCGATAGACGCCCCGGACGGTGCAGATCATCCAGCAGTGTTCCGGGCAATTCCGGGCAGCCCGGCGGGCCTCCTCGGCTGCCGGCGAGCGCCAAAGCGCCTCGAAGGGTTCGTCGATGATATTGCCCATCGCCTTGCCCTGTACCGAACAGTGATACACCTCGCCGTCGGCCTGCAGGAAGAAAAAGTCCTCCCCGGCCTTGCAGCGGAATCGCCAGGGCCGATCCGTCAGGTGATAATACGTCCGTGCGGCGAAATGCGCCCGAAGCCAGCGACGCGGATCGGAACTTCTCAGCCAGCGGGAGATGACGGCCTCGAACGGCTCGTGCAGCCATTCGGGATTTTCTAAAAAATCGCCGAAGACGCCCGGCTCGACGTCCAGATGGGTCTTGACGCCGTGGGCGGCGATCACGCCCAGTTCCACGCCCAGCCGGTCGGCCAGTTCCGCTACGCCCAGAAGCTGATCGAGATTGCCGCGGGACAGCGTCATACTCAATCGCAGGCCGGCATAGCCTTTGGCGCGAAGCGACTCGATCAGCATCATGGCCTTGTCGAACGCGCCGGGTACGCCGCGGATGTTGTCGTGCGATTCCCCCAGGCCGTCCAGGCTGACGGCCAGGCGAACCGTCGGATCGATTTGCAGGATCTCAGCCATCATCGCTTCGATCCGCTCGGGCAGGAAGGCGTTGGTGGAGATCGTAATCACCGCTCGCCGGCAGCGGACGCGGATTTCTCGAACGAATTCGCCCAGGTCCTCCCGCAGGAACGGCTCGCCGCCGGACAGGTTCACCGTTCGCAGCGAGATCGGCAGGCGGCGCATATGCTCCGGCGCGAGACGGTCGGGCGTCTGGCGCTTCCACGCGTTGCACATCACGCACCGCGCGTTGCAGCGGTGCGTTACGGCGATTACGGCGTCGGTGGGAAATAGCATACATTCTAACTTTATCGCCTCGTTTCGATGGAGGCAATGAGATGGTTGGAAAACTTTACCGGCGTGCCCTTGATTCACGAGGCCACGCCGGTACAATCGTTCCCTTGCCTGTTGCTGGATTTTCAAAAAATCCGAAAAATGAAGGTGTTCCTTCAGGAGACGAAGATGAGCAAGGTTCCCTCGGACATAGAGATTTCGCGCGCCGCGGCCCCCAAAAAAATCACGGACATCGCCGCCGCGGCGGGTATTTTACCCGAAGAGTTGGAACCCTACGGCGACGTGAAGGCCAAGGTGAAGCTGAGCATTCTCGACCGCCTGACGAAGCATTCCAACGGCAAGTATATCGACGTGACAGCCATCACTCCCACGCCCCTGGGCGAGGGCAAGACCACCACGAGCGTCGGCCTGACCCAGGCGCTGGGCAAAATCGGAAAGAACGTGATGCTCTGCATCCGCCAGCCGAGCATGGGGCCGACGTTCGGCATCAAGGGCGGCGCCGCCGGCGGCGGATACTCCCAGGTCATCCCGATGGAGGAATTCAACCTGCACTTAACCGGCGACATTCACGCCGTGTCCATCGCGAACAATCTGCTCGCGGCTGCCATCGACGCCCACATGAAGCACGAGGCCCACACCGACGAGGCGGCCTGGGCGAAGACCGGCCTGCCGCGCCTGAACATCGACCCGGAAACCGTCACCTGGCGGCGCGTGGTGGACGTCAACGACGCGGCCTTGCGGTTCATCGAGACCGGCCAGAGCGATAACTGGATGGATGGCCCGACCCGCAAGACCGGTTTTGACATCTCCGTCGCCAGTGAGATCATGGCCGTCCTGGCCCTGTCGAACGACGCGAAGGACATGCGAAAGCGGCTCGGGCGAATCATCATCGGCATGAACACAAGCGGCGATCCCGTGACGGCGGAGCAACTCGGCTGCGCCGGCGCGATGATGGTGCTGCTGAAGGATGCGATCAAGCCCAACCTGATGCAGACGCTGGAAGGCCAGCCGGCGTTCATTCACGCCGGGCCGTTCGCGAACATCGCCCAGGGCAACAGCTCGATTCTCGCCGACCGCATTGCGCTGAAGCTGGCCGACTACGTGGTCACGGAGTCCGGCTTCGGGGCCGACATCGGCATGGAGAAATTCTTCGATATCAAGTGCCGCATCTCCGGCCTGAAGCCCGACTGCGTGGTGCTCGTCGCTACGATTCGCGCCTTAAAGATGCACGGCGGCGGCCCGAAGGTCACGCCCGGAAAACCCCTCGACGAGGCCTACACGAAGGAAAACCTCCCGCTGCTGGAAAAGGGCGTGTGCAACCTCGTGCGGAACATCGAAATCGCCAGAATGTTCGGCGTGCACGTGGTGGTGGCCATCAACCGCTTCCCGACCGACACGGACGCGGAAATCGAACTGGCCCGCAAGGCCGCCGCCAAGGCCGGCGCGGAAGGCGCCGTCCTGGCAGAACATTGGGAGAAGGGCGGCGCGGGCGCGACGCAACTCGCCGAGGCCGTCGTAGCCGCCTGCGAAAAACCCGCCAGGTTTCATTTGCTTTACCCGGATGAGATGCCTATCAAGGAAAAGATCGAAACCATCTGCAAAAAGGTCTACCAGGCCAAGGACGTGACCTACACGGAAAAGGCAAACGCCCAGATCGCTTCCTACGAAAAGGCGGGCTTAAGCCACCTGCCCATGTGCATGGCCAAGACGCACCTGAGCCTCACCCACGATCCGACCCTCAAGGGCGTGCCGACGGGCTTTACCGTGCCGGTGCAGGAGGTTCGTTGCGCCGCCGGCGCGGGGTTCCTCTATCCGCTGCTGGGGGCCATGCGCACCATGCCCGGCCTGCCCAGCCGCCCGGCGTTCATGGACGTCGACCTCGACGAAAGCGGCAACGTGGTTGGAATGTTTTAAAAACAGCTTTCAGCGATCAGCACTCAGCGATCAGCATCTGTTTGCTGATTGCTGACAGCTGATTGCTGATAGCTGATAGCTTACTACCATGAAAGGATCTGAATCATGGATATCTCCAATTTCACCACGATCGCGGAAAACATTCACTGCACGCTGATCGTCAAGCTGGACGGCAAAAAAGTCGTCGACGCCGACGGCCAAAAGGCCGTGAAGTTTACACATGAAGGCAGGGACAGACTCCTGCCGATTTCGCCGGCCTGGAAGAGTCCCATGCTCGAGCAGGGCAAGGTGCAGCACGTTGCCCTGGCGCTGTGGCACGCGATGAATTCCAGCGGCGAGGACAAGCAGGCCGGCGAGGATTATCTCGTCATGTCGGCCCGGAAGCAGATCGACGGCGGGGCGACGTTCCTCGACGTGAACGTGGATGAATACTCCAACGACAACGCCGTCCGCGTGGACGTGATGAAATTCCTCGCCACGTTCCTCTCCGAGCGGTTCGATACGCCGCTGTCCATCGATTCGTCCAACAAGGCCGTGCTGCGGGCGGGCCTGGAATGCTGCCGGAAAGACCTCGGCGAGCCGATGCTCAACAGCGTTTCGCTGGAGCGCGAGGACTGCATCGAACTCGTGCCCGAATTCAACGCACACGTCGTCGTCAGCGCGGCTGGAAAGGAAGGTCTGCCCACCACGCTGGAGGGTCGCATGACGAACCTGCGCGAAATCATCGGCAGGCTCGACGCCCTGGGCGTTGATCGCAGCCGGATGCACCTGGATCCGCTGGTGTTTCCGATCAGCACGGATCCGATGAACGGCAAGGGCTTCTTTGAGGTCACGACGGCCGCCAAGAAGGAATTCGGCGAGGTGAAAATTACAGGCGGATACAGCAACATCTCGTTCGGCATGCCGAATCGCAAGCTGCTCAACGAGGTGTTCATTTACCTGGTCGTCGAAGCCGGGGCCGAGAGCGGAATCATCAATCCCGTCGCAACGCCCATCAAGGCCGTCGCGGCGCTGGACGCCAATTCCGAGCCGTTCCAACTCGCCAAGGCGGTGCTCGAGGGCACGGATATGTACGGTATGGAATACATCTCCGCCTTCCGCGAAGGCCGATTGGGATAAAAGAAGATTGACCACAGAGACACAGAGATCACAGAGAAAAAGATGGAAGATAGAAACTAGAAGATAGGAGCTAAATATTGAAAGGTTCCGGCTTCTTAGCTCCTAACTACTAACTCCTTTCTTCTCTGTGTCCTCTGAGTCTCTGTGGTCAAAAAAAGCAGGAGTTTTTGGGCATGATCGACGGCGACTTGACCACGCGAGACCTGGCGCGGCTTAAGAGCACCGCGGAGCTGATGGCCCGCGAATGGGCGCCGTGTCGAAACGGCTGTCCGGTGCACGCCGACGTCCGCGCGTATCTGCAGTGCATCGCCGAGGGCGACTGGCGGGCCGCCATCGACGTGATCCGCGAGCAGTTGCCCTTCGCCGCCGTCTGCGGGCGCGTGTGTCATCACCCCTGCGAAGACAACTGCCGCCGCCAGGACGTGGACGAGCGAGTCGCCATCCGCGAACTGAAACGCTTCGTCGCGGAGACGCAGGGCGCGACGGGTTGCACCGTCAACAAGCCGAAAAAGCAGGACAAGGCCCGCGTGGCCGTCATCGGCGCCGGCCCGGCGGGTTTGTCGGCGGCCCTGGAACTGGCGAAGCTCGGCTATCGCCCGACGGTGTTTGAGAAGGCCTCCGTCGCCGGCGGCATCCCCGCCACGACCATTCCCCGCTACCGCCTGCCGCTGGAGGTTGTGCGGATCGACGTGGACTGGATCTGCGCCCACGGCGTGGAGATCGTCACGGGCGTTGAGATCGGCAAAGGCAAAACCATCGCCCGGCTTCGCGGGGACGGCTTCGAGGCCGTCGTTATTGCCACGGGTTTGGCGAGCAGCCGGAGTTTGCCGATTCCCAATGCCGATCACAAGGACGTGCATCTCGTGCTCGATTTCCTCCAGGCCGTCAGCGCCGGGGAGGCCCCGAACGTCGGCCAGAATGTGCTGGTCATCGGCGGCGGAAACGTTGCCATGGACGCCGCGCGGTCCGCGGTTCGCCTGGGCGCGAAAACCGTCCGCGCAATGTGCCTGGAAAACGAAGAGGAAATGCCCGCCTGGTCCTGGGAGCAGGAAGAAGCTCGAGACGAGGGCGTGGAGTTCATCCACCGGCGGGGGCCTGTCGAGATTATCGTGAAGGACGGAAAGATCGTCGGCATGAAGGCCCGGCGTGTCACGCGCGTTTTCAACGAGCAGAAAAAATTTGATCCGCAATACGACGATTCGGACGTGATCGACGTTGCCTGTGATACGGTCATTTTCGCCATCGGCCAGATGGCCGACCTGGGCTTTATTGAGGGCGGCGAGCTTGCCGCCGAGCGCGGCCGGCTGACGTATACCGCCGCCACGCACGAAACGTCCGTCGCGGGCGTGTTCGCCTGCGGCGAGATCGTCACGCCGCCCGGCTCGGTCGTGGAGGCCTGCGCGTCCGGCCGACGGTGCGCCAAGGCCGTCGATCAGTTCCTTTCCGGCAAGAGTATTCAGATCGACGATTCCACGCCGCCGGTGATCGACACGATTCCCGAAGCGACGGCGGAAAAAGTTTTGAAGGTCGATCGCGTGACGGTTCCCACCGACGCCGCGGAAAAACGCAAAACCAATTTCGAGCAATTTGAACACACACTTGATGAAGCGGCTGTGTTGCGTGAAGCGCGCCGCTGCATGGGTTGCGGTGGCGGGGCGGAAGTGATCGTCGATAAGTGCGCCGCGTGCCTGACGTGCCTTCGCGTCTGCCCGTTTGACATTCCCGTCGTCACGGACGTCGCGCGGATCGAATCGGACAAGTGCCAGGCCTGCGGCATCTGCATCGCGGAATGTCCCGCCAACGCCATCGTTCCCCGCAGCCGGGCTGTTGACGAACTCGTACGGCGGACGGCGGCTGCCTTGGCGAAGACGCCCAAAGGCAAAAAAATCATTGCGTATATCGGCGGATTCCGCTGCACCGCCGACGAATGGATGGGCCGATCCGAACCGATCCCCGGCGTGGCGGAGCTGTACCACGCCAGCACATCCCGGCTGGGCGTGCCCGAACTGCTCCACGCCCTGGAAGCCGGCGCCGACGGCGTGGTAGTCGTCAGTTGTCCGGACGGCACGGACCGCTATCCGACAACCGCGACCCGCACGAAGAAGCGCGTCGAGCAGGCCCGCGAACTGCTGGGCGAGATCGGCCTGTCGCCGGAGAAGGTGCAGTTGGCGGAGACGGCTGACAAGGGCCGGGACGCCGTCCGCGAAGCGATCCGCGAAGCGGTGGTGAAGATAACGGAAGAATAAAAACGTCCACGAATTTCACGAATTACTCGAATTGTTTTTAAGAAAAATATAACAAAAAGATTTTTTGCCACAGAGGGCACAAAGGACTCAAAGGAAAGAATTTTGAGACTTCCTTCTTTGTGACCTTTGTGCACTTTGTGGCTTCTACTCTTAGTTTGTTATTTTTTTAATTCGAGCAACCTGCCTACCGGCAGGCAGGTTCGTGTAATTCGTGGACGAACGAAGGAGTAAGCAATGATAGTGGCTGAGCGAAAACCGATGGACGAGATCCTGGAGATGCTCGCACCATACAAAAAGGTGCTGGTATTGGCCTGCGGAAGCTGCGTGACGGTCTGTCTGACCGGCGGCGAGAAGCAGGCCGAGGAACTCGCTTCGATGCTGAACCTGGCTGCCAGGGCGAAGGGTCTGGACCTGCACGCCGACTTCGACTGCATCACCCGCCAGTGCGACCGCGAGTTTATCGAAAATCTCACGAAACAACCCGCCGACTACGACGCCGTGCTGAGTATCGCCTGCGGCGTGGGCGTGGGATTCATGTCCGAGCTGTTTCCCGACACGCCGTTTCTGCCCGGCCTGAACACGACGTTCTACGGCGCGAACGTCGCCGACGGCGTGTGGGCGGAATACTGTCACGGCTGCGGCGACTGCGTGCTGGCCTGGACGGGCGGTATCTGCCCCATCGCGCGATGTTCCAAGAGCCTCCTCAACGGCTCCTGCGGCGGCACGAACCAGGGCAAATGCGAGGTCGATCCCGACATGGATTGCGCCTGGCTGAAAATTTACCAGCGGCTCGAATCGCTGGGCCAATTGGACAACCTGCGCAAGCTCCGCCCGCCGAAGGACTGGAGCAAAGACCGCGGAAAGGGCGTGCGGCGCCTGACGCATAAGGAATTGAGCGAATTGGAATCATAAAGATGAGTTTCCTTTGTTGGCCGAAACCAGAAGGAAATCGTCCACGGATTACACCGATTACAGAAGGATTTCACGGATTTTTTTAAATGGAAAAAAAGAAATCCGTGTAATCTGGTTTTATCCGTGAAACCTGCCTGCCTGCCGGCAGGTCCGTGGACTCTTTTGACGCGGCAAATACCGAGGAACAGGAGAGTGATTCAATATGAGTGAATCCGTAAGTCGAATGCAGGCGGAACTGTCCGCCGGGAAGTTCGTCGTCACCGCCGAAATCGGCCCGCCCAAGGGCGTGAATCTCGATCCGGTGATTCACGAGGCCGAGCACAGCCTCAAGAGCGACAAGATCGCCGCCGTCAACGTTACGGACATCCAGACGGCTGTCATGCGCGCCAGCAGCATGATCGGCTGCAAG
>JAFGEJ010000015.1 GCA_016931655.1 Phycisphaerae bacterium
GTGCTGATCAATCCCGCGACGGCCTGGCTGTACGGCTGCGCCGCCTGCAACGCCAGCCTGCTGGGCATCGGCGAGCGCACGGGCAACTCGCCCCTGGAGGCGATGGTCATCGAGGCCGCCCAACTGCGGGAAATCGTCCCCAGCGGACAGACCCCCGACTACCAGGTCATCACCGAAATCGCCAAATACTTCCGCGAGGTGATCAAATACCAGATTCCGCCGGACTATCCGCTGGTGGGGCGCGACTTCAACACCACCCGCGCGGGTATCCACGCCGACGGCTTGCTCAAGAGCGAGGAAATCTACTCCGCCTTCGACACGCAGAAAATTCTGGGTCGGCCGACGGCGGTCGCGATTACGGACAAGTCCGGGGCAGCCGGCATCAAGCACTGGATCGAACGACACTACAACCAGGACGTCGCCAAGGACGACCCGCGCCTATTGGCCATCCGCGAGAAAGTGGAAGCCGAGTACGAAGCCGGGCGCACCACCACCGTCAGCGACGAGGAAATGCACACCTGGTACGCCGAGGCGTTCGACATTACCAACTGGGGTGTGCCCAACGACGGAAAAACGTCGTAATTGCTCGCCCGACAAGTCCTCCACGAATTCCACGGATTTCAAAACCGATTTCACGGATTGTTATTCATAAAATAAATCCGTGTAATCCTTCTTATATTCGTGCAATCCGTGGAGGATTATTTTTTTATTTGCGGTTCAGGATTGCAATCAGGATCGTCGGCAGGCCCAGGAGATATTGGCGGCGGATTTCGACGTTTTTTTGTAACGGCGCGGGAAACAGGCTTCTCAACGCGCCGGCGTCGAGGGGATTGAGATTGGCCTCGTCTGTCCAGAATCCTCTGCCCGTTGCGCGGTAGACGGCGTTGCGAAGCGTCGTCGGCAGCCAGTGCACGAAGGGCAGCAGTGTGTGCGGTTCGAACGGCCCGGCTGCGTCAGGCGTGGCGATCCAGACCGACCGTCCCACGCGGCAGAGTTCCGCGACGAGCGCCTTTTGCCGCGCCCTGCTGCCGGCGTGTTCGATCACCGCGTTGCAGCAGGCCGCGTCGAACGTTTTGTCCTCGAACGGCAGCGAACAGCCGTCCGCGGAAACGAATGCAATTCCCCGCCGGCGGCATATCTCCGGTGCGCCTTCCAGCCCACAGGCCGTCAGCATCCCCGGCCAGGGGTATTCCTCCTCGATGAAATTGCAGGCGCCCGCGCCGGTCGTCGTGGCGCCCACGTCCAGCACGCGCGACGCCGCCCCAAGGCGGAACCGCCGCAGAAACGTCGCCAGCCGTTCCCGGCGTAGCCGACGTCCCATCGCCAGCGCTCCGCGCCACACCCAGCCGTCAGGCCAGCGAAACAGTAAAAACCCGTCGCCGCTCATGCCGATGATTCTACCCGCCAGGCGGAAGTGAGTGACATTTTTTTCTGGCGATGACACTCTGGGAACCTGAAATCCCGTTACCGCACAAAAAAACGCGACACAGAGAGACAGAGGAACTGAGAAGATTTTTTTATTTCTTTTCCATCATCTATATCTTCTCTGTTTCTCAGGAACGGAGCCTGCCCCTAAGGGGTGTCGGATTTTTTGTTTTTTGTTTATGCTGAGAACTCTGGTCGTTCCCGGGCGGGAGACGGAATTCCTCTAACAATTTTCCTTCCCGCCGGTCGATGAGAAGATAAGATATTCCCCTTGGGATTTTGTGCGCTGGATCGGGGCGAACGAAGAAGGAATGAAATGACTCTTCGCGATGCGATTGTTTTTGCCGGGTGTTTCCTGTTCGTCGCCGCCCTGGCTGTCGCCGTCGGCTGCTCCAGCCACGACCCGGCCATGACCACGGACATGCCTTTTCTGGAGATGGACGCCTCCCCGGCCCGGCCTCGTCCGGCGGCCACGGCGTATCGGCCGACGCCGCGACCCGCCACGGGGCGCAGCGACTGGGACGCCCCGCGGACCAGCCGGGCGTGGCGGCACATCGTGATGCATCACTCCGCCACCGAGTCCGGCAGCGCGGAAAAATTCGACGCGATGCACCGCCAACGGGGTTGGGATGAGTTGGGCTACCACTTCGTTATCACCAATGGAAACGGCGGCCCGGACGGACGGGTGCAGGTGGGATCCCGCTGGCGGAAGCAGAAGCACGGCGCGCACACCGGCGGCACGCCCGGAAACGAGTACAACGAGCACGGCATCGGCGTCTGCCTCGTGGGGAATTTCATGACGCACTCGCCCAGCCCGGCCCAACTGCGATCCGTCACGGAACTGACGGAATATCTCGCCGAGCGATACGGCATCTCGCCCGGCCATATTCTTGCCCACAAAGACGCCCCGAACCAGAAAACCGAATGTTGCGGGCGCGTGTTCTATGCCTACGTCCACAGCCGGCTGAAACAGGACGTGCAACGCCAACTCGCGGGACGATGAATCAAGAGAACGCGAATAAGAGAACACGAATAAGACGAATAAGAACGAATTACACGAATAATTTTGATTTGCAAAACAACTGCGTGGCGGAGCACCTGCTCCGCCACGTTAAATCAATTTATAGAAGTAAATTAACATGGTGGAGCAGGTGCTCCACCATGCAACAACAAGAGCCTTTTTTATAAAAACATTCGTGTCATTCGTCTTTATTCGCGTAATTCGCGTTCTCTTAGGGACGGTATGGACAAGACGGCATGAATATCCAAAACCTTTTTCAAAACATCCCCGAATCCCTGCCGGAAGAACGGTTCGAGGAGCTTCTTTCGGGGCGTGAGTTTCGGCTGGAGCGGATCGTTTCCCGCGGTCAGGCCACGCCGCCGGGGGAATGGTACGACCAGGACCAGGCGGAGTGGGTCATTCTTTTGTCGGGCGCGGCCGGCTTGCGGTTCGAGGACCAGGACGAAATCATCGAGCTTTCACCCGGGGATTCTCTTTGCATTCCCGCGCATCGGCGTCATCGCGTGGAACGGACCGACCCGAAGCGGGACACCGTCTGGCTGGCAATTCATTATTCGGAGTAATTCTCCAACTACACTTCCGCAGAAGAGACCGCGAATTACGCGAATAAAGACGAATGACACGAATTATTCAGGAATTAAAAAAATTGGTTCATGGCCGGTTTCCGGGGATGATCTTTGAAAGTAGCCACGGGCGCAAGCCCGTGGTAAACGAGCATCCTTACATTCTACCGAGCCCCGTCGGGGCGATTGAATTCTGTATAAAAATCAATCGTCCCTGCGGGACTCTGAAATAGTAACCGATTTCCTCCCACGGGCTTGCGCCCGTGGCTACTATCAGAAGCCCAAAGAAGTTTTATGGTTATAACCCGGTAATGGGACTCGAACCAAAAAAATCGTGAGCGTTGTATTCATTCGTGTAATTCGTGTTCTCTTTCGGCAAAAAATGCTTTACGGGATTCGTCTTTTCATTCGTGTTCTCTTGCGATAAAAATGGGGAGGAACGGCGGGTGGTTTTATGGATGCATTTACGCTGGAGAAGATCGAGTTTGACGCGGTGCGGCGGATCCTGGCTGGGTTCTGTCGCTGCGCGCTGGGGCGGGAGTCCGCCCTGCGGATCGGCCCCAGCAACCGGCTGGACATCGTGCAGAGGTGGCTGGACGAGACGTCCCAGATGGTCGAGGCCGTCCGCGACGTGGGCCTGCCGCCGCTGGGGGGCGTAACGGACGTGCGCCAGGCCCTGGCCCGGGCGGCGCCCGGCGGCGGGGCCGGCCCGGAAGACTACGCCGCCCTCGCCTCCACACTCGACGGCGCGACGGCCTGCCGGCGATTCCTGCGCGACCTGCCCGAGAGTCTGCACCTGCTGCACGAGCAGGGCGCTCGCCTGGAGGATTTCACGCCGGAAATCATCGCGATCCGCGCCGTGGTCGCCTCGGAAGGAACCATCCGCGACGACGCCTCGCCGCGCCTGCAACAGCTTCGCAGCCAGATCGAAGACGTCACCCGCCAGATTCACGACGTGGTCCACAGCTACGTGCGCAATCCCGAAATTCGCAAGCTCCTGCAAAGCCCGAACGTCACGCTGCACGGCGACCGCTACGTTCTTCCGGTGCGGGCGGACAACCGGGGCCGGCTGCCCGGCGTGGTGCATCGGGCCAGCCACACCGGCGCGACGGTGTTCGTCGAGCCGAACGCCTCGGTGGAGCTGAACAACCGCCTGGTGAACCTGCACGATCACGAACGGCAGGAGATCGAGCGCCTTCTGGCGGACCTGGCGTTGCGCATCGCCCCGCGTCGCGAGGCGATGGAAGGGGCGTTGAAGACGCTGGCGTACGTTGATCTTCTCTCGGCCAAGGCGCAATACGCGTATCAGTACGACATGGTCTGCCCGGCGGTTGCGCCGGGCGGGGCGCTGCTGCTGTACCAGGCGCGGCATCCGCTGCTCGAAGCCGCCGCCCGCCAGGCCCGGCGCGACGAGCGCGACGTTCAGGACGTCGTGCCGATCGACGTTCGCCTGGGCGGCGATTTCGATATCCTTGTGCTGACCGGCTCGAACACGGGCGGAAAGACCGTCACGCTCAAGACCGTTGCACTGCTGGTGGTGATGGCCCAGGCGGGAATGCACGTCCCCGCGCGGCGCGGGGCGGCCCTGCCGCTCGTGCGCGACGTGCTGATTGAAATCGGCGACGAACAGTCGCTCCAGCAATCGCTCAGCACGTTCGGCGGACACGTGCGGCGGCTCAAGGCCATCTTCGCCAGGACGCGAAAGGACACGCTCGTGCTGCTCGATGAACTGGGCAGCGGAACGGACCCCGACGAGGGCGGCGCGATCGGACAGGCCGTTCTGGACGAACTGCGGCGCATCGGATGCCTGGCGATGGTCACGACGCACTTTTCCATCCTGAAGGCCTACGCCCTGAACCACGACTGCGTGGACAACGCCTCCGTGGAATTCGACACGAAGACGCTCCAGCCGACGTATCACCTGCACATCGGCACGCCGGGCGAGAGCCACGCGATCACCGTCGCGGAGCGCCTGGGCCTGCCGCGGCGCATCATCGAAGCCGCCCGGCGGCACGTCACGCGGCGCGGCGGGCAATTCGCCGAGGCGATGCGACGAACCGGCGCCGCTCGCCGCCAGGCCGAAGTCGCCCGCGCCGGGGCGGCCGAGGCGGAACTCCAGGCCCAGAAGCAGGCCGAGCGACTCCAGGAGCAGTTCAACGACGTCGAGCGATTCCGGGGCGAATTCGCCGCGTGGCTGGCGCGGCTGGCGGAATGGAAGCCCGGCGATTCGATCTTCGTGCCGTCCATGAACCTCGCCGGCAGACTGGCGCGCCTGGAGACGCACCGCCAGGTGGCCGTCATTGATTTCGACAACGTCCAGCGGGAAGTCCCCTTAACCGAGCTGATGCCCGACCTGGGCCAGGCCGAGGCCCGCACGCAGATGCGCGAACTGCGCGACAGGATGCGTGAGCAGTTCCAGGCCGTCGAAGAACAGACCCGCCTCGCCCAGGCCTCGCGGGAAGAGGCCCGGCGACTGGAGCACTATCATAAAACGCGGGCAAAACAGTTCGACGCCTGGCTGGGCGCGATCGCCCGCGTGAAAATCGGCGACGACGTGCCCGTCGGCGTTCGGCCGGGGCGGGGAAACGTCAAAGCCGTCGATTTCGCGGCAATGAAAGCGACCCTCGAGATCGACGGAACGGACGTGACGCTTTCCCTGCAGGATCTGTTTCCCCAGACGGGACCATTTGCTCCCAGGACGCATGAGCGAGACAAAGCCCGCAAAGAACACAAACACGGGCGGAGCGACAAGTCAGTCCGTGACGCGGGGGAAACAAAGGACCGTCCCATCGAGAGACGCCAGGTCGACGACAAGCGGGCGCAGAAAAACCGCGCCGCCGTGCTGGCGACTCCGCCGGGCGAAAGAATCTACGTCATACCGTTCCGCGCCGCGGCGACGCTGATCCGCATCGACGAAAAAAAGGACCTTGCCGTCGTCTCCCGCGGCGCGTTCGAGATGCAGGTCCCCATCGCCGACTGCGAACCGGTGGGCTATGAGAAGAGGTAGCCAGTAGTCAGGAGCCGGTAGTCAGTAAAGAAACAACTTCTTCCCCGACTACGGACTACCGATTACCGGCTACCATCTCTTCTTCACGTCTTGATGGAATCCAGCGTGAGGACGGAAATCGGGCCGAAGAGCAGGGCCGGCAGGAACGCGCCGAGGAAATCCGGCAGGCCGAGGTATCGGCAGAAGTAGACGAACACGTAGAACACGCCCACCGAAAGGATGCACAGGCCCGCGGAG
The DNA here is from genome assembly GCA_016931655.1 of Phycisphaerae bacterium. GTDB lineage: Bacteria > Planctomycetota > Phycisphaerae > SM23-33 > SM23-33 > JAFGEJ01. The sequence continues at coordinate 6,254 of JAFGEJ010000015.1, forward strand.
GCCTTGATGTTCCGCTCGCGGGAGAGAATGAACGGCAGCCCCAGCAGGAGCATGACGAGATTGTTCAGCGGATCGGCGAATCGCAGATACAGCGACTGGCGAACCGCGCGGAGATCGGGCACGTTTCGCAGGCGCAGCAGCGTGGAGAGTTCCGCGCTGCTCAGGAAGTCCATCCATCGCTGGTTCTGCCGCAGTTCCAGGTCGTCGAAGGTCAGGTCCGTCGCGTGAAACAGCCGTCCGCCCTTCAGGTTCCAGCGGCATTCATGCAGCCCGCCGGGAATCCAGACGGCCTCGTCCGCGAAGATCGTGCACAGGGCCCGGTCGTCCTCGGCCCGGAATTCCGCCCGCGGACGCAGGAGCGTTCCGCCGACGGGGATCTCGCCCTTCCATTGCGGAATGAATTTGTGCGAGCTGAGACGCATGTTGAAGTGCGGGTCGAAGCCCTGAGAGTAATTCACTTCCTGGAAGCGGGCGATGTCCTTGCCGGTGTCTTTGTGATACGCCTGCCGCGCGTTGGCCGCCAGCGTGGCCGGGCCCACGACGGTGTAAATCCGATGGGTGTCCTGCGTGGTGCGCCAGGCGGAGTGGTGCTGCGGGGTTTCCTTCCGTTCCAGGAAGGCGTCGGACGCCACCCATCCGTCGCGGTCCCCAAAATGGCCCGGCACGGCCTGCGCGCCGGAAAAGTGGGCCAGGTAGCGGTATTGCTCGTCCCGCAGGATCACAAGCGGCCAGGTCATTTCCTTTTGCTTGGGATCGTAGTTCGGCGACCACCAGACGGTGTGGTTGGTGTCGGTGAGAAATCGCACCTGGAACCGTTCTTTCGTCTGGGTGGCGACTTCGTCGGCATCGAGGATAAGGTGCTGCCGGACGTTCGGCAGGATGAATTCCTGGTCGAGGATCACCAGTCCGCCCATGAGCATCGCGCAGAGGATGATCGGCCAGACCACGCGGTGCAGGCTGACGCCCGAGGCGAGCATGGCCGTCAGTTCGTTGGTGTGGTTCATGCGCGCCACGGCAAACGCGGCGCCGGCGACGATCACGATGCCGCCCATTTCCTTGAAATACACGAACGTGTTGAGGAAATAGTGCAACGCGATCATTTTCACCAGCGCAAAGGCGGACAGGTTCGCCCCTTCGGTGAATTCGTCGAGATTGACGAACAGGTCGATCACGATGCGCAGCATCATCAGGGCCGCGAACCACAGCAGCACCGATTCCAGGAAGCTTCGCACAATATATCGATCCAGGGTTCTCAAAATTCGGAATTCCTATTTTTTCGAGAGTCGGTAGTAGATCACGATGTCGACCGCCAGCATGACCGCCAGGCCGCCCCACATCGTGACCAGGCCGGCCAGGTCGGACGATTTGGGGTTGGCGATCATTTTCTTGCCCGCCAGGATCAGTACGAACACCGCCGCCGCGGGCGCGACGGAAATGACAAACGCCGCCAGCATCTGCCCGCCGCGGAAGATCACGCCCAGGGCGGCCCCCATCGCCACCAGCAGGGCGCAACTCAGGCCGAATGCGACGCGCACGTTCATTTCCGCGATGATCTCGCCGCGGATCTTCGGCGGGCGATCCGTGCGGATAAACTCGATTTCATTCAACAGGCCCGCGTCTTTCGTGAAGTCCTTCGGATGATGGTACAAGGCCGAGAGGACTTCCGCGCGCCGCCGGGGGTCGCTCGAGTGAGGCATTTTCACGTCGGTCGGCAGGGCGATCTGCCCGATTTTCCACTCCGGGGTTCGCGGCGCTTCGGGCGTGTCGGGCCGGCCGAGGGGCAGTTGCACGTCGCCCTTCAGGATGATCGTCACCTGCGGTTCGTTGAGCACCTGACTGTGTTTGGCGAGCACTTCGGCGCTCTGGGCCGTCAGAACATCCTGGTTTTTCCCGCGGGTAATCGTCAGCGTGACGGGGATCGGCTTGCCGGTTTTGTCTTTGCCCGAGAAAAGAGTCGCCCGGTCGCCGTTGACGCCCACCGAGGCGGCCCGCAGCGAAAACTCCTGATCGCCCTTGCGGAACTTTGTGTATGCCCGCCCGGCGCGAATCTCCCGCGCGACGGCCTCGATCACCCGGCTGCGGCGGACCTTCTGGCGGATTTTCTCCATCGCCGCGCGAATCTCGCCGTGCAGCGTGGGATCATGGTACATGCGAATCAGCGTGTCCCAGTTGTAAAACCCCGGTTTGTCCTTTGCGGGATTGGGCAGCTCCAGGTTCTGCAGGGGCACTTCCTCGCCCTCGAGCATCAATCCCGGCTGATTTGTGATCGGCCCGACCATGCCCTGCGGGACGACGGAGGCGTAGTACTGGTCCGAGGCGGGGTCGTGGCGGGTTTCCAGGTAGGCCGCCTGGGCGACAATCGCACGCATGACGGGCACGGGCTGTCCGGTTCGCGGGTCCGGCTTCATGTCGAATTCGCCCGCGACCACGCCGTACAGCACGTCGTTGTCCTCGTCCACGTACGAGGCGTGCACAAAATACTTCGTGCCGAACTTGATGTGGCTTTCCTTCTTGATCAGATGGTAGGCGATCTGCTGGATGTTCTTCACGACGGTCTGGGCGCCGAGTTTGAGCATCCGCGGCGCGACGAAGTTCGTCATAACGAGGGTCAGAACGCTTACCGCGATCGCCAGCCCCAGGGCCGGGGTAAGGATCGTCAGGTGCGACAGGCCGCTGGCGCGGCAGGCGAGCATTTCGCGGTCCTGGCTGAAACGCCCGTAGACGATCGACGTGGCGAACAAGGCCGAGAACGGCAGGGTCAGGGAAAGCGTCACCGGAATGGTGTACAGGAACAACTGCATCGCCTGGGAAGGCGCCAGGCCCTGTTTGCGCAGCGGTTCAATGATGGCGAACACCGTCATCACGAGCGTGAAGGCCGCCAACGCCAAAACCGTCACCCGCAACAGGTCGCGGATCAGATAGCCATGTAACGTCCGAAGCACGATATAGAGTCTGTCCTTCTACGGTAAGGATATGGAAGCTGCAACAGACTACCACTGTAGCGATTTTTGCCCGCAAGGTCCACGGAGAAACAAGAACATCCGACATGAGAAGAAAAGAACATCCGACACAGAGGTACAGAGAGACTGAGAAGAAAGAGATATAAAAAAATCTTCTCTGTATCTCAGGAACTCTGTGTCGGATGTTTCTTCGAGGGTTTATCGTTTCACGCGGGCGTTGCCTTCCCAGAGGCTCCAGACCTGTTCCTCGTCGGCCGGCTGGGCGTAGTCGGTCAGCATGGTCGTGGCCAGCGCGCCGGTCGCCCAGCCGAACTGAATCCACTTTTCCGGCTGCCAGCCCTTCAAAATCGCGTACAACATCCCGCCGACGAATCCGTCGCCGCCGCCAATACGATCCAGAACGTAGATATCCCGCGGTTCGACCACGTGGAAATTCTTTCCCTCGGCCAGGATCGCGCCCCAGAGGTGACAGTTCGCGCTGACGACCTGCCGCAGCGTGGTGGCGAACACCGAGGCGTTGGGGAACATCTCCTTCGCGCGGTTGATCATGCCCTTGAAGGCGTCGATCTTGGCCGCTACGTCCTTTCCGCCGGCTTCGGGGCCTTCCACGCCCAGGCAAAGCTGGAAGTCCTCCTCGTTGCCGATGAGAATGTCCGAGGCGCCCGCGATTTCCGTGAAAATCTCGTGCAGTTCCTTTTCCCGCCCTTTCCAGAACGACGCCCGATGGTTCAGGTCGAAGGAAATCCGCGTGCCGTGTTTCTTGGCCGCCCGGGCGAGTTCCAGGCAGAATTGGCTGGTCTCCGGCGAGAGCGCCCCGATCAGGCCGGACAGGTGAAGAATCTGCGCCCCGTCGCGCCCGAAGATTCGTTCGAGGTCGAAATCCTTTACGTTGAGCGTTCTGCCGACCTCGCCGGCCCGGTCGTTCTGCACGCGCGGGCCTCGCGAGCCGTAGCCGCTGTCGGCGAGGTTGAACTGGTGACGATAGCCCCACGGGCCGCCCTGGTCCACTTCCCTGCCCTCGTAGGCCATGTGCCGGGCGGCGAGGTTGTCCCGGATGAACCGCGCGATGGGGCTGCCCTTCACGAACGTCGTGAGCACCTTCACCGGCAGGCCGAGGTACGACGCGACGCTGGCGACGTTGGTCTCGGCGCTGGTGGCCTGCATGCGGAACAAATCGCCGCAGTGCATGGGCTGGCCGTCCGCCGGCGTGAGGCGAACGCCCATGCTCGTGGGAACAATCAGGGAAAAGGCACAATCGCCGCGTAATTCAATGCTCATGGAACCTGCTCCTTATATTAAAATCCAAGGGCATGTTCATACCAGATTTGGCTGCAATGTGCAAAGGCCGCAATGGGAAATTCCTCTCCCTGCCGACGAGAATTGGTATACAGGATCATTCGTCAGTGGATCATCCCTTTTTAACAGATTCGCCTGGAGTACATCCCGTCAATCGCCAACCCAAAACCAGTATGACGTTCCCAGATTTCCCGGATTTCCCGCGCCTTGTATTTGGGGCCAATCAATAATCCCACCAACGGTAGGGGAGTGTTCGCATAATTATTCGGTGAAAATTATCGGATTTCCTCTGGACGCAATGCGTGTGCGCGGTATGGTATCTGGTGATCTGGCTCCGACCTCCGCTAAGGGAAACGGCGGAGAGGGCAAGCCCGTCTGTTGCGGCCTGAGCCGGCCGATGGCAGCGGAGGGGTTCTACCGTCGAGAGGACAGGAGCGAGGACTCGCTGTTCCCGCTCTCTCACTTCCTGTCTCTTATCCCGAAAGGGCGTGTTTCCATAACGAATACCACGAGAAGGGAAAACTCTATATTCGAAAGGAGTGGAGCATGAGACGTACAACGACGCATCGTGTCATCTTTGCAGCGGCCTTGTCGGTATTGTGCCTTCCGGCGATCTCGACCAAGGCGGGTGAAATCACCAGTATCAGCTACACGGACCAGAGGATGTATATGGCCGTGGACTTCGACATGGCCTCGGATCACATCATCCAGGACAACTACTTCAACCTGCGGCGGTTTGATCCGAGCCTCGGCGACCTTCGGCAGGTTCGGTTTACGATGACGATTGTATCGGCGGATTGGAGCAAAATGGAGGTCGACAACGAAGGCGAAACCTCCTATTACCAGGAACTGTACGTGGGAGGATATCTCTACTACGATTACCCGATATGTCAAGCGCCGAGCTGGTATTTCCATTATGATACGGAGATTCTGTCAGGTCCCATGCAGACGAGAATTGTGCAGCCTGACAGCGACCTCGAACCGGATTTCGAAGGGACCGACTACGTGTCGTATTCCGGTTCGCTGGACCAGAGCAAGTCGAGAACGCACGTCCTGGATCCCTTCCCGGAGCACACCGGCCCGCAGAATGATAATCCGTCTTTCTACGAGTTTGTCCGGCATGACGAGAGTTATCCGGAGTATATTGAAGGCATGCAGTTTTCGGTCGCGTCGGCCATGGCCAGCCCGTATTTCATGTACACCGCGCGTCGGCACACCAACGGCGACGTGACCATCCAGGCCGAGGTGGAGTACATCTATGAGGTGCCCGAGCCGGCGACGATGGTTTGTCTGGCGGCGGGCGGATTGGCGTTGTTACGGAAACGAAATTACCGCTGAGTCGGTAAATCGTATAGATTGATCGCGTAGGCGAAATTATTGCATGGCGGAGTCCCTTAGGGACTCCGCCATGCAACATTTATGGGTATGTGAACAAGGGCATGTTCATACCAGATTTCACCGCAATGTGCAAAGGGCCGGAGGGACAAAATCAATGCTTCCGGAAATGAAATTGGTCCACACAGTACCCTATAATGTTTTGTTTCTTAAAAAATGGGTAAGGACATTCATTGCATGTCACGGAATACCTGTCTTTGAAAGTAGCCACGGGCGCAAGCCCGTGGGAATAAACCGGTTTCCTGTTCCCAAGTCTCGGAGGGACGATTGAACGACAGAAAATATCATTCAATCGTCCCGCCGGGACTCTGATTGTATGAGGCAGGTAGTATCCCACGGGCTTGCGCCCAATGGCCCTAAGATAAGCATTTCAGCCGTGCTTTCCAACGAGGTTCTTGCAGAAATGGGTAGCGAACGGGA
>JAFGEJ010000121.1 GCA_016931655.1 Phycisphaerae bacterium
GCGCCCGGAAGGCAGGACTCGATGGCGAAACGACGTGTCGTGATTACCGGCTTGGGGACGGTCAACCCCTTGGCGCATACCGTGCCGGACTTCTGGTCCGCCCTGCTGGCGGGGCGAAGTGGAATTGCCCCGATCACGCTGTTTCCCGCCGCCGACTTCGACAGCCGGATCGGCGGGGAAGTCAAAAACTGGGACGGCCCGCCGCCGGACATGGTGGACGTCCGCGAGAGCAAGCGGATGGACCGCTACGCCCAGTTCGCCGTGACCTCCGCCGTTGAGGCCGTGCGCGACAGCGGGATCCACTTTGACAAGGAAGACCGCACCCGCTGCGGCGTGATCGTCGGCAGCGGTATCGGCGGCCTGCTGACCCTGGAGCAGCAGCACGAGCGCCTGATGGAAAAAGGCCCGAGCAAGGTCAGCCCCTTCACCGTTCCCCGCCTCATGATCAACGCCGCCGGCGGACACATCGCCATCCAGTACAAACTGGAAGGTCCGAATTTTGCCATCGTCACGGCCTGTGCCTCGGCGGCCCATTCCATCGGCGAGGCCGTCCGGATCATCCAGCGCGGCGAAGCCGACGTGATGATTACCGGCGGCACGGAGGCGGCCTTAACGAAGATCGGCCTGGCGAGCTTCTGCGCCCTGCGGGGCCTTTCCACGCGAAACGACGATCCCGAGCACGCCTCGCGCCCCTGGGACGAGGGCCGGGACGGATTCATCCTGGCCGAGGGCGCCGGCTGCGTTGTGATCGAAACCTACGAACACGCCCAGGCTCGCGGGGCACGCATTTACGCCGAGATGATCGGCTATGGCCTGAGCTGCGACGCCAGCCACATCACCGCCCCCGATCCGGAAGGCGAAGGCGCCGCCCGGGCCATGCGCCTGGCGCTGGCCGACGGCGGCGTGAACCCGCGGGACGTGGGGTACATCAACGCCCACGGAACCAGCACCCAACTGGGCGACGCCGCGGAAACCATCGCGATCAAAAAAGTCTTCGGCGATTACGCCAACCACGGCCTGCTGGTCTCCTCCACCAAGAGCATGACCGGCCACCTGCTGGGCGCCTCCGGCGGCGTGGAACTCGTCGCCTGTGCCAGGGCGATGGAAACCGGCGTGCTTCCGCCGACCATGAATCTCGAAACGCCCGGCGAGGGCATGGACCTGGATTTCATTCCCGATACGCCCCGCGAGAAGAAGGTGGACGTGATGCTCTCCAACAGCTTCGGCTTCGGCGGACACAACGGATGTATACTCATCAAGCGGGTATAAGACAGTACAAGTAAAACGATATGTGGCACCTTCAAGCGAGTTTTTTATAAAAGATATCGCTTGTGGGTGCTTTTTTTCTTCCTGCTGCCTACTCTGCTTCGCCCTGCGTAGCGGCTACGCAGAGCAGGGTTGCCTGTTCCCTGCTGCCTTTTCTGGAAAGCACCCACAATCGTCGAAGCGACGATTGAAGGCGCCACAACCTTGAAAAATTGCCTGGTGGAGCACCCGCTCCACCAGGCTTTTTCCAATCGAGTTTTTTGATAGTAGCCACGGGCGCAAGCCCGTGGGAATCGAAAGACAATTTTTCAAAAGCCCCGGAGGGGCGATTGAACTTTTATACGTTTCAGTCGTCCCTCCGGGACTCCGAAGAAATCTATCACCGCGTAGTCCACGGGCTTGCGCCCGTGGCTACTATCAGAAGTCTGATACACATAAAAACATGGCGGTATCCTTAAGGAATTCCGCCATGCAAAACTTGTTGAACTGACTCTATTTCCCCCGGCCTTTCATCTGCAGGCCGAAGAGCTTGATAAACCCCGTCGCGTCGGAGGGGGTGTACTCCTGGCCCATGGTGAAGCTGGCGAGCTTGTCGGAGTACAGGCTGTTGGGGCTTTCCACGCCGGCGGCGGTCGCCCGGCCTTTGAAACACTTCATCCGCACCGATCCGGTGACGTTCTTCTGCGTCGAGGCCACGAACGCGTCCAGGGCCTTGCGCAGCGGACAGAACCATTGGCCGTTGTAGACCATCTCGGCGTACTTCAAACCGACCTGCTGCTTGTAGTGCAGCGTGTCGCGGTCGAGAGTCAGGCTCTCCAGCGCCCGGTGGGCTTCGTACAGAATCGTACCGCCCGGCGTTTCGTACGCGCCGCGGGACTTGATGCCCACCAGCCGGTTCTCCACCAAATCCACCTGGCCGACCGCGTGCTTACCGCCCAGGGCGTTGAGCTTCTCAATGATCTTTTCGCCGGGCAGCTTCACGCCGTCCAGCCCGACGGGTTTTCCGTAGCGGAAATCCACCCGCACGTAGGCGGGCTTGTTCGGGGCCTTCGAGAGCGGTACGGACATCACCCACAGGTCGTCCTTCGGCTCGTTGCGCGGGTCTTCCAGGTCCGCGCCCTCGTGGCTGATGTGCCACAGGTTGCGGTCGCGCGAGTAGATTTTCTTTTTGCTCTGGGCGATGGGGATGCCTTTCGCTTTGGCGTAGTCGATGGCGGCCTCCCGGCTGGTCAGCTCGAAGGACGGATCCTTCCAGGGCGCGATAATCGTCAGCTTCGGCGCCAGGGCCATGAACGTCAGCTCGAAGCGCACCTGGTCGTTTCCCTTGCCCGTGGCGCCGTGGGCGACGGCGTCGGCGTGGTACTTCCTGGCGCAGTCCACCTGCCCGCGTGCGATCAACGGCCTGGCGATACTCGTGCCGAGCATGTACACGCTTTCGTACACCGCGCCGGCGGCCAGCATCTTGAAGCAATACTCCTCCGCGAATTCCCTGCGCAGGTCGTCCACCACGCACTTACTCGCGCCGCTGGCCAGGGCCTTTTTCTCGATGCCTTTCAGTTCGTCGGCCCCCTGGCCGAGGTCGGCGACGTAGGCGATGACCTCGCAGCCGTATTTGTCCTTCAGCCACGGCAAGATGACCGACGTATCCAGCCCGCCGGAATAGGCGAGCACGACTCTCGAAACGTTCTTTTTAGACATATATTCGTCTCCTGCGCCGCGAGGGCGCATTATGGCGTTTCAGGAAAAGAAACAGAACGGGGATTCTAGGCGCACAGGAGGGGTGTTGGCAAGGGTCTCACCGGAGCGAGACCCGACGCCGCAGGCGAAGCGTCGAGAGGACGAACACGTTGACGCGGCTGCAACCCATGATTCCGTTATTTTATATCGGCGTTTGGAGAAAGCCAACACGGATATTTCCTTGTTTCCGAAAAATTCCGAAAGATTCCGAACGTTTTCAAAAAGCTGCAATCCGCGCGGGAGTAACCTTATTTCCTGGCGGCAACTCGATGATTCCCACAAGCCCTGTGGACGTGCAAAAAACGCGACACAGAGCAACTGAGAAACTGAGAAGATTTTTATTTTTTCCTTCTCTATATCTTCTCTGTCTCTCAGGAACTCTGTGTCGGATTTTCTTGATTTTTCATCGTACCAGATTTTGGATGAAAATCCGGTCGCACACATCCGCGTCTCGATCACCAAGCCGGCCTCGACATCCCCTCGCCCCTCGGCGTATACTATGGTTTGCCATCCAGCAGGGAGACGACAAATGAACACTTCAACGAGACTCGGCCTGGCGGTGTTGACGGGAATGCTGATCGGTTCGGCGGCCTTGGCCCAGGACGGCGGCGGGGCGCTGCAGCGCAAACTGGACGAACCGGTGCGGCTGAATCTGCGGAACACGCCCCTGCCGGCGGTCTTCGCGGCCCTGAGCCGCCAGTCGGGCGTGCGGTTCGACGTTCTGCCCGATACGTACCGCTTTTTGCCCTACGGCGAGGACACGCGGCTGGACGTTTCGCTGCCCGGCCAGAGCCTGCGAGAGACGCTCTCGAATATGCTCGCGCCGCAGGGACTCGCCTGGGAGGTGCACGACAAGGACGTTCGCATTCAGCCGGCCGAGCCGCTCTACCGCATTGCCCGCCGAGCGACGTACGACGAACTGAAGCGCATCGGACAGTTGATGACGGCCCGTGTAAAGAAATTGGAAAAGAACGACGTGGCGGCCACTCTGGCCGGCGCCGCCGACGGGACGGACTGGAAGGTCATTCTCCCGGCCGCCTGGAGTGAAAAACAGGTCGAGCAGTTTGGGGAGCAGTTTGCCAAGGCGCCGGGCGGTACGGCGGCGGACTGGCTGGACGCCGGCTGCGGGCCAAAGCTGACCTGGCGACTCGACGGCGAAAAAATCATCATCCTTTCCCGCAAAGACCAGGTCCTCCACCAGCTCGAGAGGCGCGTCTCCCTGCAATACAAGGACGCGCCGCTGATGACGGTGCTTCTGGACCTGGCCCGGCTGGCTCGCGTCAAGCTCCTGCCCGCCCCGGGCGTGATGAACTACCTCCCGCCGACGGTGCGAAAGAATTTCACGCTGGCGGTGGACGACGCGAGTATCGACCAGGCGCTGAAGGTGATTTCCGGCTCCACGGGTCTGGAATTTCCGGTCTCCGCGGAGGGCATCGCCGTCCGCCGCGCCGCGGACGTACCGATCGGCCCGATCGAGTCGCGCGGCACGGAACCCGGCGGTGCAGCCGGCGTGTTCGTTCAGACCGTGATCCCCACCTCCGGCGGGCGCGAGTTGCGCGTGTTCTTCGTTCCCGGAGACATGTCCACCGATCTCCAGGCCGCCCTGGAGGCCGAACGGCGGCGCATCGTCCGGGAACTGGAAAAACACTTCGTCTCCCCCGACGCCCCAGCCGGCAAAACCGACGGCGAAGATAAATATCCCCCCGCTTTTATTCAGAAGTAATATAACCGATTTGTTGATTGGTTCATTGAGGCCGTCCGGAAATTACTATGTCATTTTTTCTTTTCTTCGACCCGAAGGGTCGAGGAGCGTCTGGCCGGGGGTGAGCGAAGCGAACCCCCGGAAACGAGTTCTTTTTTAAAAAGAATTTGAGTCCCAACGGGACGACAGCGAGTTTGATGAGAAGGAACCGTTGCTGTCGCCCCGTTGGGGCTATAAGAAAATTAGCCGCCTTCCGGGGGGTCACTTCGTTCACCCCCGGCCAAACGCTTTTGGTCCCTTCGGGACCAGGAAACCGGTCTATTTGAAAAATGAAGTACTTCCCGACAGGAGTTTCAAGGCATGAAACTGAATTACTATAAAGACACGGACTCGCTTTACATCGATCTGTCTTCCAAACTCAGTACAAACAGCAGGGAAATTTCCGAAGGCCTTGTGTTGGACTTTGACGCCGAGGGCAATATTGTCGGAATCGACATCGACAATGCCAGCCGAAAAGTGGACCTCAGGGAAATCAGTCTCAGTAAAATTCCCTCTGAAACCGAACGGTTGACGGCATAAACACGCTCTGCGATCTCTCCGTGGTTTTTTTTGACTCGCTTCTTTTTTCTTCCTGATTCATCCAATGAAATTGCGGCGGGGGCGGAAGGAAATCGCAGCCGGAACAATCCTCTTGCTCCGCGCCCCGGCGGGCCGATAGTATCGGTATTATTATGGCCAGCGTCGTTTTTTACTTTCAGGTGCACCAGCCGTACCGGCTGCGGCGATACAGCATTTTCGACGACAGTCCGTCGTACTTCGACGACTACAACAACGAGCAGATTCTGCGCAAGGTGGCCCAGAAGTGCTACCTGCCGACGAATCGCCTGCTGCTGGAGCTTCTGCGCCAATACGGGGGGCGTTTCCGCGTGAGTTATTCCGTCACCGGCACGGTGATCGACCAGTTCCGCCAGTGGGCGCCGGAGGTGCTCCAGACGTTCGAGGACCTGGCCGCCACCGGCTGCGTGGAATTCATCGCCGAGACGTTCTATCACAGCCTGTCGTTTCTCTACAGCCGGGAGGAATTCGTCGATCAGACCGAGCAGCATTGCGGGATGATGAAGGCCCTGTTCGGCGCCCGGCCGAGGGTGTTCCGCAACACCGAACTGACCTACAACAACGACGTCGCCCGGACGGTCGAGGAGATGGGCTTCGACGCCATCCTCACCGAGGGCGCCGACAACGTGCTGGGGTATCGCAGCCCGAATTTTCTCTACAACCCGCCGAACTGCCGCCGTCTGAAAATGCTGATGAAAAACTACCGCCTCAGCGACGACATCGCCTTCCGCTTTGGAAACCGCGCGTGGGCGGAATGGCCCCTCACCACGGAAAAATTCGCCGGCTGGGTCGATCAGATCAACGGAAACGGCTACGTCTGCAACCTGTTCATGGACTACGAGACGTTCGGCGAACACCAGTGGGCCGATACGGGCATCTTCGATTTCCTCCGCGCCCTGCCGGACGCGATTCTGCGCGGCGGGAAAAACGACTTCCTGACCGTTTCGGAGGCGATTCATCGCTACCCCGCCGTCGGCGAGGTGGACGTGCCGCACATGATCTCCTGGGCCGACACCGAGCGGGACCTGTCGGCCTGGCTGGGCAACAGCATGCAGTCCAACGCCCTGCACGACGTCTACACCCTGCGGAACGACGTGCTGGCCGCCGGCGACCCGCTGCTGCTCCACCAGTGGCGCATGCTCCAGACGTCCGACCACTTTTATTACATGTGCACGAAATACTTCGCCGACGGCGACGTGCACAAATACTTCAATCCCTACGAATCGCCCTACGACGCCTATATCAACTATATGAACATTCTTGATAACGTCCGTGCCCGCTGCCATTAGAGGGTGAGAGAAAACAAAACACACAAAAAATTGACCACAGAGACACTGAGGGCACAGAGAAGAAACCAGGAAATGGAAGTTAGAAGCTATGCAAAACGCTGAAGGATGAAATGCGGATAGCTCCTGGCTTCTGACTCCTGATTTCTTCTCTGTGTTCTCTGAGTCTCTGTGGTAAAAAAATTCTTATGCCCACAGACGCCTACAGCCTCGCGCCGCTTCGACCGACCGTCGTGTACTGTCCCCAGTTTCACCGGGATCAGCTCCTCTCGATGGAATGGCTGCGGACCAATCGCCTGGGGGCGTATTCGTCCTCGACCGTCGTGGGGTGCAACACGCGGCGGTATCACGGCCTGCTGGTGGCGGCGACCCATCCGCCCGTCGGACGCGTCGTGGCGCTGACGACCGTGATGGAACAACTGGTCATCCGCGGCAGGACGTACGACCTGGCGACCAACGAGTTCATCGACACGTTCAGTCCGTCGGGCTACTCGAGCATCACGGAATTTCACGACGGCCCGGACGCCTGTTTCGTCCACGCCGTCGGGGGAACCACGCTGCGCAAGCGCGTCGTCCTGAGCGACGAAGCCAACGCGGTGGCGGTTCACTACGAACTGGAAGGCCCCGCCGAGGAATTGATCCTTCGGCCTTTCGCGGCCCTGCGGGACTTTCACGCCCTGCGCTCGGCGGCGGCGGGGCACGAAATGCTCTTTGCCGCGCGCGACGAGAACGGCGTGGAGGTTCACGACCGCCTGAGCGGATACCCGGGGCTGTTTCTCCGCGCCGGCGGCGCTACGTTCCAGGCCGATCCGCAATGGTGGTATCGTCTGCTGTATCGCGCGGACCTGGCGCGCGGGCAGGAGGCCTTCGAGGACCTGTATTCGCCCGGCGTGTTCGTATGGCGGCCGGGCGACGCCGGCGCCTGCACGCTGAGCGCCTCGCTGGGCGAACCGGCGGACGTGAAGTACCGCGCCGTGCTGGGCCGGCGACGCCGACGGCAGGCCGAACTCCTCACGCCGTTTGCGCACGCGACGCCCTCCACGCGACGCCTCGCCGTCGCGAGCGACGCGTACATCGTGGACCGCCGCACCCGCCGCGGCGACGGCGCGTCGATCCTGGCGGGGTTTCCCTGGTTCGCCGACTGGGGACGCGACACGTTCATCGCACTGCCCGGCCTGCTGCTGTGCACGCGGCAGTTCGACCTGGCGCGGCGCGTCTTTGAAACCTACGCCGAGGCCGTCGACGAGGGCATGATCCCCAACCGGTTCGACGATTATTCCGAGCAGGCCCATTTCAACAGCGTGGACGCCTCGCTGTGGTTCATCCTCGCCGCGGAGCGATACCTCCGCGCGACGAACGACGAAGCCTTCGGCCGCGACGTGCTCCTGCCGGCCTGCCGCGAGATTCTCACCCGCTACACCGCCGGGACGCGCTTCGGCATCCGCGCCGACGCCGACGGACTGCTGCAGGCCGGCTCGCGCGACACGCAACTGACCTGGATGGACGCGAAAATCGGCCTCGAAGCCGTCACGCCCCGCTGGGGCAAAGCCGTCGAGGTCAACGCCCTGTGGTACTGCGCCCATCGCATCCTCGCGGAGCGCCTGGCGGAAGCCCATCCGAAGGACGCCCAAAATTTTACCGCCAAGGCCGAACTCATCGCCAAATCCTTCGTCGAGGTATTCTGGAATCGGCATTTCGAATGGCTTCACGACGTGGTGAACGAGGACGGCCCGGACGCCTCGCTGAGGCCGAACCAGATTTTCGCCGCCTCCCTGCCGTACAGCCCCCTGTCGCTCGGGCAGCAGGGCTGCGTCCTGCGGGCGGTGCGGGAGAATCTCTTTACGCCCATGGGCCTGCGGACGCTCTCGCCGCGCGACCGGCGCTATCGCGACCGCTACGGCGGCTGCGGCGAGTCGCGCGAGCGGGCGTATCACCAGGGAACCGTCTGGGCATGGCTGATGGGGCCGTTCATCGAGGCGCACCTGAAGGTGGAAAACGCCGCCCAGACCCCCAAGGCCGTCGCGCAGGCCGAGGCGTGGATGTTCGAGCTGGACGCCCACCTCGACGCGGCGGGCCTGGGACACGTCAGCGAAATTTTCGACGGCTCCCCGCCGCACGAACCACACGGCTGCTTCGCCCAGGCGTGGTCCGTCGCCGAGGCCCTGCGGGCGAAATGCCTGATCGAGGAGTGCAAGGCCCAATGCGCCTCGCGGGAATAATCCCAAGAACGTGGTGCAGCAGGTGCTGCACCACGCAAAAAATGCATTGCGTGGCGGAGCACCTGCTCCGCCACGTCAAAACGTGCGGAATCCTCCTGCTTCTCTTGACGCCTCTTTTTGCTCAGACTCCAACAATGAAATCAGACGATGGGAATTCACTTGTCGTTTCTTCCACGCAGAATCCCGGGCATTTTCCCTATCGCGACGCGAGGCTGACGGTGGAAAACGCGACGGCTCACCCGATCGCGGCCGTTCGGTTGCGCTGGTGCGGCGGCGGGCCGGCTGTGCAGTTTCCCCTGGCGATTCCGCCGGGCGGGCGGGGCGAACGGGCCGTGTTTTTGCCCGCGTTGAGCGTTTCACAGACGTACGACATCGAATTGCTCCCAGCCGACGAATTCACCGCACAGCCCGTTGCGCGAATGTGTGCGGACATCCAGTGGCCCGCCAAACTGCTGACGAAAGACGCCTTCCTCGATCCGACGATATGGGAAACCAGTGATGTTTCCTCCCCGCCGTGGAGCGGCGCCGTCAAGACGTCGGCCTTGTTCGTGGGAACGCTTGTCGTCCTGGTGCTCGGGGCAGTGCTGCTGTTTCGTCGCGGCGTGGTGCGGTTCCGGGTCTGGACGGCTGGGATTGCCTGTTTACTGGTGGTTGTGTTTGTATGGCTGTATGGATTCAGCGGCGATGTGCTGCAAAAAGTAAAACTCCCCAACGGTTATCGAATCCAGACCCGTCGAACGGGCGAATATTCCTTTCCGGATCTTGTGCCGCCCAATTTTCCCGTCTACACCTATCAAAGCGAGATAAGGCAGGAAACGTTGATTGCTCATCCCGAGCGGGGCGCGTATTTGACTCTCCGTCCGAACGAAACGCGCGTCTTTCTGAAACTCAAACCGGGCAAAGCGGAAGGAAACAAGAACCCTTCCGGTTCGGAAAACCAGCGCAAGTGACCTTTTTTCCTGGCGGCAACTTTCTGATCGCTCTGATCCCTGTGGGCGTGTAAAAAACGCGACACAGAGAAACAGAGGAACTGAGAAGATTTTTTATTTTTCCATCGTCTATATCTTCTCTGTCTCTCAGGAACTCAGTGTCGGATTTTCTGTTTTTTGTTTATGCCAGAAAATTCGGTCGTTCACAAACTAACACAATCCGAAAAAAACCTTGCTTTTTCGCCCGGAATCGGTATAATCTACCCGCTTATGCTCCGTGTTGGGATTCGGTAAAGGCATGTGAGGAAGAGAGGAGAAAGTAAGGATGCCCAGGAAGCTTCATCAATGCGCCTACTTCGTGGTTTTGGTTTGCGCTTCCGCGGTATTTGCGGAACGAAACATTACCGCCGAGGCGTATCGGGACCGTCTTGGGGGCATGTGGCTGGGCCAACTGCTGGGAAACTACGCCGGCCGACAGGTCGAGGGGAAAACGACGGTCTACTACGACGGGCCGACGTACATCGAAGGCGGAAAACCGGTCACGGACTACCAGGTGCAGTGGAACACGATCCTGCAGGGGCAGTATTACAAGGATTATTACAGCAGCAGCCAGGGAAAGTGGCTTACCAAGCAGAGCGTCGTTGATACAACGCAGTGGCAGGGGGACGACGACACCTGCCTGGAGTTTCTTTACGCCCACGCCCTTCAGAATCAATCCTCCCTGAGCGTTACGGAACGGACGGGGCTTTGGACGAATAACCTTGCGTCGAGCGGTTTGTATATCGCCAATCGCCAGGCGTGGTATCAGATTCACAATCACGGACAGGACGCCTCCGCGTCCGGGTCGATTCAGCGAAACATGTACGCCGGCTGGGCCATCGACGCGCAGATCACCACGGAAACCCTCGGCGCCGTGTCGCCGGGAATGCGTCAGCAGGCGGCGAATCTCGCCGGCGACTTCGGCGGAATCACCAACAGCGGATACAGCCTTCACGCGGCGCAGTTTTACGCGGCCATGTATGCCGAAGCGCCGCTCATGTCCACCCCCGACGTGGAAACTGTTGAAACTCTTGTTAATCGCGGGCTGGAGGTCGTGCCCACGGGTAGCTGGACGCGCGACATCATCACAAAAGCCCAACAACTTTACGCAGCGGACAAGGCCGACGGCACGCTCGATAACTGGCTTGCCAGCCGAAACGCGATCCTCGACTACACCGGTCAGCAAGGGCGCTACCAAAGCTGGGTGGAGTCCTCGTCCAATGCCGGCCTGACCACACTGGCGATTCTCTACGGCCAGGGGAATTTCAAGGATACCGTGGAATACGGCGTCCGCGGCGGACGGGATTCGGACTGCAATCCCGCCACCGCCGCCGGACTGGTCGGCATGATGAAAGGGCAAGCCGCCGTCCTGGCGGAACTGACGGCGGCGGGATTCACGACCACCGCCCTGCCGCAAAACTATGAAGACGGTTCGGCGGTAACGGGTTTGCCCCAATCGGTCTGGACGACCGACGAAGTGCTGAACGTCCTTCAGGCCGCGGCCGAAAAACAAATCCTCAACGGCGGCGGGTTCATTCTCGACCCCAGTGGGAACAAGCAGTATGTTCTTCCCGACGCGGGAACGGGCCTGGACGACGTGATTACGGGTGACGTGAGCGATCCGATCACCGGTCCTCGCGGCCTGGTAGGCGGTGTTCTGGCGCTGGGCGGGGTCGTGGACGTGGTCGTCACGCGGAACGGCGCGGTCGTGGCCGATGATCCGTCGAAGGATCGCACCAATCAAAGCCGGCTGATTGACGGCGTGATCGACCTGACGAACAACGGCGTGCTCCCGTTTGAAACGTACGTCGCCAATATGACCGATCCGCGAACGGACGGATACGAACTTCACTTTGACCGCGAAGTTCTCTTTCAAAAACTCACTCTGCACGAAGGCGACATTCGTGCGAAGACTAATACCGATCCCGCGGATCCCATCGGCGCCGGGCCGTATGGTGGATATTTTAAGGAGGAGGAATCCTTGGTCGTCGAGGTTCTGAAGGACGGCGTGTGGACGGCGGTGATGAATCTGGACTTCAGCGGCGAGGCGCTGGACGATTTGCTGTTCTTTCAATCCATTGAATTGACGTTCGATTCGATCTCCGGCCAGGCTGTTCGCGTAGTCGGGTCGGCCGGCGGCTCCCAGCCGTATACGAGCTTCACGGAGATCGAGGCCTACGGCGTGGTTCCCGAACCGACGACGGCGATGCTTTGCACAGCCGGGGCGGTGATCGCCTTTTTCCGCCGGCGGCGTTCTTCGCGCACCGCGTAGGAGCAATCCGGAATTACACCGCGTTTTTGGAAACGGCGTCGGCGTCCGGGGACGGAGAGGGTTTCCCGTTGGCCTGGCGGAGAAAGGCGGCGAGTTTGTCTTTCATGCCCTCGTCCAGAAATCGGCGCAATTCCCGGAGGGCGGGGAACACTTCAAGCATGAGCACGCCGGTGTATCGGCCTTCGTTCAGTGCTCGGGCGAAGGCGTTCCAGTCGATCGTTCCGCAAAACGGCATGAGGTGATCGTCGCTGCGGCCGTGATTGTCGCAGATGTGCACGTAGATCATTTGTCCCGCCGCCGCTGCCGTCGCGCGGATCGGATCGCCGACGAGATTCGCGTGGGCCACGTCAAAACACATGCCGACCCGGGGCGAGTTCAGCTCGTCCAGCAGGGCGCGCAGGGCCGGCGTGTCCGAACCGACGAAGTGATACGGCGGGAGATTCTCCAGGGCGTAACGAACGCCCTGGGCCTGGCCGAAGGACGCCAGCTCGGCGGCGCTTTTTCGCAGTTGCGACCATCGCAAGGCCCGCTCTTCCGCGGAGACGGATCGGCCTTCCGGTACGATCCCCGCGCAATGCACCACGACCAGCGGTCCGCCCAGTTCCATCGCCAGGTCCCCCTCGGCCTTGAACACGTCCACCGCGGCGCGGCGGGCGGATTCGTCGGGATTCGAGGGGTCCAGATCGTTTCCGTACAGTCCGTGCAGCGAGTCGCAGGGCATTTCCCCCGCCGCGACGTAGTCCCGCATCTCCCGCGTGGTGACGGGCTTGGCCGGGTCGCCGCCGCGACCGATGCGATTGCGGTACACCTGCACGCTGGAGCAGCCCAGTTCCCGCATGCACCCCAGCCAGGCCGGGTCCGCGAACTCCGCAAACCCCACCGGCGCCACCGTACCCAGCCTGATGGTCATCGTATTTGCACTCCTTTGCCGTCGCTTCTTACGTACCACCCAGCCGTTGGCGAAGAACCTCCGCGCGGATTTCGTCGCGTTCCTCGGGGGGCATCGCCGCGGTGGGGCCTTCCAGACCGCGACGAAGGGCGTGCATTTTCTGCACGTGCGCGGGCTGGCCGATCAGGAACAGTTCATTGACCGTTTTAAGGTCCACCTCGTCGATCCGCTGCAGATTGATTCCCAGGCGCAGCAGGGACAGCAGGGCCATCATTTCGTCGCTCGCCAGGCGCCGCGCCGAGCGCAACAGCGCCAGGGCGCGAAACACCTTGTCGTCGATTTCGACGCTGTTGTGTTTCAGCAGCGCCTCGCGGGCCTTGCGTTCGTAGTTGAGGATTTCCGGCACGATTTGCGTGAGGAATTCCTCCACGATATCCTCTTCGGCCCTGCCGAGGGTGATCTGGTTGGAGATCTGGAAAAAGTCGCCCGAGGCGTCCGTGCCTTCGCCGTAGAGGCCTCGAATCGCCAGGCGCATGTCGCGGGCGGCGTGGACGGCCTTGTCCAGTTCGCCGGTCAGGCGAAGGGCCGGCAGGTGCAGCATCACGCTGACGCGCAGGCCCGTGCCGACGTTCGTCGGACAGGCCGTCAGATACCCGTAGCGGTTCGAGTAGGCGAAATCCACCCGCTCCTCAAGGCGGTCGTCGACGGCGTTGATCTGCTCGAAGGCGTCGCGCATTTGCATTCCGCTGCGCAGGACCTGCATGCGGACGTGATCTTCCTCGTTGATCATGACGGCGAAGGTTTCGTCGCCGCTGACGGCCACGCCGCGCGGGTGCTTGGCGTCGGCGTGCTGCCGGCTGATGAGATGTCGCTCCGCCAGCAGCGCCCGGTCCAGCGGCCCGGCCGCGGCGACGTCCACGTGAAAGACGCCCTCGGCGAGGTTCGCGGAGAGAATCTCCGTTCGCAGACGGTCGGCGATTTCCTGCTGCTGTTGGGCGGTGCACTTTCGCAGAAACGGCATGCCGGCGAGATTGCGCGCCAGGCGCACGCGGGAAGAGATGACCACGTCGTGCATCGGCCCGACGCCGCGCAGCCATTCGCTCGTGCGGTGGGTGAGATCCGAAAGCGTCATTCCGCGGGCCTTTCCGGTTCGGCGGCTTCGACCTGCTTGATCTGGTCCCGCAGATCGGCCGCTCGCTCGTACTGCTCAGCCGTGATCGCCTGCTTCAACTGCGAACGCAGGCGCAGGATCGCCATCTGCTTCTGCTGGGCCGTTCCCGCCCGGCGGGGGGCTTTGCCCACGTGCTGCGTGTTTCCGTCCTGCGCGCGGGCGAGGATCGGAAGAAGCTGCTCGCGGAAGGCTTCGTAATCGTTCGGACAGCCCAGTTGTCCTTTGTCACGGAATTCCGAGAACGTCATCCCGCACACTTCGCACGTCATCGGCGTTGAAGGCGTCTCTTCCTCCTCGCCGACCGTTTGCAGCACGAAATCCTCCAGAAGCTGGCTGATGGGGATGTTGGCCTTGATCGTAATGCCCTCGGCCTCGGCGCAGTCCTCACAGAGGTGCTTTTCCATCTTCTGCCCGTTGACGATCTCCGTTAAGTGGATCGTCGCGGGTTTATCGCATTTGTCGCACTTTTTCTTCATCCGTCACCACCTATCATCCTAGGGGGGCGGAAAAGGAGAGTCAAGGGGACGCACCGGGAAACGGCGGCGTATCCACAGACAGGCGGAAAAGGATATATCCTCATTTCGGCGCTTCGGTGCGGAAGGGGCAGGCGGGCAGGCCGGCCTTGTTGTACAGGTTGCAGGCGGGATTGTTCGCCCAGGCGTAGCGGACGGCCCTGGGTTCGGACACCTTATCCGACCAGACCAAAACCGTCTCGCCGTCGATTTTCGCCTCCGCCCAGACGAACTTGCCGTCTTCACCCGCCACGGCGAAACCTTCCAGCGGCTTGTTGTCCCTGCTCACCAGTCCGCCGTTGACGTGGTCGAAGGAAAGGCGGATTTTGTTCCCTTCTACCTTCATGTCTTTGTACATCGGCCCGGAGTAGGGAATATCCTGGCCGTAGACCTTCGCGCGAGCCCACAAGGCCAGTCGCTTGCCCACGTCCTGCTTGTTTCGGGGGTGAATGTCGTTTTCGTCGCCAATGTCGATCGCGACGGCCATCCCGGTGTTCGGGACGGAGAGGGTCATCGTCTGGGCTTCCCGAAGCTGTGCCCATCCGGGGTCGCTGGGGGCAAGTTCGCGTTTCATGAAGTTCGCCAGTTGCACGAATCCGAAGGCGAATTCCTTTTGTCCCCATGCGTCTCGCCAGGTTTGGATCATGGCGGGGAACATCGCGCGATATTGTGCGGCGTCGCCGGCGTTGGCTTCGCCCTGATACCAGATCGCCCCGCGCAGGGCGTAGGGGATCAGCGGATGAATCATGCCGTTGTACAGGACGCACGGCAGGTTCGGATGCAGAAACGCGACCGGGGGAAGCGGTTTGGCCTTGCCGGTTTTCCGCACGTTCTGGGTTCGCTCGACGCGATACTGCCATCCGCCTTCCAGCGAAATCGGTTCGCCGCCCTGGCGGGCGGGACGAAGTTTGCCGGATCCGGAAAATTCCCCCGCAAGATGATTGTTGAACACGCGAACGGCGATCACGTTTTTCCCGGATGCCGTGCAGTGTTTCGGTACGTGATACACGCGGGGATGGGTCCAGTAGTTCAGCACGTCCTTGCCCGTCCTGCCGATCTCCAGGCCGTTGACGTAGGTCGTGTCGTAATCGTCGATGGCGCCCAGTTCCAGCACCAGCTCCTGGCCGACCCAATCGGAGGGAATGTCCACCGTCCGGCGGAACCAGACCGCCCCGATCTCCTGAAACTGCAGGTGATCCGCGGCGTCCTTCCACTGGTCGGGCGCGTTGTGCGGATCCGCCCAGCCCAGGTCGAAGCCGTCGTTGTGGTAATCGTTACAGTTGGAGGCCTTCTCCCATTGGGTCAAATCCTCCAGGTACTTTCGCATCGCCTGGGGGAAGTTTCGATGGGCCAGGTTGGAGAGTTGTTCGATCCGCTGGAGTTCTTTTTCCCGTCCCGCCGCGGCGAACGTGGCCTGGCTGCTCCAGGCCTCGATCGGCGTTCCGCTCCAGGAGCTGTTGATCAAGCCAACGGGAACCTTCAGGTCGTTCAGGAGTTCGCGCCCGAAGAAGTAGGCCACCGCCGAGAAGCCCGGCACGGTTTTCGGGGTGCATTTCACCCAGGCGCCCGTCACGTCCTGCTTCGGCTGGAAGGAGGCGTCCTTGGCGACGGTAAACAGACGCAGCGTTGGGTGGTCGGCCGATTCTATTTCCTTCAAGGCGTTGTCGGACGCCCCCACGGGCCATTCCATGTTCGACTGCCCCGACGCCAGCCAGACCTCGCCGATCAGGATATTCCCCAGCGTTCGGGAGGTCTCCCCGGCCTGGATGGTCATGGTCTGCGGCTGGTCGCTGGCTTTCTGGGCCGGCAGGCGAACCATCCACTTTCCGTCTTTGTCCGCCGTGGCGGAGGCCGACTGTCCGGCAAAGGTTACGGTGACGTCCTGTCCCGCGTCCGCCCAGCCCCAGATCGGAATCGGCATGTCCCGCTGGAGGACCATGTCGTCGCTGAGGATGGCCGGGAGCTTCAGTTCCGCCGCCGCCCACGTCGCGGCCAGAAGGACGACCACCAGCCCCGCCGTACCGAGGATTTGCATTCGTTCATAACGCTTCATGGAAAATCCTTTCCACGGGAAAACCCATCTCCACCGGGGCGAAACACCGCCGGAAAGAGTAATGTCTCATCCAAAGGATTATTTCAGGATACGCGGAAAAACACGTAAAAAACACGAAAAAAAAAACATCGGTTGACCCTTTTATGCGAATTCGGTATGATTTGATTCAGCCGAGAAGCTCGGCAAACCGATAGAAAAAATGAAGAGTCCTGTTTGTATGGAACGACGGCTGAGAATTCCGGGTGTGTTTGCCCGGAACGGATGACGGCAGGCCGTCGAGCAAGCGGTGTTCCGGTCCGGACCCCACGGTGGTGGTCCGCGGGACCGATGCGCAGCAGGCGCCGCCCTTCGGGGAAACCCTGGTGCTGTTCAAAGGGCGTCGCTGCGTGGAGCACCGATCATCGCCGTGCGTCGCGAGCAAACCATTCGCCTCGCCCGGCGGGACCTGGCCGTTCACGGGTTGTGAACGGTTGTTCGGGCCATAGATTCGCGAAGACCACAAATATCGGATTGTTCCTGTGGTGTATGAGAACGTGTGGGTGTTGACGTGTTTTCCTCCGGGTTTTCGAGGAGGAAAAACAACGGTGAATCTCGGATGGGTCTCCAGGCCGATCCGTAGAGGTGTGTCTCCGGTATAAGGGACACATTTCTTTCCAATTCCCAACGGCGTGAATCAGGCCTTTCTTGCTCGACGCCGCAACGCCGCTCCGTCCGCCTGGGACGGAATCTCTCGGCGGTCCTTCCAAAATAGAAAGGATAGACCGCAATGACGGTAAGTCTGCTTTCGGAAATCCCCGCGACCGTCGCCGGCGTGATCGGCGTGATTTCGTTCCTGGTCGGGGCGGCTGTGATCTTTGTGGCTAAGCTCTACACCGAAAAAATGCGTCGCGCAACGGTGGACGCGGAAGTCCGCGCCCTGACCGCCGCCGCGGAGGCCGACGCCCAGAAAATCCGTGCCCAGGCCGAGGCCGGCGCCAAAACGGAATACCTCCGCCGACGCGAACAATTCGACAAGGAAACCGAAACCACCCGCCACGAACTGCGCGACGAGGAAAAACGCCTCGCCAAACGCGAAGACGCCATCGACCACAAACTCGACACGCTCAACACCAAGGAGCGGATGCTCGAGACCTCCGAAAAGGCCCTGGCGGAGCGTGAAAAGTCCCTTGCTCATAAGGATCGTCACCTCAACGACCTGATCGGCCAGCAAAAATCGCAGTTGATGAAGGTCTCCGGCCTTTCCCAGGAGGAGGCGAAAAAACTCGTCCTGGAACAGATCGCCCACGACGTGGAGGGCGACGCGGCCGAGCTGATCGACCGGAAACTCACCGAGGCCCGCGAAACCGCCGAAACCGAAAGCCGCGAAATCCTTCTGCAGGCCATTCAACGCTACGCCGCCGACCATACCTCCGATCACACCGTCTCAGCCGTCGATATCCCCTCCGACGACATGAAGGGTCGCGTCATCGGGCGCGAGGGAAGAAATATCCGCGCGTTCGAGAAGGCCACCGGCGTGGACGTGATCGTGGACGACACGCCCGGCGTGGTCGTGTGCAGCGCGTTTGACCCCGTTCGCCGCGAAGTCGCCCGGCGCAGCCTGGAAAAACTCATCCAGGACGGGCGCATCCACCCGACGCGCATCGAGGAGGTCGTCGCCGGCGTGCAGAAGGACGTGAACAAGGAAATCCTCGCCGCCGGCAAGAACGCCATGCTCGAGGCGAACATCCGCAGCCTGCACCCGAAGCTCGTGGAACTGCTGGGCCGGCTGCAATTCCGCACCAGCTACGGGCAAAACGTCCTGAAACACGCCATCGAGGTGGGCTATCTCTCCCAGGTGATTGCCGAGCAGCTCGGCCTGAACGGCCAGATCGCCCGGCGCGCGGGCATTCTGCACGACATCGGCAAGGCCGTCGATCACGAGGTCGAGGGCGGCCACCCGCAGATCGGCGCGGACCTGCTGAAGCGCTACGGTGAGAAGGAGGAAATCGTCAACGCCGCCGGCGGACACCACGGCGATATCGAAGCGACCAGCCCCTACACGCCCATCGTGCTGGCCGCCGACGCGATCAGCGCCTCGCGCCCCGGCGCGCGACGCGAAAGCCTCGAACGCTACGTGCAGCGGCTCGAAAAGCTCGAAGCCATCGCCACCGCCTTCGAGGGCGTCAAAAACGCCTACGCCATCCAGGCCGGGCGGGAGGTGCGCGTCATCGTCGATCCGGAAAACGTGGACGACCGCCTCACGCAGAAAATCGCCCACGACATCGCCAAGCGCGTCGAGGAGGAAATGGAATACCCCGGCGAGGTGCGCGTCACGCTCATCCGCGAGGTCCGCTGCGTGGACTACGCGCGGTAAGTCATGTGGCACCTTCAAGCGAGTTTTTTTGAAAAAACGAGCTTGTGGGTGTCTCTTTATGTAAAACAAAAGCACCCACAAGCGTTGTTTCGATCTTTATTAAAAAGACCGAAACAACGCTTGAAGGTGCCACGGGAGAAAAAAAGGCGGAGTCGGCCCAAACCGATCTCCGCCCAAACTTCAGCGGTCCCTCGGCGCCAGAACATCGGCGTCCTACCCGAACGCCGGCGGCGCTACCACTGATGTCCCGCAAACGACTCCTCGGCGGTCACGCTGGTAATCCAGCCCCGCCGCGACGGCGACGCGACGGCACCGTGCCGGACGTTGAATTTCACCATCGCCTCGGCGGGGCTGTTCGCCTCGATCATCTCCGTGGCGGGACGCCCTTTCTGAGGCTCAACATATCGGATTCGATATACCATTGTATCCTTTGTTTCCTACTGACAATCCCGTACAACGGTTCGCCCCAAACCTACGATCTAAAATTTTACAAAAGCAAATTTAATCCGAATTTTTCATTGACCACAGAGACACAGAGTGCACAGAGAATATTTTTTTTATTACCAATAGGTTACGAATGATTTGTTTGTTCTGATGAAAATCGAAATATACAGAGTGTTATTCCAAACAGATCCCTAGTTATTCTCTAACTCTTTGATAAATAAATACCTCTGTGACCTCTGTGTCTCTGTGGTAAAATATCCGGGTTAAGGGGATTTTTTTTATCAGACGTTTCATTCCGCGGGGAAAAATGAAGGAAAAATCAAGCCATAAACCATTTTCAATAAAGAAATTACGGCCCATCTGTTCGTTTTGTGGTTCCCTGGGAAATTTCCGGGGGATTTTCAGATCCGCGGGCCGAAAAAACACCGTTCGGAGGGGAATTTCTCGCGCCTCGAAACCAGGCCGGAAAAAATTGAGCGGAATTTCCTTCTCCGTCTAAAGATTCTTATCTTTCCTTCGAGAATCCCTTTAGGCGACGGCGGACGCCTGATAAGGAGCTACCAGACATGGCTACCATATCCTTCGGCGGTGTTTTCACGGAAATCGACTGGAGCGTCATCATCGACAGCATGATGGCGGCGGAACGGATTCCTCTGACGCGCCTGCAAACGAAAAAAACGGATTATGAATCCAAGCAGGGCGCCATCGATGCTCTGAGCGACGCCTTCACGAGCTTCAAAAGCGCCATATCTTCGCTTAACAGCAATTCCACCCTCCGCAGCGTCAGCGTGACGAGTTCCGATTCGGACGTAGCCACCGCCACGGCCGGCTCGGGCGCCTATGAGGGCACGCACACCGTCGAGGTCAACCAGATCGCCCAGTCGCATCGTCTCGTGCACAGCGCCGGGATCACCCACACGCTCGACCAGATCGGTTCGGGGGCCGTCTATTCCACCGCCCGCAACGACAACAGCATGGTCGGGGCCGGGCAGGACGACGCCACGTGGTTCACCACCGGCGCCAACGGCGCGACCTACACGTTCCAGTTCGGCGAGGAGCCGGCTGTCACCGTCGAGTTCGCCGCGAGCACGGATTATTCGCTCAACCAGGTCGCCGCGATGATTAACGCCGAGGCCGGCTACACGATGGCCCAGGTTGTCGATGAAGGCGGAGACACCTACAAGCTCGACTTCACGGCCCAGTACGCCGGCGAAATCGGCGAAATGACCCAGACCCTCGACGCCGGCGACGCCGTGGACGTGCTCAACGACGAGGAAGATTACACCAAAACGGACGGTACGGACGGGGCGGCGGGCGTGTTTTCCTACACGTACGACGGCGTGACGCGCAATTTATCCGTGGAGGCCGGCGCGACCCTGGAAGACCTTCGCGACCGGATCAACGACGACTCGGCCAATCCCGGCGTCACCGCCAGCCTGATCCAGTACAGCGGGACGTATCACCTCGTGCTGACCGGCAACGACACCGGCGCGGACTACGCCATTACCATCAACGACGCCGAGACCACGCTGCCGGGCTTCGACACCGCCGACTATTACGAGGCCCAGGCCGCCCAGAGCGCCAAGTACCGCATCGACGGCACGCCGCCGGCCGGCACGTACATCGTGAGCAACTCGAACACCATCACCGACGCCGTGGACGGCCTGACGCTCTCGCTGACCGGCACGGGGACGGCCACCATCAGCCTGACGCGAAACACCGCCACGCTCAAGAGCGCGATTCAAACCGTCGTCAATCAGTACAATTCGCTCTACAGCACCATTCAGGTTCTGACCGGATACGACGCCGAAACGCAAACCGGCGGTATTCTGCAGGGCGACGCGATGGTCCAGTCGCTGCTGTCGCCCGTGCGCTCGCTGCTGACGGGTTCGGTGGCGGGGTTCGACTCGGCGGTGGAACCCTATACCATGGGCGCACAGATCGGCGTTGAAGTGGACCGCTACGGCGAAATGACCTTCGATGAAAGCGCGTTTGACGCCGCCGTCGAGGACGACTACGAAGCCCTGGTGGACTTCATCGGCGGCGTGCGGAAGGGCTACGTCTCCGACGACTATTTCCAGTACGACAGCGCCTTAAGCTCCACCGTCGCAGGCAAATACGAAGTGAAGGTCGAGTTCGACGGTGGTGGAAACATCACCGGCGCGTGGTTCCGCGACGAAGGCCAGGGCGAAGAGGACTGGCGGGAAGCGGCGGTGGAAGGCAACACGATTACCGGCTCGCTCGACACCGACGAACAGGGCCTGCAGGTCGTCGTCACGTGGGACGGCGTCAGTGCGACGCAGACGTCCGACGTTCGCCTGATGAACGGCTTTGCCGTCGCGCTGGAAGACGCGATCGAAGAGATTCTCGATACGGTGGACGGGCCGTTCAAGACGCGCCTGGACGGCTACAACAGCGCCGTCGACGAACTGGAAGCAAAAATCGAGAACATGGAAACCCGCCTGGAGAAAAAAGAGGTCATTCTGACCGCCAAATACGCCCGCCTGGAGGCGGCGCTGGCCCAGATGGACGCCTTCCGGGCCTCCTTCGACGCGCTGTTCAGCGCACTGGAAAGCAACAAGAACGATGACAACTAACGCGAACCGGTCCCCCCAGGAGGATCAAACGCGTGCGGAACATCGCACGAGGGAGCACCCCATGCCGTTAAAAGGAATACAGACATATCAGACCAACGCCGTGACCACCCAGTCGGGCGGAAAGATCATCGTGATGCTGTATGAGGGGGCGATCCGCTTCCTGCATCAGGCGATCGCGGCCCTGGAGAAGAAGGACTACATCGAGAAGGGACGGCTGATCAATCGGACCCTCGACATCCTCATGGAACTCGACGCCGTACTGAATATGGACGCCGGCGGCGAGGTCGCACAGAATCTTCGCAAGCTCTACCGCTTCATGGGCGTGCATCTCGTGCAGGCGAATGTCAAGAAAGACCCCGATAAAATTCGGCAGGTGATCCATTTGCTGGAGAATCTTCTGGAGGGCTGGCGGCAGATCGCGGCCTGAGGGCACACAAAGACCATGTCACGGGACGTATGTCCCGAAGCTCCTATAAAACGCGGCCGATTCGCCAGGCCGCGTTTTTTTTTGTATGCCTTTCGAGCGGTGGGCGTAAGCCCACCGATTCATCCAAATACTCATCGCATACGGACAAATCGGCGGGTTTACACCCGCCGCTCATTGAATCGAATCCGGATTTTCCGTTTGTGTGATATTGACGAACCCGTCCCCGCTCCCCCGATCAGCGTCACACGGACGAAAAAAATGTTCACAAAGGGAATGGCTTGTTTTTTCATTTTACTTGACGAAAAGAAACGGCGCAAACTACGATATCCTCTATGATTTCCACACCGGGGAATGAAACGGAATCGTCAATCGACGCCGGCCAAGGCGCCGTTCCGCCCGTCCCTTCCCCCAAGCTCGTTGGCCTGAAAGTCTTCGTCTATGTTGTGAGCATATTTGCCGGTCTGGCGGCGGGGGGGTTGGTTGCAGATATTATTTGGGAAGGCGACTACTGGTTATTGGACTGGCCTGATATCACGGGACGCGTAAGCCTTTTTGCAGGCATTTTGGGCGGGATTGCAGCAGCCTGGTTCTGGACGAAGATGATGACGCGTCATGTCCGGAATTACAAGTCACCATGCAGACTTGCTCTTTACGGAATTCTTTGGGGACTTCTTTCCGGATGGGTTGCGGCGATCATTCTCTGGGTATTTGAAGGTTTTTTATTTATGATAAAAGATCAAGAGGGAATAGAAATTGCCATCGTCTTTGGAGTTGGTTATTGCGGCAGTATTGGCGGTTTAGGTGCGGGTGTGTTATGCGGCGTGGTCTGGGCGATCTGGGCGCGCCCGAAGTGAAAGGGTTTGTGTGATTAAAAAGATGTTTTCTCCCTCTTCAGGGGCGGGTCAGAAAAAAGGGCTTGCGCATCTACATTCTTTGTGTTTCTGTATCTTTCGCCTGAAAGGCGTATACATACCAGCCCAGGGCGAAGCCCTGGGTGAAGAGGGATTTTTATTTTTCAGCCCTGAAAGGGCGCGACAAATCTTATTATGTCTCGCCCTTTCAGGGCTTGGATTTTTATAACACCTTTTTCCCAGGGCTTTGCCCTGGGCTGGTATGTCTCAGCCCGTTGGGCTGAAAACAAGGAATTTAGATGCGTAAGCCCCGGGGTCAGAAAAAGGCCGGTTGCCAAATCGCGTATCTTCGGGTATCATAGCAACTTCCGTTTGTCGTGCTGTATGGGTTCAGCCGACGGACGCGGAACACGACAATACCCGAAAGGACGGCGGTAATGGCAAAGTATCTGGTCACGGGCGGCGCGGGGTTCATCGGATGCAATCTGACGAGGTTTCTCCTGGAGAACGGCCAGGAGGTTGTGGTCCTGGACAACTTCGCCACGGGCAAGCGCGAGAACATCGCGGAAATCATTGACCAGATCACGCTGATTGAGGGCGATATTCGTCACCGTGAAACGGTGGACCGGGCGGTGGCCGGGTGTGCGGCGATTTTTCACGAGGCGGCCCTGGGGTCCGTGCCGCGCAGCGTCGAGGATCCCGTCACCAGCCACGACGTGAACGTCAACGGCACGATCACCGTGCTGGAGGCCGCCCGCGCCGCGGGCATCCAGCGGGTGATCTTCGCCGCCTCCAGCAGCGCGTACGGCGACCAGGAAGAATCGCCCAAGCACGAGGGCATGGTTCCCCGCCCGATCAGTCCCTACGCCGCGAGCAAGCTCGCCTGCGAGGCCTACCTGCGCGGCTACGCCGCCGTCTACGGGCTGGAGACGCTCTGCCTGCGGTACTTCAACGTCTTCGGCCCGTACCAGGACCCCTTCGGGGCCTACGCGGCCGTCATTCCCGCGTTCGTCAGCAGCCTGCTGAAGGGCAAGCAGCCCGTGGTGTTCGGGACGGGCGAGCAAAGCCGCGACTTCTGTTTCATCGAAAACGTCTGCCGGGCCAATTGGCTCGCGGCGACCGCGCCGGCCGAGGCGTGCAAAGGCCAGGCGCTCAACATCGCCTGCCACAGGGCCACCTCGCTCAACCAGATTCTCGACCAGTTGCGCGATCTGCTGGGCGTGGACGTAAAGGCCGAGCATAAACCCATGCGCCGCGGCGACGTGATGCACTCCCTGGCGGACGTTTCCCTGGCCAGGAAGACGATCGGATATGAACCGAAGGTATACTTCGAGGAAGGCCTGCAACGGGCAATCAACTGGTATCGGGAAAACCTGAAATAGCGTTCAGCGGTCAACATTCAGCGGACAATATCTGAACGCTGATCGCTGAAAGCGGACAGCTATTTTCTCATGGCCAAGCGCATCTTCGACATTGTGGTCAGTGCGATTCTGTTGATGTTCACTGCGCCGTGGATCCTGCTGTTGGCGGTCTGGATTCGCCTGGATTCACCCGGCGATCCGGTTTTCCGTCAGCGTCGGGTGGGATGGCGGGGCAGGCCGTTCGCCATGCTGAAGTTTCGCACGATGCGGACGGACGTGAATCCGTACGGCATGAGTCCGCGGTCGGCGGACGATCCTCGCCTGACGCGCCTGGGCCGTCGCCTGCGCGAGACCAGCCTGGACGAGTGGCCGCAACTGTGGAACGTGCTGACCGGTTCGATGTCGCTGGTGGGTCCTCGCCCGCTGTACGAGCGACAGGCCGAAAAATGGACCCCGCACCAGCGCCGCCGCCTGGAGGTCAAACCCGGCCTGACCGGATACGCCCAGGTCATGGGCAGAGGCGCCCTGACGCATGAGGAAAAAATCGAACTGGATTTAGTGTACGTGGAAAGGCATAATCTTGCTTTGGACGTGAAATTGCTTTGGATGACGCTGTGGGGCGGCAGCGCGGGCCAGAGGGATGTCTATGAGCAGCGGTACAGCGTGGATCGCCGCCGCGAGATGGAATCAAACGGGGCGGAGGACGGCCGCCGGCAAGCCGACGAAGGAACCAGGGTATATTGAGCCGTCAATTGAATATTTTGTTCACCTGCGTGGGACGACGCGTTGTCCTGATGGAAGCGTTTCGTCACGCCATGAAGGAACTGAAGATCAAGGGGAGGATTTTGGCCACCGACGTGACGCCGGCCGCCCCGGCGCTGCAACGGGCCGACGAGCAGTTCCTCGTTCCCCGGGCGGGGAACATCGAATACATACCCGCCCTGGAGAACATTATCGAGCAGAACAACGTCGGCCTGGTGGTGCCCCTGACCGACCTGGACCTGCGTAGCCTGGCGCGGCGGAGGGAACGACTGGCCGAGTGCGGCTGCACGATCATGATCGGCCCGGAGCCTACGGTCAAAATCTGCCGCGACAAGCGACTGTTTTCCCAGCACCTGCAAAACGCCGGCATGTTGAGCATTCGCACGTTCAGCATGGCGCAGTTTCGCCGAAGCCCATTTTATCCCTGTTTCGTCAAGCCGCTGCGAGGTTCAGGGGGACTGGGCACGGCCCGGATCAATTCCGAACGGGAACTGCGGGCACACATTCACGTCTTTGGGGATCAGTTGCTCGTGCAGGATTACGTGCCCGGGCGCGAGTACACCATCGACGTCTACCGCACCCGGGCCGGCGAGATCAAGTGCATCGTGCCGCGACAGCGCCTTGTTGTGCGCAGCGGTGAGGTGGATCAGGGCGTGACGGTTCACGACGAGGAACTCATCGCCGAAACGCGAAAACTCGTGGCGCTGATGGAGGGGCTCTGGGGCGTGTTCTGCTGCCAATGCCGTCGACCCGAGGGAAAGCCGCCGTACTTTTTCGAGATCAATCCCCGGTTCGGCGGCGGGGCGCCGTTGTCCATCGCCGCCGGCGCCGATCTGCCGAAATATCTCCTCCAGGAAGTGCTCGGCCTGAACATCGACGCCAAGGCGGGAGAATTCACCCCCAACATGCTCATGCTCCGATACTCCAGCCACGTGATACAAACAATCGGCGATCCGTCGGAACTGCCCGGCTTCAGCGCTCCGCTGTTTAAATAATCCATCGGCGGTGTATCCCATGTCGCAGGAGAGGCGCGAAATCCAGGTGGTCGTTTTTGACGTGGACGACACGCTCTATCCGGAGCGGCAGTTCGTTCGCGACGGTTACTGCGCCGTCGCGGACCTGCTACGAAGGGAACTTGCCCGCGAGGATTTGTTTGAAGACTGGCTGTGGCGACGATTCCTCGACGGCCAGGCCGGCGGCGCATTCGATGCCCTGAACGAACATTTCCATCTGGCGTTGGACGCCGCCGCCGTCGCCCGGCTGGTGGAGTGCTACCGATTTCACGCCCCGACGATTTCGCCGTTCGAGGGAATCCCCGCCCTGCTGGAGCGCCTGGGCAAAACGCATCGTCTGGGCCTGCTGACCGACGGGCCGGCGCAAATGCAGAAAAACAAAGTTCGCGCCCTGGGATTGACGGAGCATTTCGACGAGCGGCTGGTGATTCTGACCGATCTGCTGGCCCCCGGCTGCGGCAAGCCCAGTCCGGCTGGCTTTGAGATGATCGCCGAACGGGCGAACGCGGCGCCTTCCGCCTGCGTGTACGTCGGGGACAATCCCGCCAAGGATTTCGTCGCGCCCAACGCCCTGGGCTGGCGGACGATTCAATATCTCCGCGACGGACAGATTCACGCCCACAAACCCGCCCCCGCCGGCGGGGAACCGAAATTCATCGTCAAAACCGACGAGGAATTTCTAAGTTGTCTGCAGTGACATTGAAATAGCGTTTTCTTGTCGGAAACCAAATCATCCACGGATTACGCGGATTTAGAAAGGATTTCACGGAGAATTTTTTTAAGAAAAATCCGTGTAATCTTTTACCATCCGTGTAATCCGTGGAGGATTTTACAGCCGGCCGAAATTTGCCAGGCTATTTCGCCCCCATCGCCGCCACGAACAGATCCCACCAGACGTGCGAGCAGACAGCCGTCGCGAAGCCGCGCCACACGAACAGCACGCCCCACCACACACCGGCGACCGAAAGGAAGACAAACCGCCCCCACGGCAGGGGCGCTTCGCCCTGCCATTGCCCCGGCGAAAAATGCAACGCCGCGAACGCCACACCCGCCAACACCACCGCCACCACGCCGAACGTTTCCTTCCGAAGACCCAGCAGATCGACGAACACCATCATCAGCACGCTCAGCAGGACCAGGCGAAAGAGGAACTCCTCGTACACGCCCGCGCCGACGGCCTCCACGACGCCGCGAAGCAGGTCCTGCCGAATCGCCGCCGGCGTGAAGTCCCGCGTGATCCAGCTCAACCCCAGCAGCGGGACGGACCAGAGGGCCGACTCCACCACAATTCCCCCAGCCACCCAGCCGTTAACGCGCCACGGGTCGTTGCGCGTCAGATGCTGCCCCAGCAGCACCGCCACGACCAGCCCCGCGGAGAGAAACGGCCCCGTCACGCCCATCTGGAGAAACACGTACCGCAGGTAGTGCGGCACGAGCAGACTGCTGCCCCAGTGCATCGCGCCAAGCTGAAAGATCACCAGCAGCGGCGCGATCACGAGCAGTTGATTCAAAGGCCGATGCGTCTCCTTTCCATATCGCAGACGCTCCGGCGGCAGCCTGGACGACGCTTTTACCATGCGGGCATTGTAGCGATTCTGACGACGGCGGGTAGTTGTTATTACGTCCGGGAAGGTGTAGTAACCGTTTTTTTTGCAAGGGACGGGATGAGGAAATGCGAATAGAGGCATAAGGAAGCGCAGAAAACGTTTCATGGATAAACGCAGCGCGTATGACGATACTAAAACGGGCTATTGATTTATAAACCTTTGGGGGGTATCTTATCTTGCTCGCAAGGAACTTTTTCAAGCCATGTGCGGGAAATGATCGCAAACAAAGAGACATTATTGTCATTGCCTTGGCCGTCTCTTAAGGACGTGGTCAACGTTGCTTCCGTGCCGCAACGAAGTCCATTTCGCTATCCGGGAGGTAAAACATGGCTGGTTCCACAGGTTCGTCGGTGGTTGCTTTTGATGAATCGTCGCCCGCTCCTGTTTGTCGAGCCGTTTGCCGGAGGGGGAATCGCGGGATTAACCGTGGCGTTTGAGAATTTGGCGAAACAGGTTCTTATGGTCGAACTTGATCCCGAAGTGGCTTCCGTTTGGCGCACCATATTGAACGGTGGAAATCGTAAACTTGCGGATCGGATTCGCAATTTTGATTTAACCCTTGAAAACGTACAACAAGTATTGACGGCGAAACACCGAACTGTTTCAGGCCTCGCGTTTGCCACGATTCTTCGTAATCGGGTTCAGCACGGGGGGATTTTGGCGCCGGGCGCCGCTTTCATGCGCAAGGGGGAAAACGGGAAAGGTATTCAATCCCGCTGGTATCCTGAAACCCTGGCGAAACGAATTCGCAATATCCATGCGATTCGTGATCGAATTGTATTCAGGCAAGGCGATGCGTTTGACGTTATCGAGACATATCAGAATGAAAAAAATATCGTTTTCTTTGTCGATCCTCCGTACACCGTTGCGGGAAAAAGGCTTTATCGATACTCCGAGATCGATCATGAAAAACTGTTTGACAGGATGTCATCCGTGGCGGGTGACGTCTTGTTGACGTATGACGATACTCCGGAAATTCGTCGTTTGTCTTCGCGTTTCGAGTATCAAGTTGAAACGATCATGATGAAAAATCGGCAGAATAGCCGAAAATCGGAGCTTTTAATCGGACGCGACCTTTCATGGCTGCGAGGCGAATAATTGTATTCCCGCTTATTTCCCTTTATTCAGCTTTTCTCTGATTTTGGACTCGAAATCTTCCAGGGTCACGGGAAGTCCGCCCGTTAAACCTTCGACGGCTCGTTCCAGTGTTTGTTTCTCCGGCTCTCCAAGCGTCAATACGGCAGTTTCACCGGATTCATCATATCGGGCGATAAACCACGCGATATCGCAGTTGGATATTTCATCGACGGTATTCATTTGTCCAAGGTTCCGATAAAATCCCGCGTCCACAACAACAGCCATTTTCTTGCCCCATCGCCGAAGAGTGGGAACTTTGATCTGCAGTTGAGGCATCAAACGCTTGGGGCCGCTGCTTCGATAGTCGGGGCGGCGTACCGCATCGGGAAACGGTATACCCTCACCTTTATAATCACGGATACTCCGGAAAAGAGAAGACATTCCGGTCCCGGAAAAATATACCGCCTGGATTTCCAGAGCGCACCATCGCATGGGGGAAGCCGTCGGATGAACAAGTACATTGTCGATATTCCCGACGTCTTCTTTGCCGGATATTTCCCTTTCCCCATGTTTTTCTGAGGCTTGTTTTACGGCGCCGTCATCCGCACGAAATCGCTGTAAAAATCGAATTTCACTGACAACCAATGGTTCTGGCACTCCGAGAAGATGCTGCCCTATAGTTCGGTAAATGATGTTATTCTGCCTGAACCGATGCGGACAGACGGCTCGCAAATCCCCTTCAACACCCTTTGCCGGAATTGCGGTTCCATGACCCGCGGACTCATACAGCCGTAACGAACAAACGCCACCCTTCTTGGTGCATTTTTCCGAACCATCAGGCGACTTGAACGGGCAAGGCATCTCCGTTTGCCGATTGTGTCGCAGCGCTGTTTTTGCCAATTCCTGTTGTTTCCGCTTCGGCATGGATTGGAATGAATACCCATACCACTCCCCGATTCCAAATCTTGCCGCCGTGTTCCTTGTTGCTTTACGCGCCATTATGGATATCCCCATTAAGGGGTATTACCGGTGTATTATGCCTCGTCCGCCTGATTTGTTATTCCATTGTATTCAGAGACACGGCAATGGCAAGGGGGAGAGTTCAGATGTCACAGTGATGATTCCGGCGGCGGTTTGAATGCCTGCGTCGCCATGCGGGCATTGTAGCGATTTGTTCGGCGCGATGACGCGAAAAAAAACCACAGCCGCCCCTCATTTATTCCGATACGCATAGTATCGGCGAATGGGTGTTGAAGCGCCGTCCCCGGAGGGCGAATTCGGCACGGAAATTGCTCTTATAAGCAAGAACGAAGCCGGGAAGCGGTATTTCCCCTCACAGAACAGGAAAGGAACAATCATGGCCCAGGATTGCGAACTACTCAGTAAGTGCGGTTTTTTCAAAAAATACGGCGCCTCGAAGGAGCTGGCCTGCAAGGGTTTCGTCCAGCAGTACTGCAAAGGCCCGAAACAGAATGATTGCGAACGAAAAAAATACCGCCTCCAAAACGGCAAGCCGCCCGCGGACGACATGATGCCCAGCGGACAGACGATGAAGGCCTGATCCGCTTCCGATAAAAAAATCGCCCGCATCCCACGGCGAATCGTACAACAACAGCGTCGCTCGGCTATAATGAAATATGCCGAACGGCGCTGTTGTGTTTTTTCCTATCGGGAGGTGCGACATGGGTGAATCGAATACGTGCAAACTGGCGGATCGAAGCTGCGTCCCCTGCCGGGGCGGAGTTGCCCCGCTGAAGGGCGAGGCGATGGAGAACCTGGCCCGGGCCGTGCCCGACTGGCAGGTCGTTCAGGAGCATCATCTCCGCCGCGTCTGGAAATGGAAGAACTTCGCCGAGGCCTTGGCGTTCGTCAATCGCGTCGGCGCCCTGGCCGAGCAGCAGGGCCATCATCCCACCGTCGAACTGTCCTGGGGACGCGTAGCCGTCGATCTCCACACGCACAAGATCGACGGCCTGTCCGAAAACGACTTCATCCTCGCCGCCAAAATCGACGCCCTGTAAGAGAACACGCAAGGCCGGCTTTGTTCCTACTCTTCCTGAGCCTTCTCCACGTCGATGGCCGCTTCGATCTTCCCGTAGCCCAGGGCGGCCAGCAGCATGGTCGCCAGCGCGGCGATGCGGACCGCGGCTGTCTGATACACCTCCGCCTGCTCCGGCCAAAACAGCGCCGCCACCGCGGCAATCTGCACCGTCAAGGCGGCCAAAAACTTCCGCGACGAAATTCGCTCTAAAAATGAACGCATGATGTTCTCCTTGTTTTGAAATAGTAGCCGGTAGTCGGTAGCCAGTAGTCAGGAGTCGGTTGTCAACGCCACCGGCTACCCGGCTTCGCCAAGGATTCGCCGGGCAAGCCGGCTACTGACTACCGACTACTGGCTACCCTAATAGCTGCTGAAGAATCGGCCCCGCGAGGGCCAGGAGCTGATTGAACAGGTCCAGTTCATTTCGACTTTCGTGATATCCCGCGACGGCTTGTTTGTATTCGTCCGTCTCGCGCAGACGCTCGGCCGATCGCTCGAAAATCACGATCCGGTCGATGACGGCGGCGAGGTTCGGATGCTCGACGGCCCAGTCGGCGTACGCCTGCCGGACGGCCTGCTGCACCGCGCTTTGGACAATATCATTTTCCATTGTCGGCCTCCTTTTGTTGCGTGAGTTTCAAAAACTGCTGTTTGAATCGCTCGGAAACGTTCCATTGCAGGACCGTCAGTTCCTCGGCCATCTGAAGCGCCTCGACGGCCGCGGCGATGTTGTCCTGCTCGACGGCGTGGGTTTCGGTTTCCTTGCGGATCTGCTCAGCCAGCAGGTCGCGGGCGACGGCGTAGCCTTTTCGCGCGGAGACGATCCAGTCAGCCGACAGCTCGACCGGCTCGCCCCGGGCGTTTTTGAGCTGCCCCGCCGCGGCCAGGCGAACGTCGGCGTCGAACGCGGCGTCAAGGGCCGCCTGCTGGGCCTGGTATTGACCCACGAGCCGCTCGTGGCTCTGCTGCTGGGTCGTGGCCGTGGCGGCGAGGCTCTTCTTCGCGACGCCGATCAGATCGACCGTCGCGGTCGGCGAAGCACAGCCGGGCAGTAGCATCGCCAGAAACAATACAAGATGTTTACGATATGCGTGCATGGTGCAGTTCCTCCTTCAGTTCGTGGAGAATGCGGGTTTGTTCCTTCTGGTGTTCGACGAACCGCACGAGGGCGGCGGTGTTTTTGTCGATCACGTCGGTGAGGCAGGCGAGTTTCTGCTCGTCGCGGCCGATGCGCTGATGGGCCTCGGTGATCTGCTGTTCGCGCGTGCGATTCAGCCGTCGCTCCGCCAGCCACATCGCGCCCATCAGCCCCGCGGCGCCGAAACTCGTCAGGTCGGATACCAAACTGAGAAGAGTCATAAGCGTCTCTCCTTTTTTTGCGTGGAGGGCAGAGGGTATTGCGCGCCCTACGGCTGCTGCGATTTGAAATTCGTGGGCTTTTTTCGAATTGGTGCGTTACAGTATTCTCATTCGAAGAATCGGCGGGTGCGTTTATGAAGACTCTGACACTTCTTCAGCCGTGGGCGTGGCTTGTTATCCACGGGCCTAAACGCTGGGAAAACCGCACGTGGACAACCACGTATCGCGGGCCTCTTCTCATTCATGCCGGGCGTTCACGCGCCAGGATGGCCGACGCCTACGCCGATCCCCGTTTGGCCGCCATTTTGCCCGAGCCTTCGACGTTGTTTTTTTCCGCCGTCATCGGCGTGGTGGACTTATCGGGCATTGAACCCATCGACAGGGTTTTGGGCGAACCGTTCGCGGAGGGTCCGTGGTGCTGGCGGCTGGCCAATCCCAGGCCGTTGTCCCCGCCCGTACCCATGAAGGGACGGCGACGGCTTTGGGAGACAATGGGCGATTTTATTTTGTAAACGTTTGAGGCCGCGAAGTGGTCGCACGATGCGCGGAGGCGAAATTATGACGGACGAACAAAACAAGTCGGGATGTCTGTTTCCGCCGGAACAAATCCAGTCCTGCCGCGAACCGGTATTGATCAGCGCCTGTTTTCTCGGCGTTCCCTGCCGCTGGCACGGCCGACGGGCCAAACGTCGCGACGATCTGATCCAGAAATTGAAGAATCGTTACGTTCTCGTGCCGGTCTGTCCCGAACAATTGGGAGGAATGCCCACGCCGCGCACCAGCGAAACACTGCACGGAACGGGCGCCCAGGTGCTGGACGAAGGCCTTCGGCTTGTCGCGCCGGAAACCGGCCGGGACGTGACCCATTTTCATGTGAACGGCGCAAGGTATCTCTGCGAAATCGCACAGATCGTCGGCGCCCGGCGGGCCTATCTTAAAGGCGGCAGCCCTTCGTGCGACCGGGACGGCGTCGCCGGTGAAATGCTCCGCCGCGACGGCGTTAACGTGGTGCGGGTTCCCTGATTCCTTTCGCGTGCAATCTTCCGGGAACACATCAGACTGCTTAGATGTGCCGGATCGCTATTGACGGCCAGGCGTGTTGGAGATATTCAGCCGCCAGGCGGCGGTGGCAGTGGTGGGACTCGGCCTCGGCGCACAGAAGGCAGGCGTGGTTCAGTTCATCGGGCGTCAGGCCTTGTTGCGGCTGGCGCTGTGCAAGGATTTCCTTATAACGCTTTTCATAATCATCCCACGTAACCACGCCTTTTTTGTAGTCGTTCAATAACGCCTTCGTCGGGGCAAATTCCATTCGATGGACATAGCTCGCGTTACAAAGACTTCGAAGAAAATACGCCAGGTCGTCCCGCTTGGCGAACCCGGCCAGTTGCGAGCGGTTGAACAGACGCGCGTCGATCACGCGCCTGATTTCGTACTGGCGCAGCAAGCCAAAAAATTCCTCCGCCGACTTGCCGGCAAAACCAACGGTGAAAAGTTGAATGGAATGATTCATGGTGTCATTCTACGTGGTGGACCGGGTGGTCCACCACGCAAATTCAGATCCTTCGGCTTCGCTCGAAGACTCACTTCGCTCAGGATGACAAATATAATGATTCAATTCGGCGGGGTGGACAGGTCGAACTCGACGACGACCCTGCCGCTGACGTAGATCGTCGGATAGCCGGTGTCGCTGCGGCGGAGGAGGAAGAACTGGTTCGCACCGTCGAGGACGGCCTGGAAGGCCTGCCGGACGGCCTCGCCGGTCAGTGTGCCGGGCACGCCCGCCGAGAGGTTCAGCGTGCCGACGTAGGCCGCGTCGTCCGGCCCCGTGCCGCCGGGCGTCTGCCACGCCAGACTCGCCCCGGGGTTGTACTCATTCCACGTGGGCAGATTCACGGCGAAGTCGATCGGGCGCTTCACGCGGTAGACTTCCACCTGGCAGGGGGTGTCGGCGGTGATTTCGATTTGGCTCGACGCGCGGGCCGTCGCGCCGGTCAGCCCGCGGATCGGCGAACCGGCGGCGCGGAACACGGCGTATCCGACGCTCCGCAGCTCGGCTGAGCCGTTGTTGCCGATGGCCTCGCCCATCCAGGGCGTGTCGGGCAGCAGGGAGAACAGGCCGGTGGTGAAGTAGATCGGCAGAGTCCAGCGGCCTCGGGAAATCCACTCGACGGCCTGGCGCAGTTCGTTGGCGTGGACGGCCTCGGCGAAGTCGCCGGCTGATAGGCTCGCGTCGGTCCAATCGCTTGTACCGTTGAGCTGTTCAAAGAGCGACACGTCGCCGCCTTCGTTCGGCGCGAGCACGCCGTTTTCGTTTTCGTCCGCCACCGGCCACAGCCAGGCCATCGCTTCGGGCGTGGGCGGTTCGCCGCCCAGGCCGCCCGCCGCGGGCAGAAGGATCGTGTCGGCGATCTGCTCCCGCAGGGCCGGCAGCGGAGCGACGGAGATCATCTCCGCGGCGTCGAACGACTGCTCACTTAGATACACCAGTCGGCGGCGGCGGTTGACGGCCTCGGCGAGTTCCTGCACGTCGCAAAGGCCGATCCACTGCTGGTTCGTCACCCGGCCCTGCGCGTCGGCGTTGGTCCATGCGGGGGTGTAGGACATGGTTCAGACCTGTAAAAATTGGTAACCGGTAGTCAGTAGCCGGTAGTCAGTAGCCGGTTAAAAACTGACTACCGGCTACCGACTACTGACTACTATTACGTGAGATACTTCGCATACGCCGGATGATCGAAGACGTATCGCAGCGTGGGGGGATTGCCCGTGTCTTCGATGGCGGTGGCGAGAATGATCGCATCGTTCGGGACGGCCGCCCCCGGGCCGAGGGCCAGTTCCGCCAGGTTGCGGGCGGTAACGTCCGTCGCGCCGGGTGCGTCGGAAAAAACACCCGCGGGGCTGAGGGCCTGCTCGCGGACGGTGTACAGCCCGCCGCCCTGGGCGGAGAGGATTTTCGCGGGGAATTGCGCCGTCGCTCCGCCGTTGCCTTCGCCGCCGAGGCGGATGAAGATGACCCATCGGCCCTCCGCGTCGATGGCGACGGCTTCGGTGTCGGCGGTCAGTTGGCCGGCTGTGTCGGCAGGCTCGGCGAGATTGGTTACGGTAAGCGTTTCGTCGTCGGCGAATTGCGTCGTGCCGTCGTCAGCGAATTCCACTCGCCGGGCGGTGTAGCGGTTGGCGGCCTGCAGACTCACCAGCCGCACGAGGCACGCGCCGAGAGCGGCGCCGGCCTGGACCAATGTTCCAAAATGTGCAATGGCATCAGTCATATCTCCGCCTTCCAAAACCAACATGGCTTGCCGATTTATTTTAAAAAATGCCGAAATGTGCGATCACGTCGGTCATGCTCAGCCCTCGAGAATTAATGTGGCTTGGACCTCTGGTCCAAGTGTCACAGGGGCATCTTGCCCCTGTATTGAGACGTGCGTTTCCGCGGGCAGGATGCCCGCGGGACACTTGGGCGAGACGCCCAAGCCACCATCTATGGCCTTTTGAGATAATTGAGGCTGTCCAGAAATTATCCTGTTGTTTTTTCTTCTCTTCGACCCGAAGGGTCGAGGAGCGTCTGGCCGGGGGTGAGCGAA
>JAFGEJ010000122.1 GCA_016931655.1 Phycisphaerae bacterium
CCAAGATGGCCGCGACACGCGCGGGCGAGACGCCCGCGACACGAATAAAGACTTTCTAAACGGGCTGCTAAGGGGCGAAGAAAAAAACAACAAAATTTCGGGGAAACTCCATTCATGTTTTGGTTACCTGAATTTCTGGAGGGCCTCAATTTATAGCAGTATATTAACATGGTGGAGCAGGTTCCGCAGGGATGCCCCAGGTAGGCTCCACCATGCAATAAGAAAATGTGTTTGGTATTACTTGTCTTCTTCGCCCAGAACGTCGTCGAGGTCGTCGTCGGGTCTTTTCGGCGGCGGCGATTTCTTTTTCGGCCGGCGTCCGGAAGATGCCCGGCCGTCTTCGTCGCGATCCTCCCGGAACTTCCGAACGGGCACGAATCGCACGCGATGTTCGATGTCCTTCATATCCTTTTCGAACACGTCCGGCTTGTCGGCCCGGCCGGACGCGATGATCGCCTCGAGCTTCCGCTTGATCCACAGGTCGCGTTTGCGCTGATTTTCGCGGTCCTCGCCGGCCAGCAGCATCATCGTCTGCCCGTTCGGCAACGAGATGCGCCCCTTGCGGCGCAGGGCCGATTCGCCCTTGCTGCGAACCCACTGATTGACAAACTCGCGAAGCCGCCGATCCTCCGCCAGCGTCCAGCCGGGGTCTATATGCCGATAGACGTAAAATATCGTATACCGCTCCACGTCCTCCTTCGGCACTTTGCCCGGAAAATGAACGCTGGGCCATTGGTCCGGTTCGGAGAGCATCTTCGCCAGCAGCAGCGCCCCGACGGCGTGGGTGCAGCCGCGGGTGTGAACGTCGTTTTCGTCGTAGTCCACCAGGCTCATCAGGCGCAGTTTCATCGTGAACAGACGCCCCGGCAGGCTGGCGTGATACAGCGCCGTCAGGTCGGCGTAGAACTCCTGCAGGTGCATGTACAGCAGGCTGTATTCGTCGTGCAGCCGGATCAGCTGCCGCAGGGGCAGGTTCAGGCAGATGTAATTGTGCCCCAGCTCGTGCCAGATGATCACCTCGGCCATCGTCCCGATCGTAAAACCGTAGTCTTTCGCCTCGGGAATGAACACGTAAAACGAGTTGTCGTTGGAGAACGGCTTGGGGTTGTCCACGTAGGTGGGACGCCATTGGACGACGGTCAGGAGTCGGCCGTTTCGTATCGCCACCGGCTGATGTTGTCCAAGACTCTCGGAGGGCACGTAATTGGCGGTGAACCATCGCCCCCAGATCCGGGCCTTGAAGGACGTGTTTTTCGTGCTGCGGGTGTATTTCCACCAGGCGGGGCGGAATTCCTCCGCCGTTTTGCGCATGTAGATCACGTCGCTGCGTTGCGGCTGGGAGAGCTTGAGGCGCATCTTCGACCAGTCCTTGTACAGGTCCCTGAACTCCAGCCAGTCGGCCTTGCGATACGCCGCCAGAAAACGGTCGTACCAGGCGTCGACGGCGGGGTCGCCGGCGCGATCTTTCGCCTTCGCCGGGGCTTTGGCGTCGGCCTTGCCTTTCGCCTCGGGCGCATCGGCCGCCCACGCCGCCGGCAAGCCGCCGCACGCCCAACACACCGCCAATATGACCATCCAGCCGCGTTTCATGCCGTCAAACCCCTTCCCGCAACCACATAAACCGGATCTTGCTTTGATGAAAAGACTTTCTGCCACAAAGTGCACAAAGGTCACAAAGGAAAAATAACAAACATATCTTGGTTTTTTTCTTCTTTGTGACCTTTGTGCCCTCTGTGGCTGACTTTCTTTGTTTTTTTATGATTTCAACAAAGCAACCGGATTTCAAATCAGGTACATTGTATCCTCAAACGGACCGGTTTGTGAACCGATTAGTTCCGCCGACTTGCCGGCGATGAGGGTGGTGAAACATGACGGATATCGTTATTGAAATATTGCGTGCCCTGGTAGTTGGAATGATCGTCCTGTACTTTTTTCGAATTCACAACACCAAAGAGATCAGCCGGATCAAAGGCTGGCGAATGCTGATGCTCGGATTCTGCCTGCTTTTTTTCGGCACTCTGATCGACATCACCGATAATTTTCCCGCGCTCAACAAGTACGTCATCATCGGCGACACGCCCGTGGAATCCTTCCTGGAAAAAATCGTCGGTTATCTCGGTGGTTTTCTACTGGTGGCGGTCGGAGTCTGGCAGTGGTTCCCGAAACTCATCGAGCACTCGGAACTGATCCGAAAACAACATGAAATGGAAATTCGGGAGCAGCGCCTGAAAGTGCTGCGGGCCACCATGGTCACCGTC
This sequence comes from Phycisphaerae bacterium, assembly GCA_016931655.1. GTDB lineage: Bacteria > Planctomycetota > Phycisphaerae > SM23-33 > SM23-33 > JAFGEJ01. The sequence goes on from JAFGEJ010000122.1 coordinate 2,259, forward strand.
AGGGGTATCATGGATGGTATCATCAGCAACATAAACGAATTCCAGAAACAGGCGAAGAACAACAAAGCCGTGAGCGAGGATTGCGCCACGTTCCTGAATTACATTGTTCAGGACACGACGGAAAGGCTGGAAAAATTATCCCGCCTGGACTCCACGCCGGAAAAGCCCATGGCGGCGGGCATTGGAATTGACTACGAGCAAAAGCACCTGTAAATTCCGTCCACCCGGAGGACGACCGCGGGGGGAAAGATTTTTGACTTGTCCCAGCCGACATGGTAGCTTGAGAGGGAACCTTGTACGTCCGAATACGTCCAATTCCCGTAGAAACGGACGTCAGGAGAAAGACCATGAAGACAAGGCTGATCGCCCTTTTACTGCCGGCGGTGCTGTCGGCGACGAACCTTGCGATGGCACAGAGCCCCTCCGCGCCGTATCCGGGCGTGGTGACGGGTTCCAACGTCTACGTGCGCTCCGGCCCGAATATGGGCTCCTACCCCGTGACCAAACTCGGCGAATCCGACCAGGTGACCGTCGTGGAAAGGCTTTCCGACGAATGGCTGGCGATCCAGCCCGTCCGCGGATGCTACGGCGTGATCAGCGCTCAATACGTTCAGCCGGACGCCGCGGGGAAAATCGGAACGATCCTCGGCAACGGCGTTCTGGTCCGCGCCGCCGGCGAGCTGCGCACGCGGAATTTCGACAACCCGCTGGGCAAACGCAATCGCGGCGACCGCGTTCGCCTGATCGGGCGCGTCGTCGGAACCGACGGAAAAATCGAGTGGTACGTCATTAAACCGCCGGAGGATATGCGATTTTACATCTCCGCCCGGTTCGTCCGCTCCGCCGAGGAACCGGCGGAAACGGAAGAGGAATCCCCTGCCGCCGCACGGACGCCCGCGGCGCCTTCCGAAGCGCCCGCCGCGATGGCCGCCCCCGTCAGCCAGGAACTCGAGGCCCTCCGCGCCATCCGCGCCCTGGAAAAGGAACTCGTTACCGAGTCCAACAAACCCGTCGAACAACGAAACTTCGCGGACATTCTTTCGCGGGCGGAGAAAATTCGCCTGCCCGAAAACAGCCGCTTCGCCCCCATCCACAAATCGCTGATGCAATACATCCGGGAGGAAGTGGCGCTGGTCGAAAATACCCGCCAGACGGAACGGCAGGTTGAGGCGGTTCTGCGACAGGCGGCCGAAAAACGCGACCAGGCCATCAAAACGACCGCTCCCACCGAATCTCCAAAAACCTCCGACCCGAATCGGCTTTTCGACCTGGAAGGAGTATTGTCCGTCAGTGCGCTGTACACCCTGGCCGATCCCAATCAGCCCCGGCGATACGTCGTGCGCACACCGGACACGAAAGCCATCGTCGGATACGTTCAGTCATCCAAGGGCAAGGTGCGGCTGGAAGATTTCGTGGGAAAAAGCGTCGGCATCCGAGGCAAAATCACGTACGACGGGTCGATTTCGATGAAAATCCTCGAAGCAGACTCCGTCACGTCGCTGGCGCAGATGACGGAAAAAGTCCCGGCGGAACGGCTTGCGGCGGAACGGCAAGCCAAACCCGTCGAACCGGAACCTACCGAACCGTTGGTGGAAGAGCCAAAACCCACCGAACCGGAACCTACCGAACCG
>JAFGEJ010000123.1 GCA_016931655.1 Phycisphaerae bacterium
CGCTCCGAAGCGGAAAGACGGATTATTGTATCCGGGATTCGCCGAAAGTAAACCCCTCGGTGGAAAAAAGTTGGGGTGATTTTCGAGCGGCGTCGGGCGGAAAGTTTTCTTGAGGCCGACGCGGTTCTGGGGCATAGTACGCATGGCCATAGGCAAAGGGACGCAAAAACACACGCCCCGACGGGAAAGGAGAAAGGCAAATGGCGGAATCTCCCTTGCTGGAAGAACAGCGTGAGAACTGGGGCTCCCGGACGGGATTCGTCCTGGCCGCCATCGGGTCGGCCGTCGGGCTGGGCAACCTCTGGGGCTTCCCCTATAAGCTGTATGACAACGGCGGCGGGGCGTTTCTGATCCCCTACGTGATCGCCATGCTGCTGATCGGCATTCCCCTGCTGATCTGCGAATTTTCGCTGGGCCATCTTTCGCAGCGCGCCACGCCGGACGCCTTCGGGCGGATCAATCGAAAGTTCGCCTTCGTCGGCTGGTGGCAGATCGCGCTGAGTTTCGTCATCATCACTTACTACGCGGTAATCCTCGCGTATTGCCTCAGTTTCCTGGGATTTTCCGTCAAAGGCATTTTTGCGGGCGGGCTGCCCTGGGCCGGGAAGGGAATCGAAGGGGTAAAAAACGCCAATGCCTTTTTCTTCGAGAACTACCTCCGGTTTAACGACAGTTATTCTCTCGGCGGGCTTCGGTGGCACATCGTCGGCGCCCTGGCGATCACGTGGGGATTGATGTACCTTTGCATTTTCCGCGGCGTGAAACTCGTCGGCAAGGTTGTGCTGTGGACCGTGCCGATTCCCTGGCTGATGCTGCTGATTCTGACGATCCGAGGCATGACCCTGCCCGGCGCGATCCAGGGGCTGGAGTATTACCTCGAACCGGACTGGACGCGACTGGCCGATCCGCTGACCTGGCGGCGGGCGTTCGGACAGATGTTCTTTTCCATGAGCCTGGCGTTCGGTATTATGATTACCTACGCCAGTTTCCTGCATCGCAAAAGCGACCTGAACAACAACGCCGCCGTCATCGGCCTGGCGGACCTGGGCACGAGTTTCGTCGCGGGTCTGGCGGTCTTCGCGACGCTGGGCGGAATGGCCTTCGCCACCATGCAGGCGGACAATCCCGTTGCCGTCAACGAAGTCGCCAAGGGCGGGCCGAGTCTGGCGTTCGTGGCCTTCCCCTACGCCTTGGCGCAACTGCCCCACGCGGCCTGGTTCAGCACGTTGTTTTTCGCCAGTCTGTTGCTGCTGGGGATCGACTCGGCCTTCAGCATCACCGAATGCGTCCTGGCGAGCATCGTTGACAAGACCGGCTGGAACCGCGACAAGACGCTGATCGGAATCACCCTCATTGGATTCGCCGTCGGGTTGCTGTATTGCTTCCAGGGCGGGCTGACCTGGCTGGGCACGTTCGACGATTTCATCAACGGTACGTGGGGCATCGCGCTGACGGCCCTGCTGGAGGCGCTGGTGCTGGGCTGGCTGTTTCGCATCCGTCGGCTCCGCCGGCACGCCAACGAACGATCCGACTGGACCGTCGGGGCCTGGTTTACCGTGCTGGTCCGCATCGTTGTTCCCGTCATCATGGCGGCGCTGTTCGTCTGGAGCCTTTTCGACGACTGGTCCAAACCGGATTATCTTTTCCAACCCGACGGTTCCGTGCAGACCGGCACGCTGGCGGGATTGATTTTGATGGCTGCGGCGCCCGTCGCCGCCGTCGTCATCAGCGTTATGAAATTCAAAGGCCGGCAGGCTGACGCGCCCATTCCAACGTCCTTTTCCGACGACAAACCTCACGGCCTGGCGATGGGAATTCTTTCCCTGCTCCTGGCGGCTGGCGCGTTTCTCGGCGCGGGTCTGTCCTTCGCGTATATGCTGCCTTACGGAGACGCACTTATGCAGGCGATGCGTCTGGCGTTGGCGAGATGTTTCCTGCTGCCCGCCACGGCCGCCGCTGCGGTGCTGGCGACGCTGCTGGGCGGCCTGACGGTCGTGCGGCTGGAGAAGAAGGAAATTCGCGTGCACATGCTCACGCGCATCGCCGCCGGCGCGGGTATTCTGGGCGCGGGGCTGGCGGCCGGCCTGGGCTTGGCGCTGTGGGTGAAAACCGGTGAATTCACACCGCGGGGAATCGAATACGACAACGAACTGTCGGCTACGGGATATGCGATTATCGGCGTGATGCTGGGAATTCTCGTGATCGGCCTGGCCTGGTGCTTCTATCGCGCCGTCAAAGCCGCCGCCGCACAGGAGGCGGAGGAACAAACGGCGGAGATCTGAAAAATAAAAGAGAAGAGAACGCGAATTACGCGAACCTGCCGGCAGGCAGGCAGGTTTCACGAATTCTTTTTTGATAAAAAACATTCGCGTAATTCGTCTTCATTCGCGTCATTCGCGTTCTCTTATCTTATCCGTGTCTCGGCTTCGAATGGTCATCAGCACCAGATCGCGGAGGTGTTCGGTGTCGGCGGCGGCGAACCAGCGATCGACGAAGCCGGGTTGTTCCACGATATGCGCCACAGCCATCAGCGCCCGTAAGTGGAAATTGCGTTCGTCGGCCGACCCAACGAGGAAAAAGGCCGTGTGAACGGGCGGACGTTTTTCGTCAAAGAGAATCCCCTCCCGGCAGCGAACGAGGAGTACGTCGAATTTCTTCTCCCCTTCGACGATCACGTGCGGAATCGCCAGGCCCGGCTGAATGACCGTGGAGGATTCCGCTTCGCGGGCAAGAAATTGTTTCCGCAAGGAGTCCGCGGACACACCCAGCCGATCGGACAGCATGTCAGCAGCCTTGGCAAAGAGTTCCTTCGCGGTGATGCGTTCGGACACGTCGAGTATCGGGCCGTTCTGCACGATCCGGTCGAATCGGTCGTGCACGATTTCATCCCGCTCAATGGCGATTTGTTTGAGCTCCTCCTCCAGGTTGGCCCGGCGGATTTTCTTCGAGACGATCCGGCGGACGAGAAACACCAGCGCCGACTCGCGCTGGATGCGAGGCCGAATGTAGATCAAATACCATACCCATCCGCCGACGGCGAACGCGACGGTCGTCCAGAGCGGAACCGGCCCCATGTCGGCAATGAGAAATACGTAGGCGACGATTCCCGCCGCCGGCAGGACCGACCCCAGCGGCACGCGAAACAGCGGGCGATAATTCTGCAGCCGGCTGTGACGAATGATCAGAACGGAAACGCACGTCAAGACGTACAGCACCAGCAGCATGGTACTGGCGACCTTCACCACATTCTCAATCGTCAGCACCGCCAGCACGAGCGTCATGAAACCGCCGGTAATCAACACACACACCACGGGCGTACCGCGCCGCTTCCAGTGACGCTGCAACGGCGAGGGCAGCAGGCCGTCGTGACTCATCGCCAGTGGCGTGCGGGAGGCTTCTAAAATACCGCCGTTGGCGGTGGTGATGAACGCGAGCATGGCGGCGCAGGCCAGGACGATCACGCCGGCCGAACCGGCGAATTTCTCCGCCGCCAGGCTCAGCGGAGTAAGGTGATACGTCAGTTCGCCCGTGGTCGTTACACCCACCGTCACCGTTACGCAGGCGACGTACAAAACACCCACGGCGATCAACGCACAAAGCATGCCCAGGGGAACAATTCGAGCCGCCCGGCGTACGTCTCCGGCGATATCGGCTGTCGCCGTCAGTCCGCCGAACGACACAAACACCAGGCCCGCAGTGGCGATAATCTGAAATGCGCCCTTCTCGAAGAATCCACCGAAGTGTTCCGGGTGAAATTCATGTGAGCCGACACCCGCGCCGACGAACCATACCAAAACGCCCCCCAGGCCGATCACCATCGCCGCCTGCGCCCGCCCGACGCCCTTGACGGTCAGGCAATTCAACGCGGTGAAGAACACGCAGAACCCGATCGCCACGAGTCGAATCACCCAGCCGGGCGTGTCGGGCCAGATCAGCCGGGCAAAAGCGCCGATACCCACCAGCGCGAACGCGCTTTTCAGCGAGATGGCGAACCAGTTGGCCAGGCCCGCGAACGTCCCGGCGAACGTTCCCAGACTTCGCTCGATGAATACGAACGTCGCACCGTGGCGAGGAATCGCGCTGGCCAGCTCCGCCTGACACAGGAGGGCGGGTACGATCAGCACCGCCGCCAAGGCGTAGGAAAACACCACCGCCGGACCCGCCTTGGCGAACGCCAGACCCGGCAGCACGAACAGACCGCTGCTGATCATCGCGCCGGAAGCGATACAGAACACGTCGAGAAACCCCAGTTTCCGATGGCCTTGATTTGATGCCACGCCCATATCCTTTATGTATTCGTATCCCGGACGATCCAAATCCACGGGTATTGTACACCACGCCAGAGAAACCCTCCACCCGCCACTTGCGTAACCGCTCGCCGGAAGCGTATACTTACGCGAACGCTGTTTGAAGTCGAAATGAACATCCGACACAGAGCAACTGAGAACACGGAGAAGAAGATAGGAGCCGGTAGATAGAAGTTAAAAGTCGAATCGTTTAACTCCTGGCTTCTGACTTCTGACTTCTTCCTCTGTGATCTCTGTGTCTCTGTGGTCAATTTCCCCGGAGACAAGAGCATGAAGGAATATCAGGGACAATTGACGGCCCCGGCGGAGGCGAAATTCGCCCTGGTCGTCAGCCGCTTCAACGAATTCATCACCAGCAGGCTCCTGAGCGGCGCGGTCGACGCGCTGCATCGCCACGGCGTGGACGAAGACGACGTTGAGGTCGTCTGGTCGCCGGGGAGCTTCGAGATTCCCGTGATCGCCGCCCGGCTCGCGGAAAGCGGACAATACGCCGCCGTCGTGTGCCTCGGCGCGGTCATCCGCGGCGGCACGGACCATTACCAGTACGTCGCGGCGGAGGTCTCCAAGGGCCTCAGCGTGGTCGCCCTGCGCAGCGGCGTGCCGTGCATCATGGGGGTGCTCACGTGCGACACGATCGAACAGGCCGTCGATCGCGCCGGCGCGAAAAGTGGAAACAAGGGCGCCGCGGCCGCCGTCGCGGCGCTGGAAATGGTGAACCTGCTTCGGCAGCTTCCCGGAAACGAATCCTGAAGCTCCCGCACGGAAGGTGTTTTTTGAGCGGCGCACATCGTTCAAGACGGCTGGCTTTGCAGGGATTGTGCTGTGTTGACGCGCAGGGCACGGGCGCCTGGGCGCTCGTGGAGGATTTCATTCGCGACAGTCGGGAGGGGAATATGATCGTGGACGCCGCCCTGAAAATGCTGCGGACGGCCTTCGACGATCGCGCCGCCAGCGACGAACTGCTGGCCCGCCACGCCCGGCGATGGGACCTGCCCCGCCTGGCGCTGGTGGATCGAAATATCCTCCGCCTGGCGGTCCATGAACTCCGCGCCGAAACGGCGCCGCCCAAGGTCGTGATCTCCGAGGCCCTTCGCCTGGCGAGGGAATTCTCGACGGCGGAAAGTCCTCGCTTCGTCAACGGCGTGCTCGACGCCGTCGCCAGGGAACTTTTTTCATCCCAGGACGGCCAGACGCCCAAACCCGACGAAGACGCCTTCGATGCAAAACCGGCGGAAGAGGAATAATTTTCCTTTCCGTTCCCTTAAGCATTTTTTGCGAGATGAGAATCCGCCTGCCGGAGGACAAATTCTTTTCGCCGCGTAAAGGCGGACTCAATTTGACGCTCGATATTTGCACTACATCTTCCGCTACGCGAGGATTATAATCACGCTTCAGCCTCGATCGGGTTTCCTGGATCAAAAGGCGCCGGGATCAGCTTTGTTGAAAAGACTTTTTTTCCACAAAGTGCACAAAGATCTCAAAAGGAAACAACAGACATATCTTGGTTTTTTCTTCTTTGTGACCTTTGTGCCCTCTGTGGCCGACTTTCTTTGTTTTTTATAATTTCAAAAAGGCAGACGCATTTCAAAACGCCTTGGGAAGCAAATCGAAATACAGGGAAGGAGACTGTTATGAAACGTTTGGCGTGGATTTTCTGCATTGTGGCGTTGGCGTGCGGCGTGGCGGCGGCAAGGGATATATACGTCTCGTCAGCCGGCGGGGGAGACGGTTCGGCGAAGGACAAACCGGCCAAGTATCTCTGGCAGGTGCTCGACAAGGCCCAGCGGGGCGACGTGATTCACGTAGCCGCCGGCGTATACGAAGGCAAGGGCGGCTGCGGGCACTTCCTCATGAAAACGCCGAACGTGAAACTCATCGGCGGGTACACCCCCAATTTCGCGCAGCGCGACCCGTTCAAAAATCGAACGCTTCTGCAGCGGGCGAAGGATTTCCGCGGCAGCTGGACGGGCCTGCCCGACGCGATTATCTCCTGCGACGCGAAAAGCCGGCCTGATCATCTCGTCGTGGACGGCTTCTGGCTGAGCGGCGAATCACGCAATACCTATCAGCCCGGCGGCGATATCAACCCCAAGGGCTGCTACGGCGGCGAACTGATCGAAATGCGAGGCCGGGACGTCGCTATTCGCAACTGCGTGCTGCTGAATCCCTACGGCACGGGCATTTACTGCGAGTGGCGGGGCGAGAAAAACGAAATCAGCAACTGCTTCGTCATTAACACGTTCTACGCGGGCATTTCGCTGCGGAGCAATCAGCCGGAATCGGCCGGCGTGATTAAAAACTGCACGATCCTCTTCAGCTGGTTTCAGCCGGGCAAAGGCGGCGGACGGGGGATCATCATCGGCAACGAGGGCGCCGCGACGCTGGAAAATAACCTGATCGGGTTCGTGCAGACCGAGGATGAACACAACTACGGCGAGGGCGTGGTCAACGGCTTCGGCAACGACGACACGGTCATGAAAAACAACCGCATCGTGCAGTGTCAGGGCGGCTATTACAAATATCTCGACGACGATAAAAAATACCTGCTGGTCTGGAAGAGCGAAGACCTCAAAATGGTCAACGACGACGCCGAGAGCTTCATGCTCGCCGAGGCTGCGGGCAACAGCGACGACGACCCGCAAGTGAAGCCCGACAAGGACTATTTCGAGCGGTTCAGCAACACCGTCGCGTCCAAGCCGGGCAAACTCAGGATGGATTTTATGAACGAGTGGCGTCGCAGTGTGGGCCTGCCGCTCCAGGCGGACCCGGCCAGTCCCCGGAAAAACTGGGGGATGGCCTATCCCATCAACGCGGTGATTCCGAACCTGGTTTCGGACGTGAAAGGCCTGGGCGTTCAGCCGGCCGGTCCGTTCCGGCAGTATGCCTCGCAGGCCGGCGCGGAAGAAAAGAAGGATTACGCGAAGGTCGAGTTCGACAGCTTCTCCAAGTCCAACGCCGACGTGAAGAACCTCGCGGGCAAGGCGGTGACCTTCCAGGCGCTGATCGGGCCGCCGAAGATGAACTTCGCCCTGCAGGACGCGCCACGAAGCGATTATGACTGCTACGTGCTCGCAAAGCCCGGATCCAATCCCACCGCGACGCGAGACTTCGTGTACGGTTATATTCTGAAAGGTTCGCCGGCCGCGACGGAATGGAAGAAGCTCTCGAAGAAGGCCGACCGCCACAACAAAAAAGGCGGCGTGACGATCCAGGGCACAGCCAGCTATCTGGGCAACATGTCCTACAGTTATCCCGTGGGCGTAATCGTCGATTCGGTCAAAAAATAGTCGCGTTTACGCTATTTTACGCCAACTGTTTCATCACAGCCGCGTCGCGGGCCGAGAGGCTCGGATAGTCGGCGTCGGCCCCGACGTCCGGGCGACGTTTCCAGCTTCGCTCGCAGCGGGCGTAGGTTTCGCGCGTGTCGCGCACCTCGATGCCGATGAGTTTGTCCTCGGGCGCCTCGCCGGCTTCGACGCGGGCGTAGCCCACGCCCAATAAATCTTCCAGTTCCGCGAGGTATTGCTCCAGGAACGCCCGCAGGCCGGGCTTGTTTTCGGGCACGGAGAAAACGACTTCCGTATCCAGCGGATTTTTCACGCCGGCGTTGCGGAGGGCCTCGATCTTCAGCAGCGCCTCGCCGCGGATATCCATCAGCCTTTCCCACACCCAGGCCGGGCCGGCGCGGAGTTCCTCGCCGGCGGCCGTCCCGTCGTCGAACGCCACCGGCTCGATGTCCTCGACGAAGCGCATCACTTCCGCGTCCACGTCGGGCAGTTGACTCAGGTGCACGCTTTCGGGCCAGTCGGCCGGCTTGTGCGGAATGTGCTCCCAGGCCTCCTCAGCCGTATGCGGCAGGATGGGGGCCAGGAGCTTCACCAGCGTCACGACGACTTCGCGCAGCACGCCCTGCGTCGCCCGGCGGCGCGGCGAATTCGGCGCCTCGCAATACAGCCGATCCTTGACGGCCGACATGTACACGCTGGAGGCCTGCACGGTGCAGAATTCGTACATGATTCGCGTGGCGCGGTGGAATTCGTAGCGGTCGAACGCCTCGCGGACGGCCTGGATGAGTTGATGGAGTTCCATGCGCATCCACAGATCGACGGAATGGGCCGCCGGGTTGGCCGTGTCGGTTTCGGGGTCGTAATCGTCAATCGAGCCGAGGCAGAACCGCAGCGTGTTGCGGATTTTGCGATAGCTTTCCTCGGCCTGGGCGATCAGGTTCTCGCTGCAGCGCACGTCATCCTGGTAATTCTGGCTGGCGACCCACAGGCGCAGGATGTCCGCCCCGCGCTTGGTGAGTTGCTCGCGCGGCTCGATGGCATTGCCCAGCGACTTACTCATCTTGTGTCCGTCTTCGGTCACGACGAAACCGTGCGTGAGGACCGATTGGAACGGGGCCGCGTTGGCGGCGCCCAGGGCCGGCAGGAGCGAAAGCTGGAACCAGCCGCGATGCTGGTCCGATCCTTCCAGGTACAAATCCACGGGCGGCTGCTCCACCAGGCCCCGCTGCTGCGCCACGGCAAACCAACTGCTTCCGGACTCGAACCAGACGTCGAAGATGTCAAATCCCTTCGTAAGGGACGCAACCTTAAAGTCGGCGGGATGTTCCAGGTTGCTGTCCTTGGCCGGGTCGTACCCCGCCAGCAGTTCGGCGGGCGAAAGCTCAAACCAGGCGTCGGAGCCTTTCTGGCCGATGACCTTCGCGACGGCCCGCACAGAAGCAGCCGTGCAGAGGGGTTGGTTTTTCTCATTGTAGAAGGCCGGGATCGGCAGACCCCACGACCGCTGGCGAGAGAGGCACCAGTCGGGGCGAGACTCCAGCATGCCGAGGATGCGATTGCGTCCCCAGCCGGGGATGAAATTCACGCCGCCGTCGTCAGTGTTCTTCGCGCAGACGTCCCTGGCCATGTCGCGCAGGGATCGGCCCGTCGTCGCCAGCGGCGTATCCACGCCCACGAACCACTGTTCGGTGGCGCGGAAGATCGTCGGCGTTTTGCTCCGCCAGTCATGCGGGTAGGAGTGCGTAACGGTTTCGCTCGCCAGCAGCGTTCCTGCCGCCGTGAGGTGTTCGACGACTTTGGGATTGGCGTTCCACACGCCCAGGCCGCACAGCCAGGCCGGGACTGTTTCGTCAAACGTGCCGTCCGCCTGCACGGGGCAGTAGATGTCCAGGCCGTTCGCCAGGCCGGTGAAATAGTCGTCCGTGCCGTGCCCCGGGGCCGTGTGCACCAGGCCCGTGCCGTCCTCCAGCGTGACGTATTCCGCACCGACCACGCTGCAGCGGAGGTCCGCGTCCAGCGGATGCTGATACCATATCTCCGCGTCGAGGAGCGCCTGGCCTTTGAATTCCGCTACCTGTTCCACGTTTTGAAGATAGCCCGGCTGGGCCTTTTCGATGGCCGCAAGGACGGCCTGTTTCCGCTCAGCCGCCACGACGAACCGCTGCTTGCCAGCCGGCGTGTCGGCTTCGAGTGAAACGTAGTCCATCCGCGGATGCACTGCCACGGCGCGGTTCGCCGGCAGAGTCCACGGCGTGGTCGTCCAGACCAGCAGCGAGAGTTTTGTGCCCGTTTCAAGGCAGTGCTTCACGCCCTCGCATTGGCCGGCGACGACCTGGAAGGCGACGAAAATGCTCGGATCCTTCCGGTCGTGGTATTCCAGTTCCGCGTCGGCCAGCGCGGTGCGGTTTTCGATGGACCAGTGGACGGGCTTGAG
>JAFGEJ010000124.1 GCA_016931655.1 Phycisphaerae bacterium
ATATCCAATAGGAAAAAATTCCCGCCGCGTTATGGATTTTGGATATTTGTTATTGAATATTGATTATTGTTTGAAATTTGAATATTGAAAATTGAGTATTATTTTTTTTTGATCTACCTGTGGCATCTTCGATCTGTGTCGGAGTTTACCCCTGAGGGGTTGTGAAATATCCTGGTTATGCCTCCGCCGCCTGGAGGGAAAGAACGTTTCGTCCCTTGCTGATCTGCTGACGTTGCAATTCGGCGAACGGGCCGTCGCCCCGCAGCAGGGCTTCGGGGCGGCCCCACTCAACCATTTGTCCTTCTTCCAGCATCATAACGTAATCGCAGCGCACGGCGATGGAGATTCTGTGGGAAATCAGCAGGCAGGTTCGATCCCGCAGCACCTCGTCGAAGCCCTCGACAAGTCGGGCCTCCGTTTCGGCGTCCAGGGCGGAGGTGCAGTCGTCGAGAATCAGCAGTTTCGGATCGTACAACAGTACGCGGGCGAGATTGACGCGCTGTTTCTGCCCGCCGGAGAGCGTCAGGCCCCGCTCGCAGGTAAGCGTCTCGTAGCGGTCGGGCAGGCGCACGATAAAATCGTGAATCTGGGCGTACTGGGCGGCGGTGACGATATGCTGGTTTCCGCGATGCTCCGAACCGTAGCGGATGTTGTCCCGCAGGCTGCCGTCGAAGATGATCGGCTCCTGGTTGACGAATCCCACCACCTGCCGCAGGTGGGCGAGCTTGTATCGGCGGATGCTGTTTCCGTCCACAAGCACCTCGCCCTCGGTGGGATCGTACACGCGCGCCGCCAGGCGGGCCAGCGTGCTTTTGCCCGCGCCGCTGGGACCCATCACGCACAGCGACGCGCCGGCCGGCAGGGTGAAGGAAATGTTCCGCAGCGCCGGCGACCGATGGGCGCCGTAGCGCAGCGTGACGTTCTGGAATCGCAGTTCCGCCGCGGCGGAAGGAACCGGCAGCGCCTCTTTGGGGTCGGAAATGCTGATCGGCTCGTCCAGCACGCGGACGATCTTATGGCAGACCGTTCGCAGGCGGTGAAACCACGCGGCGAAGCCGCTGACGCCCGCGATGGGCGAAAACATGTAGCCCGCCGAGGCGTAAAACAGGAGCAGTTGCCCCAGCGTGATCTCGCCGTCCCGCACGCGCAGCGCGCCGGCCCAAAGCACCACCACCATGCACACGCCGGTGATAATGGTGCAGACCACGCCGAACAGGCCGCCCAGGACGGCCGAGCTGAGCGAATCCTGGATGATCGGGCGCGACCGGCGGAGCAGGTCGATGCTCTCGGCGATTTCGCGCACGAACGACTTGACGAGGTAAAAATTCCGGATGCGGTTGTTGACGTGGGCGTTCAGCCGGCCCTGGCGTTCGCGCAGATTTTGCGCAACGATGCGCTGCCGCCCGTGAAACCAGGTGTAGCAGAAGCCGTAACACGGCAAGGCCAGCATCACCAGCATCGCCAGGGACGCGTCGATGCGAAACAGAATCCACATGCCCAGGACCATCGTCAGCACGTTGGCGGGAATCCAGTTGACAATCATCATCGTCAAATGCTGGATTTCGTGCACGTCGCCGAACAGGTTGGTCATCTGCTGCCCGACGGACTGCTCGTCGTGATAGCGCATGGGCAATTGATGCAGTTTTTCGTACACGCGCCGGCGAAGGCGGAACTGGACCCTCTGCCCGACGTATACGGCGGCCATCATCTGGGTCATGTAGATCACGGCGTTGACCACGACCAGCGCCAGCAGCCCCACCGCCAGCCAGCCCAGCCGGCGGAATTTCTGCGCCAGGCTCAGGCCCGGCGAGGCCTCGGCCTGGTCCGACCAGGCCGTCCGGTCGCGCCGCTCCGGAAGGACGAAGGTGCGATTTTCTTCCGTGCCCGTCGGATCAAATTTCACCGCCTCGGGCGCGTCGTTGGACAAATATTGCACCTGCACGATATCGTCGGCGGTGTACTGCCCCGCCCAGGCAAGAATGTACTTGAACAGCCCGCCCGTAAAGCACACCATCGCGACGAACAGCAGCAGCCCCGCCCAGTGCGGGCGCAGAAAGTATGGCACGAAAATCCGCCACAACCCGCGGTTGGTGACGGTTTCGCGTCGTTCCGGATTCAACGGCTGTTGATGAACCCGTCGCCAGAATTCCCGCAATCGTCGCATCATACGACCACTTCCTCCCGGGCGCGTTGTCGGCCGGGCTGGCCAACCTGCTCGGTCTGCGTGAGATACAGGCCGCGGTATCGCCCTTCGGGATTTCGCATCAACTGGGCGTGGTTTCCGCTTTCGATCACCCGTCCCTCGTCCATCACGACGATCAGGTCGGCGTTGACGATGGTGCTCAGGCGGTGGGCGACGATGAAACTCGTTCGTTTCGCCAGCACGCGTTTCATGGCCAGTTGGATCATGGCCTCGCTGTGGGTGTCCAGGCTGCTGGTGGCCTCGTCGAGGATCAGGATCGCCGGATCGGCCAGGATCGCCCGCGCGATGCAGAGGCGCTGCTTTTCTCCGACGGAGAGCTTCACGCCCCTCTCGCCCAGCAGGCTCTCCACGCCGTCGTCCAGTCGGTCGATCACTTCGCCCAGCTCGGCCATCCGGGCGGCCTGCAGAATCTCCTCGCGCGACGCGCCGGGACGCCCGTAGGCGATGTTTTCCGCGATCGTGGCGTCCAGGATGATCGGTTCCTGGGGAACCATCGCCAGGCGACGCCGATACCATCGCACGTCGTATTCGCGCACGTTCCGCCCGTCGACCAGCACCTGCCCGTCCTCCACGTCGTAGTAGCGATACAGCAGGTTCACCAGCGTGCTCTTGCCGCAGCCGGTCTGCCCCACCAGCGCCACGCTGCTGCCCGGACGGATGGTCAGGTTATAATTTCGCAACACCGGCTTGTCCGGCTCGTACTGGAAGTTCACGTTTCGGAATTCCACCGCGCCGCGGAGGGTTTCGGGCTTCAGGCCTTTCTGAAGGATCACGTCCGGCGGGGCTTCCATCAGCTCGAAGATGCGGTCCATCGCCACCTGCCCCTGCTGGAGCTGGTTGGACAATTCCGCCAGCATCGCCGCCGGCTTCAGCAGGCGCATCGCGAAGCTCAGAAACGCCGCCACGATTCCGTAGGTGATCTCCCCCCGCAACACCAGCAGCACGCCGAGCACCATCACCACGGCGTACGTGCTCCAGGTAATGATCCCCGCCAGGTTGGAATACAGGGCGTTGGCGTACATGAAGCGGTAAAACACCCGTTCCGCGGCGAAATTCTTTTTCACGAACTCTCGCGTTTCGCTCCTCTCCCGGCCGAAGGTCTTGACCACAATGGTCCCGCTGAGTCTCTCCTGCGCCAGGCCGGAGAGTCTTTCCAGCTTCCGCCGGAACCGGCGGTGAATCCGCCGGATCCGCGGCACCAGCCAGCGGTAGTTTACGTAATACAGCCCGATGCCCAGCAGCACGAAAACGGTGAGTTTCGCGCTGAGGTAGAACATCACGAAGACCATCAGCAGGCCGGTCGCGACCTGGACGATCAGGCTGAGCAATTGGTTCGTCATCAGCATCCGAAGCTGCTGCACGTCGCCGCGCAAACGCTCCATGAGCTTGCCCGTGGTGGTGCTGTGCATGTAGCGGCAGTGCAGGCGCTGGATGTGCCTGTACAAATCCAGGCGAATGTCGAAAATCACCCGCTCGCCGAGCAGGGTCATCACGTATTCGTTGACGAACGAGAAAAACGCCGCCAGGAACGGCAGGGCCAGGAAGAACAGCATCAGCGCCGGTAAGAGTTCGTACCGGTTCTGTCCGACGATCGTGTCGATGAGAATCGCCACGACCAGCGGCGAACCGAGATCCACCAGCGTGATGCCCAGCATCGCGCCGAAGGCAATCCCCAGCCGCTTCCGGTGCGGCCGAAGGATATTCCGAATGTAAGGCCAATACTGCATAAGAGTTAACTAAATGTCACCACCGTGACCGTGTTGTTTTTCATCCGAACGCCCCAAATAAACAGCCGAACGCGCATAGTTTGCATCCACGGGGAGGGGACGGGAGTTCGGGCGGTGTTCGCGTGGCAAAGCCCCTTGAGAACCATGCCCGAAAACAAGCCTCTTAGCCTATAGAAGGCTCCTTGGTGTGAGGCATCGGCCGGCTCCTCGTCGGCCAATGGTTCGGCGCACGGAAACGCACCCGTGTACCCTGCACCTCGAACGGCACTGCCTCACATGCCGCCGGGTACACACCGCCTGGGAAGATCAAAATGATCGTATGAGCATACATATACTTTGATAACTGTAGCGTTGAAAACTGTCCGCTTCAATGGAAATCGGAACATTTTCGCGAAAAAGTGTGCGAGGATTTTCTCCGGCATTTCGCCCCCAAACTGTCATCCTGAGCGAAGGCCCGAACGAAGTGAGGGCCGCAGCCGAAGGACCTAAAGCCTCAAAATCATCAGGTCCTTCGACTGCGGGGCTCGCTTTGCTCGCCCCTCCGCTCAGGATGACAATCTA
>JAFGEJ010000125.1 GCA_016931655.1 Phycisphaerae bacterium
CCATTCATTGACCACAGAGACACAGAGAACTCAGAGAAAATCATAAGAAATTACGTTGTTCTCCCTATGGGATCTTCGATCTGTGACTTCTGTGCCTCTGTGGTAGGTTTTTCAGAATTCTCATACGTCACCTGGGCGTGGCGGCCTCTGGTTGTGTGACGATCAGGGCGTTCATGCCCGGCGTGGTGAGGTAGGTGTGTTTTTCCGGGCCGCCGATTACGATGAGGGCCTCGACGTGATCGGGCAGGAGCTTCAGTCCGTCCGGCCCCAGGACGCTCAGGGCGGTGGCCCAGGCGTCGGCGGTGGTCGCGTCGGGCGCCACGACGGTTACGGAGGGATACGCGTCGGCCGGCATGGACGTGCGGGGGTCGATGATGTGGCTGTAGTGCCTGCCCTGGATGACGCGGAAGCGGCGGTAATTTCCGCTGGTACAGACGGCGGCCTCGCGCACAGCCAGGACGGCCAGGGGATGCTCTTCCGTGCGTTCCGGGTCGAAGGGGTTCGTGACGTACACGTGCCAGGGCTTTCCGCTGGGCTTTCGGCCGAAGCAGCGCACGTCGCCGCCGATATCGACGATGCCGCCCCGGCAGCCGGAACGGATCATCGATGCCGCGGCCTGGTCGATGGCGAAGCCCTTGGCGATTCCGCCCACGTCCACGCCGGCCGAGGCGACGGACTTGATCGCCCCGGCGTCCAGCAGGTCGAGGTACGCCCAGCGGGACGCGTTTCGGGCGGCAGCCAGTTCGGTCGGGGTCGGCAGGCGGTCTTGCTTTTCCGCCTCCTTCCACACTCGGAGGATCGGCAGGATCGTAACGTCGAACGCGCCGCGCGTCTGGTCCCAGAACACCGACGATCGCGTCAGCACGTCCACCGTTTCGCCCGAAAGGTAGACGGTCTGCCCGGCCGGCGCGTCGTTAAGGCGGGCCAGTTCCGAGGCGGGATTGTAGATGTTCATCTGCTTCTCGACCACGCGGGCGGCGGCTTCGGCGTCGTCGAAAATTTCCTCCAGCCGTTCGCCCGCGCCGACGGGAACCACAGCCGTGAGGTTGAACTGGAAGGTGCTCATAATCATCGGCCGAGGACTGGTTTCCATCAGCAGCTTGTCCGCGCCGTGCTGGAACCACACCCCCGCGCCGATCAGCGCGATAATGCCGGCCAGCATAATCACCGAAATGGCTGTCTTTTTTGACGAGTCCATAATTTACTCGCTCCGGTCCACGGAATACTTAGCCGTCACGATGGAGTGCATTCCCCCACGCGGCGTGAATTCGCCGCGCACGGTCATGCGCCTCGGCTGAAGGGCCGCCACCAGGTCGTCCAGGATCCGATTGACCACGTCCTCGTAAAACACGCCCACGTTGCGAAAGCCCTGGAGATAGAATTTCAGGCTCTTAAGCTCCACGCAGCGTTTATCCGCGACGTACTCGATGGTAATCGTGCCGAAATCCGGCTGGCCGGTCTTTGGGCAGACGCTCGTGAACTCCGGCGCGACGTGCGTAATGACATAGTCGCGGCTGGGATGCGGATTCTCGAAGGTCTCCAGTTGGGCCATGCCGTGGGTCTCCCGGTCGGGCTTGTGTTCAAAAATTTTTTCTACCGCGAACCAACGCGAACAAGACAAAAAAAATTCTTTTTCCTCTTGTTCGTTTCGTTCGCGTTTGTTCGCGGCAAATTTTATTCTTGTCGGTTTCCTGTTCGCGGCGGCGTCTTGGCGAGGCCGTTTTTTCATCCAACAGGATACACCGTTTGCGTGGGAAGATAAAGGCATGTTATTCTATCGGCGTGACTACGGAAAGACATCCCGACGCCGTGGTGCTGCTGTCCGGCGGGCTGGACTCGGCGACCACGCTGGCCATTGCCCGCGACCAGGGCTTCGCCTGCCATGCGTTGAGCTTCGATTACGGCCAGCGGCATAAATTTGAACTGGAGGCGGCGAAGAAAGTGGCCGAGGCGATGGGGGCGGCGGATCATCGGATCGTTCGTCTGGATTTAAGCGCCGCCGGCGGCTTCGGCCACAGCGCCCTGACGGACGATATCGCCGTGCCGAAGGACCGCACCCTTTCCAGTGAGGACATCCCGCCGACCTACGTGCCGGCCCGCAACACGATCTTCCTTTCCGTGGCACTGGGCTACGCCGAGGTGCTCGGCGCGTTCGACATCTTCCTGGGCGTCAACGCCGTCGATTACAGCGGATACCCCGACTGTCGCCCGGCCTTCATCGAGGCGTTTGAGCGAATGGCGAACCTTGCCACCGCGGCGGCGGTGGAAGGCCGGGGAAAATTTACCGTCCACGCCCCGCTGATCGGCATGACCAAAGGCCAGATTATCCGCACGGGCCTGGCGTTGGGTGTGGACTACGGCCTGACGCACAGTTGCTACGATCCGAACCCCGACGGGAAACCCTGTGGCCGTTGCGACGCCTGCCGGCTGCGACGGGCCGGCTTCGCCGATGCCGACGCGACCGACCCGGCGGGGTAATTTTGGTTGTCCTCCTGAGCGGAGCGAGTCTTCGAGCGAAGTCGAAGGATCTTACGGATTTTCGAGCGTGGGATCCTTCAACTCTGTCCCTGCGGGACTTCGCTCAGGATGAGTGTGCGACAATTTTTCCCGGCATCCCCAAAGTTGTCATTCTGAGCGGAGTCGCATGCGAGCGCAGCGAACATACGACGAAGTCGAAGAATCTTACGTGTTTGCAGGCGTAAGTTCCTTCGACTTCGCTCGAAGACTCGCTCCGCTCAGGATGACAATTCAGAGACATGCCGGGAAAAATTGTCGCACATTCAGGATGTGAACTTTCGCACTTTTTTATGGCTGAATTTCTTACTGAACAAGAACTTATGCGTGTTTCTGAATTAAATGCGTGTTCGAAAAGC
>JAFGEJ010000126.1 GCA_016931655.1 Phycisphaerae bacterium
CATAAAACGCAATCCCGTTCGCTACCCATTTCTGCAAGAACCTCGTTGGAAAGCACGGCTGAAATGCTTATCTTAGGGCCATTGGGCTTGCGCCCGTGGCTACTATCAAAAAACCCAATGCAACTTTACCGACTACCGGTTACTGACTCCTGGTAATCATTTGGTTGCGGGCGAAGTCTGCGCCATGTTCTTTGTGGCAAAAATCTTTGTGTTACGTTTTACTTCGTGCAACCTGTCCCTAAGGGATTCGTGGACGGGTATTTTGTTTCTATGGGATTACAGGTACTTGTTCCCGTAGGTTTTTTCGACGGCGGCGACGAGTTCCTTCAGCCGCTGATTGTCGGTCTTCTTGCACACGAGCGTCGCGTCGGGGGAGTGCACGATAATGCAGTCGTCGACGCCCAGGACCGCCAGGAGATGATCGCCCGAACCGACGATCACGTTGCGGAAGCTGTCCATAATGACGTGGTTCTCGGCGACGATGACGTTGCCCTGCTGGTCCAGGTCGACCACTTCCTCCAGCGATGGCCAGGAGCCCAGGTCGATCCATTCGCAGTTCAGGGCGACCATCATCACGTTTTGGGCCTTCTCCATGACCGCGAAGTCGATGCTGATCTTTTCCAGCGTGGGATAGATTTTCGCCAGCAGTTTGGTGAAGTCGTTTCCTTTCGCGGAGGCTTCGCGGATGGGGGCGAGCTTCTTGGCGGAGTCCTGTGCGAACGCGGCGATGGCGTTTCGGATCGCCCGCAGCGTCCAGACGAACATGCCGCTGTTCCAGAAGTACCCGCCGCTTTCGACGTACTGCCGGGCGGTGACGTGGTCGGGCTTTTCCTTGAAGGCCGCCACCGCGAAAACGTCCTCGTCGATTTTCGGCCCGCACTCAATATACCCCAGGCCGGGGTGGGGCCAGGTCGGCTGAACTCCGAACGTCAGCAGCGCGTCGGGGTGTTTTTCGGCGGCGTCCATTGCCAGTTGCACCGCGCGGCAGAAACACTCCTTCGGGCGAATGACGTGGTCGGCGGTGAAGACTGCCATCGTGGCGTTTTCGTCCCTGCCGGCCAGCATCTCGGCCGCCAGGGCGATGGCGTTGAGCGTGTCGCGCCCCTCCGGTTCGCCGACGATATTTTCCCGCGGCACGGCGGGCAGCGCCTCGGCGATCTGCTCGGCGTATTCGGCGTTGGTGACGATAAAGATCTGCTCCGGCTCGAAAAGCCCCTCCAGGCGATCGACGGCGATTTCCATAAGGCTTTTTCCGCCGACCAGGCGAAGCAGTTGTTTGGGTTTGCACTGACGCGAATGAGGCCAAAGCCGCTTCCCCGCGCCACCGGCCATGATTACGGCGTACCGCATGAAAGACTCCTTTCGCGGTGGGTTCGAGTTCCCGTACAGACCAGCAAAGCCTATCGCACCGGGGACGAAAAATCAACGGGCAAGACGGCGGCGGGTTTACGCCGTGAGCGACCGGATTTTACGGCATAAACAAAAAACAGAAAATCCGACACAGAGTTCCTGAGAGACAGAGAAGATATAGAAGGTGGAAAAAATAAAAAATCTTCTCAGTTTCTCTGTCTCTCTGTGTCGCGTTTTTATGTGCCCACAGATCCCAAAGCGATCAGAAAGTTACCACTAGGAAAAAAGGTTACTCACTTTACACCCGCCGTTCGTTGGGCTTTCGGAGGATTTTTCGGTTCGAGGGATGAAAAGACGTTATACTACGCGCGGCATGAATTCCGTACACGTGAAAATCTGCGGCCTGACGGACCCAACCCAGGCACGGGCCGTCGCGGACATGGGCGCTGACGCGGTCGGGATGGTTTTCGCACCGTCCAAACGCCGGATCACGCCCGAACAAGGCGCCGCCATTGTCCAGGCCGTCGGCGAGACGGCGCGAACCGTCGGCCTGTTCGTCGACGCCTCCGCGGAGGAGATCAACGCCGTGATTGAACAAACCAGCGTCAGCCGTGTGCAACTGCACGGGGATGAATCGCCGGACATCATAGCCGAAATCGCCGTGCCCTGCTGGAAGGTGTTTCACGTGGGCGATGAGAATTTCGCCGTGGAGATACACGATTGGCTGGTGTGCCTGCCGGATGGGGTTGAGGTGGAGGCAATTCTGCTGGACACATATTCGCCTCGCGCCGCCGGCGGCACGGGCGAGAGCTTCAACTGGAATCTCGTCGCACACCTGCGCGACGAGGGCCTGTTGGGCGATCTGCCGCCGATCGTTCTCGCGGGCGGTCTGACGCCCGGCAACGTCGCCGAAGCGATTCGCGTCGTTCAGCCGAGCATGGTGGACGTCTCCAGCGGCGTGGAATCCTCACCCGGCGTGAAGGATCTTCTGAAAGTGCGGGAATTTCTCCGCGCCGCCAAGATCGCGGAGAAACCCTGATCCGGTTCTTATTCCGTTAGCGAACAGCCGACGCTATTCCTGCGGCGGTTGCTTCGGCGTAAAACCGATACGCTTGCGGACGTTGTCCATGTCGAACCACTGCAACAGGCCCTGGCCGCTTTGCCGCTGTTCCAGGAATTGGATCAGCCCGGCTTTGCTTTCTTCAAAGAGCTTTTTCTCCGCCGGGGCGAAGTCGATCCGCCGGGCGATCAGGACACACCCCTCGGAAGGCAAATCGAGCGTCAGGACGTCGTCGGATTCTTTGGAATAATCCGCCGACAAATTCTTTGGCGCCAATAAGGCGAAGGCCTCCCGGATCACGTGTGCATCGACGGCGGGGGACGTGAAGTTCAGTGCCGTCAGCCGGCTCGGCTGAAACGAGAGAACCTGCCGGTCTCCCCGCGGGGCCTTGCGGGCGAACATGCCCGTTTCGACCGGCTGGACTTTTTCCGCGCGGATGTAGGCCTCCAGGTCGGCGGCGGTTTTGACGGCGGAGGCCTTCTTTTCCGCCACGGCGAACGCCTGCCGGAGCTTCCAGTCGTGAACGATCTGTTTTCGGAGGGTTTCGTCGAGGGCCTGGGGACTTTGCGGGGCCGCGGCTTCGATGACGCGCCACAGAATCGCCCCGCTGTTGTCCGGGTCCCACACGCGCAGGGGCGGTCCGTCCTGGCCGACCTGGAAGTTGCTCTTCGGCTCGATGGGATTGACCTGCATCGCCAGTTGCGCCAGGCTCGCGGGCGGCTGCTGCGAGAAACACTTGCCCAGCAGCGGATCGGCGGCGAGCTGCTCGGGCGTGTCCAGCCCGGTTTGCCCGGCGGTCACGGGGAACAGCCGAACGCCCTCGACGGGGAATAATACGTCGTCGAAGCCTTCGCACATGCCCCAGGCGAGTTTCGGCAGGTCGGGGATCTGCGAGGCGATTTTCGCCAGCGCCTCGCCGACGGTGACGTTCCGAACGTTCAGCGTGATCTTCAGGTCGGGCGCAATTTTTACCGCGCCCTGTTCGCCGTAGGGGAAGCCAATTGCCGTCAAAGGCGGTTCGGCCTGCTGCGCGAGCATGGCGACGGCCTCTTCCAGCGGCTGTTTTTCGACGGCCAGCACGGGAACGTTCCGCCCCAGCAGGTCGTCGCCGGGCAGGGTCATTTTGGCGACCACGTCGGGATAAACTTCCCCCGGGGGAGCCTCCGGGGCGGCCGATTCGATCTGGTGCGTCAGCAGGCGAATGCGCTCGAGAGTTTCCGAAAATTTCGCCTGCGCCGGTTCCGATTGCAGGGCCGAAATCGCGGCGGAGCGCTTTTCGGAATCGCTCATGGGGACGGATTTGGCTTCCTCGCCCTCGCCCTGGGTTTTGACCAGTTCGGCTTCGTGGTCGCGGAGATACTCCGCGATCTGTTGCTGTGACGGGGCGGTCGCCCGCAGGACGGCCTGTTCGGAAATGAACAGATACGCCAGTTTCACTTTTGCCGGCGAGAGATACCCGAAGCTGAAGGCCTCGATCCCGGCGAACGCTCCGGCGGGGCGATTCCGATTCGCCTCGAACAGTTCAACGACCTGCTCCTCCGTGGGGTCGGGAATTTCCTCGATGAAGTTCTCCGCCGGGATTTTGACGGCCTGCAGGTTCATTTTCTCCGTCACGTCGCGGAAAAGCTGCACCAGCTGCGCTTCGCTGGGCGGAACGACGACCTGGTCGGCCTGGCAGGCCTTGCAGATCAGAAGCCAGCGGGCCAGCAGTCCGCGAAGCTGCTTGACGGGAATGCCCTGGTTCTGACGCATGTGCATCGCGTAGGCGTCGAAATCCAGGCCGTTGTTCTTCATCTGGCGGATCAGCCCGTCCACCTCGGATTCGGTAACGGCGAAGTCGTCTTCCTCGGCCTGGCGGAGCAGCAGGGCGTACAACAGGGCCTGGTCCTCCGTGCGGGGGGCGCTGAAGGCCATCGCCTCAAAGGCGGCGCCCTGGAAGGTGTGCCGCCCGAATCCCCGCGACAGCCATTGCAGCGTCTGCAGGTCGCCGCGGGCGTCGCGGAGCATACCCAGCGTAACGTCGTATTCCGGCGTCTCGCCGATGACGGTCTTGACCGGGTTCTTCTGAAAGAACATGGAAAATCCCTGATAGCCGATCAGAAAACTGACCATCAGGACGACCATAATCACGAAAATCATCTTCTGGCGTTTGCGAAAAAATCCCAGCGCCATAGCGTACTCCTCAAAAAAGAAGGCAAAAGTCCTCGCCGAACCGATGACGTGCGTACAGGTCGATCCATGATAAGGATTTACCTGGCGTTTGCAAGGAGGGATATTTGGAAGAAGAGGTAGCCGGTAGTCAGTAGCCGGTAGTCGGTAACTGATGGTCGGTTGAAGGCGACAGCCTCTTGTCTGACTACTGACTACCGGCTGCTGACTACCAACTACTATTCACCAAAATCCAGCACCAGCCAGTCGCGTTGGCGCTCGGCCCGGCGCTGCGAGCCCGGAATCCGGTCCACTTTGAAGAACAGCAGGTAGATTTTCCCCTGGGGGCATTGTTCCACGGGAAAGGTCTGCCCGTCTTCATCCAGCATTTTGACGGTTCGAACGCAGTAAAATCCGCCGCCTTCTTTTTCGGGGATTTCCTGCACGCCCTTGTCGGCGTCGAAGCGGTGGGTTTGGGGTCCCAGGTACAGCCAGTTGTGATACAACCCCTCCCGCGAGACGTACAGCGTGAAGTTCGGGTTGAGCAGGTCTTCCACGATTGTGCCGTCCTGGCGGATGAGTTTTTCCATGCTTTCGCCCGCCTCGGCCTTGCGGATCAGGTTGGGCTCGAACGACGCCTGCACGAGCATCGAACTCATCTGTTCGAAGTAGAAGACGATCTTGAAGGGCTTTTTCTGCAGACGGACGGAGTGGGTTTGTTTATCCACGGGCACGGGTCGGCCGTCCTGTTCGATGCCCAGCGTGAAGTGGGTCGGCCTGGGGGACTGGTGGGTCTGCTTTTTTTCCCCGGCATTCATGTCGTCACACCCCGCCGCCAGCAAACCGCCGGCGACCATGATCAGAAGGGCCGATATCGTGTTTCGTCGCGTCATAAGTCTCTCTCCCAACCCGCCCGCGCGGGATTCGTTTTTCCAAGGGGGCGTAAAAACGTCCCCCGATTCTTTTGTATCGGATAAGCCGATGAAATTTCTTTGGGTGAAACGACAATGAGATTGCGGAGGAAGCGACTTTATTTAAAGCCCGGCCCGCCCGCGGAGAATGAAATGGTAGGAACCCGAACCGGCGTCGAAGGTGATATACTCCGGTTCTTCCGTCCCGGCGGTGATTCCGGGAATGCCTCCGCGATAGGCGCCTTTTTCCCAGAGTATCCTGCCGCTTTCTTCAACCGTAACATCATGCAATCCAATCATCGGGATACTGATACTGGCCCGGGCGTTGGCGGGAATGGTTGCCTTGAGAATTATGGCATTGTTTTCCCGTTTCCAGTCAACATGGACCAGGCCTCGTACGGTGCGGATGTGTGCCGAGGCGCTGGTCAGGTCGCCCGCGACGTTGGGACGAATGCAAATCTCCCGGAATCCCGGTTTGGAAATGCGCGAGCCAAAATACTCCGGTCCCTGAATACCGGCCAGGCCGCCGTAGAAGAATTCCTCAATGGACATGAACATCGGCATGGAGTCTTCGCTGACTTCGATGCCTTTAACGGCATTCGGGCCGGGCGCGATGCCGCCCCAGCATTCCCAGATCGTCGTGGCGCCCTGTTCAACCATATACCCCCAGCCGGGATAGTCGGTGGCTGTCGCCACGCGGTAGAGCACGTCGCCGCGACCCAATGATGCCATCGCGCTGGTGGCGCAGGTCGTGCCGATATTGCCCATATACAGATGGCCCTGACATTTTTGCAGGATGTTCTCCGCCAGATTGTTCAGAAGACCGGCTTGATTGGCCTTGGGAACGATTCCCAGGGCGAGCGGGAATATGTTGGACGTTTGCGAGCCGGCGGCATAGCAGTTCTTCGATTCGTCTAGCCAGGTTGCATTCAAAGCGTCGCGAATATCCTCCGCCAATTGCTCGTAGGATTTCGCATCCCCTGAAAGGCCGAGGACGTTCGCCGCCTGGGCCATGATCCAGACGTTTCGATAATAATAGCCCGTCCAGATCAGCGGGGAGGGTGTTTCCTTGGAGATAAACACTTCCCGTCCCGGGGCGTCGCCGGGCAGCATGTGGTCGCCGTACATGCCCGTCTGGATGAGATGACTTTCCGCAGTGGACGTCAGATGACTGACCCAGCGTTTCATACTGGGGTAGTGTTGCTCAATCAGCCGCCGGTCGCCGTAATACTGGTAGGCGTACCAGACCACCATTGGATAGTTGCCCGCCCAGGCCGGGTCGCCCGTATGGCGATTTTTCTGGGGGTAGTTCGGGATGACGTCGGGAATTACGCCGTCGTCGTGCTGCGCGCATTGGGCGTCGGCAAGATACTTCGTGATGAACTGCGGGATGTGTTTCCGCGCAAAAAAGAACGCCGGGCTGCTGGCCGGCTCGAGCCAGCTCCAATGCTCGCGAAACAGGCAATCCAGTTCGATCCCATAGAGCGCATTACCGAGCGTCCACATGCAGTTGCGATGGATCCGGTTCAGCAGGGGATTGGAGCATTCGAAATCGCCGGCCAGGTCAACGGAGGAATGAACCACACAGCCTTCGATGTCCGTCAGTTCGGGTTCCTTCACAAGCCCCTCCACCTGAACGTATCGCAGAGCATGCAGGGCGAAACGCGGTTCATACCATTCGCCGGCTGGGTCGCCTTTTAGCGTATAGAAATCGGTCGCGCCGTCGGGGGCAAGATAATGCCTTCGTTTATCCGCCAGGCCCGTATCGGGAAAGATGCGTTCGGCATATCGCAGGGCGATTTTCGCGCCCGCGGGCCCTTTGACCCTGAATCGCGCCCAGCCGCCGAAAAGCTGTCCGAAGTCGTACACGTATACGCCCGGTGAGGGCTGAGTCATTTCGACCGGTTTGAGAATCCGGTTGACCTTGATCGGTTCGAGCATCTGGGCTTCGAGTCGTCCGCCGGGCGAGGGCTTCTCCGCCGCCGACAGCCACGAGGAATCGTCGTAGCCGGATTCCGTCCACCCGGTTTTCTCCAGGCGGGCGTCGTAGGTCTCGCCGCCCCAGAGACTATTGTGCAGAATCGGCCCCGCCGACGTCCGCCAGCTTTCGTCACTGACAATCCGTTGCACGGCGCCGTCATCCAGCTCTACGACAAGTTCCAGCAACAGTTGCGGCGCGTCGCCGTACCCTTTTTCCACCGGCGGGCTGTACCAGCCGTTGCCGAGCATCGCGCCCAGGGCGTTGTCGCCCGGCTGCAACAGTCCGGTCACGTCGTGTGTGACGTAGAGGATGCGTTTGTCGTAATCGGTCGTCGCGGGATCGAGCACGCTGTCGCCGACGCGTTTTCCATTGAGGTGGTATTCCGACCATCCGATGCCGGCCGCGTACAGCCTTGCACGCCGGATCGGGCCTTCGACGCGAAACTCCTTTCGCAGCAGCGGCGAGATGGCCGCGGTATTTTCCCCGCCCAGGCCGATCCATCGCCCGTGCCAGTCCGAAGGCTCCAGCAGTCCCATTTCGAAGCGGGCCGTCTCGCTCCACGGACTGCGATGTCCCTGATCGTCCCAGACGCGGACTTTCCAGAAACACCGCTGTCGGCTGGCAAGTGGCTTGCCTTGATACTCGATATTGACGGATTCGTCCGATTCGATCTTCCCGGTGTCCCACAGATCGCCCCGCTCGCGGGTCAGTTCTTCCGGCGAGTCGGCTACGAGCACCTGATAGGCCCGCTGCATCGTACCGTTGCGCCCGGACTGGAGCACCCAGCCGAACCGGGGCTTTGGCGTGTCGATTCCCAGGGGATTGGCGAGATACTCGCAGGTTGTTTCAGTCACGGTAAGGTTCATTGTCGTTGCCGGGAGATCATCGCGGCCTTCTTGTTGAGGATGGTGCATAGGAGTACAGGTTTTCCATTCCCGGTTGTGCGGTGATTACCGGCGTTTCTTTTTGTCCGGCGGGGGAGTTGTGAGCATGTATTCGCGCAGGGCGGAGGGATTGAACGCCCCGGCGGAGCGGGGCACGTCGGCAATGTCCACGCGGCGGAAGAACAGCGTCTCCGGCGTGGCGGAACGCGGCAGGACGTAAATCCAGTCCATTACGAGGTTAATTTTATCCTGCGGAATTTTCCCCGTCCCGTATTTTTCTTCGCCATAGACGCCGGCGTCGGCGGGCCTCTCAAGGATCAGCTTGGCCGGTTCGATATTCCCATCGGCGTCTTCGGGTCCCAGGACCGCCCGGACGGCCTTGGTGTCCAGGTCGTAATACACGTATCCCACGGGATAGTAGCTTACATAGACCTTCTTGTTTCCCTGCATTTCCCGACACAGCAGGCGGAAGTGCGTCGCCGGCAGGCGCCACCAGTGCGGGGTGGGATCGTCGGCGGCGGAGACGTTCACGGCTGTTCGAATCACGACGACCTTTGTGGACTCATGCGCGTCGAGCACGGGATTGGTCGGAATCGGCGTGTCGGTGTTCTCCATCGCCTTGGCCCAGTTGGAGGCGTCGTAGGCTGTGACGGACTGAATCGCACCGGGCGTTACGTCGGTTCGCCCGTTTCGCCCGGCGGTGTTTCGGGCGCAAAACGCCTCCAGCAGAAGATTATCGTGCTGGTCCGCCCAGGTTTCCCCGGCGCTCATGGAACCGGCGGAGATGCACTTTCCGAATCCCACGACGAAATCATCCGGGAAAAACGGGGCGACGCGCTTGTCCCGCCGCAGGGCGTCCGTGAAGGGGCTGAAATCCCCCCAGACCACGCGCCCGAACGGCGCCAGTTGAATGACCACCAACAGAGCGCCGACCATTACCGTGCCGGAAAACAGCCCGAAAATCGCCCCGCCGGCGCGATCCACGATCACGTCGAAGTAGATGTCGCTCCGAATGAATTTGTCCGCCAGGAACCGCAGACCGATCAGCGGGCCGGCGAACAGCAGACTGAAACTCACCGCCTCGGCAATGGTCGGCTGAAGTTTGTACAATTCCGTTGTCGCGGCAAACCACGAAAACAGCGCCGTGGCGACGGCGAGGGAGAAAATCGAACAGACCGCCATAATCAGCGACGAGAACAGCCCCTGCATCATCAGCAGGTAGGCCAAACCCAGAATCAACAGAATCGCCACGACGTGAAGGATCATCTATGTATACTCCTTGGGGCGCTATTTTTTCGCGCCCTGGAACGTGCGAACCACTTCCTGAATGCTGGTAATGCCCGCGACCACTTTCCCCAGGGCGTTTTCCTGGAGATATTGCATCTTGTTCCGGCGGGCGACGGACTT
Source organism: Phycisphaerae bacterium (assembly GCA_016931655.1). GTDB lineage: Bacteria > Planctomycetota > Phycisphaerae > SM23-33 > SM23-33 > JAFGEJ01. The sequence continues at coordinate 9,742 of JAFGEJ010000126.1, forward strand.
GAGTTGTGTCAGGGGGGCCTGGTTTTTCACCAGTTCGCGAAGATCCCGCGTCAGCCGCAGATACTCGAACACGCCCGTGCGCCCGTAATAGCCGGAATCCTGGCAGGTTCCGCAGGGAATCACGTTGCCCTTGTTGTCGGTGACCTTCTGCGTCGGCGGGCGATAGAACACGTCCACCCGATCGGAGGTCAGGTTGATCTTCTTCAGCAGATTCGCGTCCGGCTGATACGGTTCGCGGCAGGTGGGGCAGATTTTGCGGATGAGCGTCTGGCAGGTCACGCCGTGGAGGCGTTTGACGGCCCGGCCCGGATCGCCGACGGTCATCACCCATCGCGCCAGGGCGGTGAAGCTGTCCTTCGCCTTCGCGCCGAGGATCACGACCTTCTCCCGCGAGAAGTCACAGAGCAATCCCGCCGTTTTGGCGTCCGGACACTGATCGAGCAGAATGACGTCCGGGTCTCTCCGCATGATCGTGGCCAGCATTTCGGGCAGTCGGGCGGGGTCTTCATATTCATACTGCGTGATGTTCTCCAACGCCATCGCCGAGTGCGCCTCGACTTTCACCAGCATCTTCATGTACGCGTCCTGCCGTCGCAGCAGGGAATACAGCGTACTGGTCACGCCGCTTTTGCCCGGCCCGGAAATAATGAGCATTCCCCGCCCGACGTTCGTCGCCGCCAGCAACTGTTCCACGAGACTTGCGTCCATGCCCAGCAGGTCGAGGTTGGTCTGGATCAACTCCTGCATCACGCGAATCTGCATTCGCTGGGAGGTATTCGTGCCGGCGGTCAGAATTTCCATGTCCACGGGCGAATTGGCCAGGTCGACGGAGATTTTTCCCTTCTGGGGCCGGCGGCGTTCGTTCACGTCCAGGCCGGCCTTGGTTTGAATGTACCGGATCAGCGCCTTGGCGTCCTCGCCCGACAGCGTGGGGCGATGCTGCAGCACACCGTCGACGATCGCGCGAATCTGCGAGACGCCGCCCTGGGCAACGACGTCGGCTTCGGCGGCGCGAATCCGGGCCAGGTCGTATAAAAAATTCTGGGCGAGATTGTACCCGTGAACGATCTTCGAGTCCTGCACGTCGGTTTCGGAAAGGATGACGGCCTTTCCGTCCGCGCCGTACAATCGCAGGTGGGTCTGGACGGCTTCGACCTTCCGGCGGTTCGCGCCGGTGATGTTGGCAAACCACTCCGCCGTTCCGATCCGATCTTCCGGATCGACTTTTCCGTTGCGGATCATGACGTAGGCCGCCAGCGAGCCGCCGACAAACACCACGAACATGAGCAGCCCGACGGCATAGATGGGGATAACGAACCACAGGATCAGCCCCAATACGCCCGCGCCGAGATACGCCCCCGACCAACTCTGCCGGGGCAGGTGCACGTACATGGCGTCTTCGTTGACCTTCGGCGCCAGCCAGATCCACCCCGCCGAAAGCAGCATCGCCAGAAGGAGTTTCCACGGCGAGGCGAACACGCCGTTCAGCGCCGCGTCCGCGACGGCGGATAGAATAAACGGTGAGAGTACCGGCACGTCGTACACCTGACCTTTCGGGCTTACCGATGCGTTTCCAACAGAATGTATTTCGGCGAAAACCGCCCCCCACCGTCGGTTTATTCCAAGAGAATCGCCGTTTTTAACCCAAAGGTCAAGCCTGAAGCGCACCGCGATCTGGGGGTGAGCACGAAATCATCGCCTTGCTTTCGGGCGGAAATCCGGTACAGCAGGTGGGGCTACTGCTTCACCGTCGGCAGATCGCCCAACTGCAACGGCGGATCAACCAGAAGGGCAAGTCGCTCATTCCGCTGGCGATGTGTTTTCATCGAGGCTGGGCGAAAGTGGAACCCGGACTTGCCGAGGGTAAGAAAAACTACGACAAGCGCGAAAGCCTCCGCAAAAAAGACCACCAGCGCGACATGCAACGCGCGATGCGGCGGGGGAGATAGAAACTAGCTGTCCAGTAAAGCAGGCTTAAAACGGAATATCTTCTTGAGCAGATGGAAGATTAGCTTTATTTGGAAGATATATCTTTTCATAGAAATTCAGTAAAAAAAGCCCAACTGTTGTAACCGCATTAAGGATAAATTTGGAGTAGAGTTCATTATCGATAATATAATCGTCAGATGTTTTTCCATGAGAAGTGTCCGCATGCTTACTTCGCATAGCTTCAATATTTTGCGCCACCGCTAATAGACTTGAGCCAATATTTCTTATTTCACTCTCCATGTCTTTACAGGGATAAAGTTTAAATTCCTTAAGAACATGTTGTACAAGATCATATAGAGTGTTATTGGGATTGCACTTCTCCATGGTCTCATCTTGGCAGATATGTTTAATTATTGATTCAAGTGCCGAATTTGCGCAGCACACGGAAGTGGCGGGTTCACTATCAACTTTCCTTAAAGCGTTCTCGAAAGTCGAAGCTGCAATTTTATAATCAGATGCCAAAATGCCTTTAATCTCAGGAATTGAATAAACCAAATCTGGAATTTCAATACCCACATCCACAGCAATTCTGAATAAAAGCTCGTCATCTTGAATTCCTCGGAGGGTAGATGCTAAATCAATGTTGCCATCATCCTTGGTGGCAATATTAAAATTTTCATAATAACCAGATTCTTCATGCCATCGTCTGATATATCCTTCGACGTTCTTATATGATGAAAATTCTTTCCAAATAACGTTTTCAATTTTTGGAATTAGCTGCATAATATATTTGGGGCTTGCTTTCATTTCGTCATTTCCCCTTTCATATGTCCGCAAGAGGAGCATCCTATCTGTAAATAAAATTTCATGTTTTTCCCAGAATCGCTGTTAGTCCGTTTGGTTACCGAAAACTTTGCGGAAAGACCGGAATTACATAACTCTATGTGAAAACGGTATATTGTATTCCTTCTTTTGTCAAGGAGGGGCGTTACTCCGTCATAAAGTAAGGCTACTATGTTACAGATCAGGCTTACTTTGCTGCAAAGTAACGTTCCTCAGTAATATTAGAATATTAGGGACAGTCACGAATGGCACTGCCGTCAGAAGTTGTGTGAATATCCATCATTACGTTTTCTCCCTTTCTTTTCTCATCTCTGC
>JAFGEJ010000127.1 GCA_016931655.1 Phycisphaerae bacterium
CTTGCACGGAATATAGGCTGGGGGAGGCGTGGGATGACATACTCTGGCAAAATCGTGGGATTGAACCAATGGAACACGTTCCATGGGCTTTACCGTAAGCTTCGCACAGTGCGCAAGAAAGACGCCTTGTGTCGCTTGCGGGCAACGCGAGGCGTTGGTTTGTCCTGCGTAGCGTTCGCGGAGCAGGAAGCGGCCGAAGGGATTCGAACCCTCGACGTCCAGCTTGGGAAGCTGGCATTCTACCACTGAATTACGGCCGCGATGATATTCCGATTCACAAGGCCCAAGCCTGTGGAACGGAGTATGACACGATTCGAACAAACTGTCAATCCCGCAGTCGCCTGACTTCAAAACATCGCAAAATATGCCTTTCCAAACGAGCAGCGAAGGGCCTTGGCAAACAGGTTCCATTCCGGTGAAGCTCAACCTCCGGCGGGGTTTTCGATCCATCGGCGGTAGCAGCGTCCGCAAAGGTGAATCGTCAGCCGGCGGTACACCTGGTCCATCATTTCCTGCTCGGAGAGGTGTTTCATTTCGTCGAGCAGCGAGTTGATTTCGGCGTCGATTTCCTCGGCCGTCCAGCGGGCGAATTCGTCTTCGTCGTAGCGGGGCGGCGTGGGGTCGGCCAGCGCCTCGATGCGAACGACGTAGAAGTTGCCCTCCCCCGGCGTCAAGTCGCAGCCGCAACGATGACACAGCAACGGCATGTCGGAATCTTCATCCATCGGAGCGATTCTACAGGGACGCCCAGCCGGGATCACTTCAAAAAGCGCCGCAACGGACAATCGTCGCAGCGGGGGCGGGGTTTCTTACAGTAGCATTTCCCGGTCTCGACGATCTGCGCGTGGTAATCGTTCCACAACGGAACGTCCCGGGGCAGGTGCGACTCGAAAAACGCCTTGATGGTTTCGTAGTCGTCTTCCTCGCCGATCAGTTTGTGTCGGACGAAGATGCGGGCCGTGTAGGCGTCCACGACGAACGAGGGTTTCCCGGCTGCGTACAGGATCATGCTGTCGGCGGTTTCGCGTCCGACGCCATTGACGCTCAGCAGTTCCTCGCGCAGCGCCGAAATCGGCAGGGCCAGCAGCGCTTCGATATCGCCGCCCCACCGCTCCTGAACGCGCGTGATGAAATTCGCCAGCCGTCGGGCCTTGACGTTGAAATACCCCGCCGGGCGAATCAGCTCCGCCAGCGCTTCGTGCGACAAGGCGTGCAGCTTCGAGATGCTCATCCGCCGCGCCGTGATCAGGTTGGCGACGGCCTTCTCGACGTTCGACCAGCTGGTGTTCTGCGTGAGGATCGCGCCGAGGCAGATTTCGAGCCTGCCTTGTGGCGAGCGGCAGCCGGCTGTGCTGGGCCACCAGCCGCGAGGCCCGAACTTTGCCCGCATCGCCTGGTACATTGCCATGAGTGTTCGGCGCACGTTCATTGTTGGAAGAAGATTTCGCGGGATCGCTCCGGAGGCGTTTCGCCCCTCCACGGCGGGGAGAAATTACAGGAACAGGCTTTGCACCCCCCAGAGCACCACGCCGAGGACGACGAGTCCGCCGATCATGTACAGCATCAGGCCGACGATTTCGCGGGGAAGCCTTCGCAGCTCCACCGTGCGCACGGTTTTGTACACGACCGCCACGGAAAGGCACAACGGAAGAATCAGCCAGAGCACCGCGGCCTGCGGTACGAGGATCGGATTGTAAAACAGTGCCCAGGCGATCATGCCGTCGCGTCCTCCTTCCGGGGCGAGGCATCCGCCGTTCGCCGTCGTTCGGCGCCCCGGCCTATCATCGCCAGCAGAACCGCGTCAAACACGCACAGCAGGTTCAGCAGCCCCGCGACGCCGGAATACGCCCGGGCGATGCCCTCGGAGGGATTGGCCAGCACCACACCCCGCTGCCGCAGCGCTTCGTCAATGCGCATCTGTTCATCGGTCGGCCGACCGTCGGGCGCGGGGAGAATTCGCGTGACGCCGAGTTGACGGGCCACGTCCTCGTACACCCGCTCCTGCCGCCGCCAGCCCACCAGGCCGTGCACGCCCGAAAGCGACTGGGCGTAGAACCACCAGCGATCGTAGCGGCTGTCGACGGTCATTACGCCTCCGACGGCTACGCCCGCCCAGAACGTCGCTCCCACGGCGAGGAACAGGATCACGCCGCGTCCCACCCTGCCGAGATACACGTGCCCCGCGCCGGGAACGATCCAGGCCAGCATCGCCGCGATAAACCAGAGGGGACGAGTTGTTCCACCGTTCTTGGCCATGAGATATAGCGCTTTTTTGGAAAGAATGTCGTGGTTTTTCCCTGTTTCGCCTCCCTATGGGATCTTCGACCTGTCTTCAGGGCGAAACAGGCTATTCCAAGACGACAGGATTTTCACAAAATGCAATAAATCGTAAAATCACTTTCCGCCCGCGTCGGGCCGGGGCGAACCTGCCCGAAGGCGCGGTTTGGTGATTTCACACGCCCAAGGCCCGGCTGTCAAGAACTTACTTGCCCGTCGGTTTGCGTATAAAAAAAGGCCGGTCTTTTGAGCCGGCCTTTGGCGAATCGGAGCGGCGGGATTTGAACCCGCGACCTCTTGACCCCCAGTCAAGCACGCTAGCCAAGCTGCGCCACGCTCCGAATGTGTTGTTATTGTACTTCGCACGCCGCCGGCCCGCGACCTTCCCTCAGGGACACGCCAGCCAGGCTGCGCCACGCTCCGAATGATTCCGTCAACGTTAAAGGAAGCATTCTAACGGCCGGCGGGAAATTTGGCAACCGTCATCTTGCGTTCCCATTGGCTGGCAAGCGACCGGATTTTCTGGCCGGGCCTCTACTTTGTCATCCTGAGCGAAGGTCCGAACGAAGTGAGGGCCGAAGTCGAAGGACCTTATATCTCAACATCAATCAGATCCTTCGACTTCGGGGCTCGCTCTGCTCGCCCCTTCGCTCAGGATGACAATATAATCGTGGAATGCCTGAAAAAAAGGTCGTTCCTGTTGGCTGCGACGGGTCAGGCGGACTCGTTTGTGAGGGTGAAACGGCGGGAGGCTTCACCGTCAATGTCGATGCTCAGCCGCAGGTACGCCCGAGGCAGGGCGCGCTGAACGCGATCGGCCCATTCGATCACGACCACGCCGGCTTCGAGCATTTCCTCCAGGCCCAGGTCCGCCAGTTCCGCTTCCGGTTCGCTGAGACGATATACGTCAATGTGAAACAGCGACAGCCCGTCCCGCGTGGGGTATTCCTGCACGAGCACGTACGTCGGGCTGGAAACAAGGCCGGCGTCGCAACCCAGGCCCTCCGCCAGGCCGCGGACGAAGACCGTCTTGCCCGCACCGAGGCAGCCCACCAGCGCGAGGCAATCGCCGCGTCGCAGTTCGCCGGCCATTTTCCGTCCCAGTGCGTGGGTCTCGGCTGGGCTTTGTGTTTTGAAGATCTGTTCCATAAAAAGGCACGCTTTGCTCTATTGAAATCATAAAAACAAAGCAAAGAAAGTCAGCCACAGAGGGCACAAAGAAGAAAAAACAAGATGTGTTTGTTATTTTTCCTTTGTGACCTTTGTGCACTTTGTGGCAAAAAAGTCTTTTGTTCTTTGTTCTATGTCTTGTTTACCCTTTGTGTTCCCAGCCCGTTTCCGGCAGGGGTTGGCGGGAACCGCCGGGCTGGATCAGCACAACGTCCGGGTTTTTTGTGATCGTCCCGATGCGCGTCACGGGCAGGGGGATTTTATCGTCGCCCTCCAGCCGTTTCGCCTGGCCCCTGGGGACGGTAAAGAGCAGTTCGTAATCTTCGCCGTCGCCCAGGGCCGCTTCCAGGGGGGCGATGTTTCGTCCCGCGACGGCGTCGGGATGCACGGGGACGGCCGCGGCGAGGATATCCGCCCCGACACCCGAAGCGCGACACAGACGATGCAGGTCCATCGCCAGGCCGTCGGAAACGTCGATCATCGCCCGGAGCTTGTATCGCATCGCCAAAACGATGGCCTCTCGCACGCGGGGCTGGAACGTCAGATGCCGGCCGGTCCGCCACGCCCCGCCCAGCGCGCCGGTAACGAAAATCGCGTTGCCCGCCCGCGCGCCGGATCGCAGCACCGGGTCGATGCCGCTCGTGACGCCGGCGGGCCTGGCGAAAATCGTCACGCTGATCGCCAGTCGCTGATCCCACATGCTTACGTCCCCGCCGACGAGGGGGCAGGAGAACTCGTCGCCCACATCCCGCAGGCCGAGGTAGATTTCCTGCGCGTCGGCCTGGGACATACCCTTCGGCAGCGCGACCGACGCGACCGCGCCGACCGGCAAGGCCGCCATCGCCGCCACGTCGGAGAGATTCCGCGCCATCGCCTTTCGCCCCGCCGCCCGCGGGCCGTGATTCGCCAGGTCGAAATGCACGCCGTCCAGCGCCTGATCGACAGCTGTCAGGAGCCGCTCGCCGCCGAATGCGACGACGGCCATGTCGTCGCCCGGGCCGACGGGAACCTTCGCGGCGTCAAACCGGCTCCGCGAGGCGATCCAAGATAGAAATTCGTTCTCACGCATGGGAGGTGAAGTAATCCAGGTAGTATCAATATTTAATCCGGTACGTTTTGAACCTTTCTCATATTGAGTTCGATTTTTTCTTTTTCTGCTTCATACACACCAGGTTTATCGACAACACTCCAGTTTTTTTGATCCTCAGGAGACATGACGATCTGATTTATTGGAATTAGAGGAACCACATATGTGCCCCTTGGAAGGTTAAGTTGAACTACCCAAGCGATTTTATTTTGAGTTTGGTTATTAAAATTCAAAAGTTTTGGCATACCACCATCATGATCCACTTTTCTCCAAGCAAACCATATAAAATTAATTTCTTTTGAAGGGCCAAAACGTGCATATTTCCGAATTGGTTCAAATTGTTCATCAAATGGATTAAATATACGAGGAAAACAAAATAGTGATTCAATAGCCATTTTACATAGTACTCGGCTTATTGTCAGAGCATTATATTTTTGTGGTTGATAGTAAGAAGCGAAAACTAAATCACCATTGTTTTTTTCTTCTCTTTGAATATTTGGTTCTACTGGGATATTAAATATACATTTATCTGCATAGTCCTCTCGTGTAAAAATGCGACCGTTTTTGAGAAATAACTTTGGAGTATTTCCTTTTCTCGTTTTTGTTTTCGAGTTGAGACGACCGCTAGTTAGGGGATGAGTATGGACAAAATCATTCTCAAGATTATTCCCAAAATATTTATTGCAGTCATTACAAACAATCCCCTTCTCTAAACGAATATCTAGAATAGATGCACTCAGAGGGTATATATGATATTCCTGAGTGGAAGGTGCACCAGAACCGCATTTGTATAGGCATTGAAACATATATCAATCAATAATAGGTTTCAAATAGGTCTTGATTGCATCTTTAACCATTTCAAGTGTCTCTTCGAGTGTTTCTCCCTGTGTAATACACCCCGGTAATTCTACTACCTCAGCAACAAAGCCACCGTCTTCAATATCCGGTGTAATTTCCACCTGGTATTTTTCTCCATCCAACATCACGGTTTTTATGATTTTTTTACTCATCTGAAAAATCCCGTTGTTTACAACACGGCCCGGGGTTGCAATCAAACATCAGGGCGGTTCACCGCCCTTTGCGCCCCGCCGCAAGGCGGGGCGTATAGGCCCGTGCCTTTGGCACGGGTGCAGGGGACAGTACTCCAACATTCTCAAGCCTCCTTCAGGAGGCTTACCAACATTGTTTTGGGCTTAAGCCCGCAAAACCGGCAAGGGCCGTAAACGGCCCTGAAACAACAGATGTCGGTCCCTTTCCTAACCCGGCCTACAAGGCCGGGTCTAAACGTCCCAAAGGGACGAAAAGGGCTGTAAACAGCCCTGAAAACAACATATGCCAAAAAATGCCGTGATTCTAACCGTTAGTGGTATAAACCCTTCACCCCAGCAGACGTTTCCAGTGGCGCAGTTGCAGAGCGAGTTGCTTGGCGCCGCCGGCGCCGTCGGGACGATAGCGCTTCACGACGTTCTTCGCGCCGAGGTGACGGTAGACGTCGGTTCCGATTTTTTTGCTGTGCTTTTGCAACGTCTCAATCGGCAGATCCGCCAGCGCCAGGTCCTGGCGCTCGGCCTGGGCTACGATCTTGCCGACGATGCCGTGTGCGGTGCGGAACGGTACGCCCTTCCCGACGAGGTATTCCGCCAGTGCGGTCGCGTCGAGGTATCCATCGGCCAGGTCCGGCGGCTTGATGGTTACCGTGCGGACGATGCCCGGCGCGACGGCCAGGACTTGTTTCATCATCCCGACGGCTTCGAAGGCGAATCGCTTGTCGTCCTGCAGGTCGCGGTTGTAGGCCAGCGGCAGGGCCTTGATGAGCGTGAGCAATCCCGTCAGTTGCGCGATGCAGCCGGCGCTCTTGCCGCGGATCAGTTCGAGCGTGTCGGCGTTCTTCTTCTGCGGCATCATACTGCTGGAGGTGCAGAAGGCGTCGTGCAGTTCGAGCAGGCCGAACTCGCCGGAACTGTAGATGATCCAGTCCTCGGCCCAGCGGCTGAGGTGAACCGCCAGCATGGAACAGGCGAAGCAAAGCTCGGCCAGGAAGTCGCGGTCGCTCACGGCGTCGATGCTGTTGCGCGAGAACTGCGGGAAGCCCAGCAGTTCGGCCGTCCTAGCCCGGTCGATGGGCAACGTCGTGCCCGCGACCGCCCCGGCGCCCAGCGGGCAGACGTTGATTCGCTTGCGGGCGTCGGCGAGGCGCTCGGCGTCGCGCTGGAGCATTTCCACGTACGCCAGCAGCGCATGGCCCAGCACGACCGGCCAGGCGCGCTGCAGGTGCGTATAGGTGGGGAAAATCACGTCGCCCCTTGCCTTGGCCAGTGCGATGAACGCTTTCTGCAGCGTCACGATTCCGGCGGTCAGATCGTCCGCGGCGTCTCGCGCCCAGAGGCGCAGATCGAGGGCAATCTGGTCGTTTCGACTTCGGCCGGTGTGCAGCTTTCGGCCGGCGTCGCCGACGCGCCGCACAAGCTCCGCCTCGATAACCATGTGAATGTCTTCCAGTTCGACGGGCATGGCCAATCGCCCGGCGGCGATGCTTTTCTCCATCGCGCGGAGACCCCGGCGGATCTTCGCCAGGTCCGCCGCCGTCAGCAGGCCCTCTTCGCGCAGCATCTGCGCGTGGGCAAGTGATCCGGCAATGTCGTACCGCCACAGCGCCGCGTCCACGTCCAAGCTTGCCAGCAGCGCCTCGGTGGCGGAGTCGGCCTGGGCGGTCAGCCGCCCGTGCCAGCTTTTGACGTGCTTCCTTGCCTCCATGGGATGTTTGTGCGGCATGGCGAATTCCTTTTTGATAGGTACTGCTTTGTTGAAAAGATTTTTTTGCCACAAAGGACACAAAGGTCTCAAAGGAAAAAATAACAGATATGTTGTGATTTTCTTCTTCCTTTGTGACCTTTGTGTCCTCTGTGGCTGATTTTCTTTGTTTTGTTTTCCATGATTTCAACAGAGCAACAGGGTCTGAAATGATCGTAAGTGCCGCCAGGAAGTATGTCAACGCCGGGAATAGAAAGACAAACGGATTTGAGGGATAAGGCGGGGCTACCGCCCTGCCGGAAGAGGTTATTTTCCCTTCCATTCGTTCCACCGTTTCAAAACGGCGTTTTCGTTTTCCGCCCACCACTCGTTATCCAGCCGGATCTGCTTTTTAAGATTTTCTTCCTCGGTGGGAAGATCGTCCTGCATGTCTTCGGGCATTTTGCCGACGGCGTAGATATTCGTCGGCCCGTAGGTAATGATCCTTGCCTGGTTCGCCTGGGGTTCGGCGCGGCTGGCAAAGGCGATAAAGTGCATTGCCCGCCGCCTTCGGTCTTCGGGCAGTCCTTTGGGCACAACCCACCAGGCGCTGTCCAGCAAGCCCTGATTCCACTCGATTTGCAAAGGCGCACCGGCCTGCCGGGCGGCCCAGATTCGCCCGTTGTACGCGGAAGACAAAACCACGTCGCCTTCGGCCAGCCGCTTCGGAGGTTCGGAGCCTTTTTTCCACCAGACCTTGATGTACGGCTTGATTTCGTCCAGTTTTCGAAGCGCCCGTTCGACGTCCAGGGGATAGAGTTTGTCGGGATCGACGCCGTCGGCCAGCAGTGCGATCTCCAGGTTCCCCGCCGGCCCTTCCCGCAACGAGCGGGGGCCGGGGAAACGTTTCACGTCAAAAAAATCCCGCCAGCACGTCGGCCGATTTTCCGCGTCCGGGAAGGCGTTCGTGTTGTACGAAAGAACCGTGGAGTAAACGACGCCGGCCACGCCGAGAGAATTCGCCGCCCAGGGCAGCAGGTTGTCTTTGTTGACGACGCTGTAATCGATGGGTTCAAGCAACCCATCGTGCATGGCTCGGAAGATCACGTACCCGACGGTAAAAACCACGTCCCACCGTTCCTGATTCGACGAAACGTCGGCCTTGAGCTTGTCGTAGAGATTCGCCTCCTGTGTTTCCACAACAACCGTAATACCCGTAATTTTGGAATACGGCTGGAAAAACGCCTTTTCCTGCGATTCCCGATAGGCCCCGCCGTGTGTGCTTATACGAAGCGTCTCAGGAGTTTTTTTCTCTCCGGAAGAACCGTCGCCATCGCACCCTCCCAGGACAATACCCCACGCCGATACGAGAAGTACAAACCAGTACAGCGTTCTCATGGGGTATTTCCTTTCTCGATGATTTTTTAGCATTTCACCGTCACGTCCACGCCGCCGTCGCAAATACACGCCCGCCGCGTTGCGAAAAGACAACGTATAATTGGTCATTCCGGACCAGAGGGAACACCCTGCCTGTCGATAGTATTCCCCGGAACCGGAAGTGTCAATATCGCGGCGGGGACGATGACTCCCCTTTTCACCGGCTGATTATTGCCCCGCCTTTTCCCCTTTCCATTCGTTCCATCGTTTCAGGATGGCGTCTTCATGCTGCGCCCACCATTCGTTGTCAATTCGGATTTGCTTTTTCAGATTTTCTTCTTCCGTGGGAAGATCTCGCTGTACGTCTTCGGGCACTTTCCTCACGGCGTAAATATTCGTCGGCCCGTAGGAAATGATCCGGGCCTGATTGGCCTGGGGTTCGGCGCGGGTCGCGAAGGCGATGAAGTGCATCGCCCGTTGTTTTCGCTCTTCGGGCAGGCCTTTGGGCACAACCCACCAGCCGTTGTCCAGCAGCCCCTGATTCCACTCGATTTGCAGAGGCGCTCCGTCCTGCCGGGCGGCCCAGATTCGCCCGTTGTAGGCCAGCGATAAAACCACCGTTCCGTCGGCCAGCAGTTTCGGCGGCTCGGCGCCTTCCTTCCACCAGACTTTCACGTGCGGCTTGATTTCGTCCAGTTTCCGAAGCGCCCGCTCAACGTCCAGGGGATAGAGTTTCTCAGGCTCAACGCCGTCGGCCAGTAAGGCGATCTCCAGGTTGCCGACGGGACCCGCCCGCAGACATCGGGGACCAGGGAAGCGTTTCACGTCAAAAAAATCCCGCCAGCACGTCGGACGGGCGGCGGCGGCGGGGGACGCAACCGTGGAATACGCCAGAACTTCCGAGTAAACGATGTTGGCCACCCCATAAGGGTTCGCCGCCCAGGGAAAGAGGTTGTCTTTATTTACGACGGTGTAGTCGATCGGTTCCAGAAGACCGTCCCGAATCGCCCGAAAGATCACCGCCCCTTCGGTAACGACCACGTCCCACGGAATTTCGCCCGAGGAAACGGCGGCCTGGAGTTTTTCATAGAGATTCGCTTCCTGCGTTTCCACGAGGACCGTAACGCCCATAATTTTGGAATACGGCTGGAAAAACGCCTTCTCCTGCGATTCCCGATACGCGCCGCCGTGCGTGCTGACACGAAGGACTTCCGGCGGTTTCTCTTCTTCTCGCCGCGGTTTTCCGTCACACCCCTCCGAAACAATGCTCCCCGCAAGAAGAACAAAACAAAACCTCAGTAATGTCTTCATGGGGCGATTCCTTTCATGTTTCCATACATTTCCCATTGCCACATCCATGCTGTAACGGCAAACCGCTGTATTGCCCAAGCACCCCGCGACACCGCCGGCCGCGGCATGAAAGAGGAAATCCCGACGCGCCGATGATAGTCTTCCCGAATGGGTGTGTCAACCATCCCGCCGGAACGGGGTCTGGTCAAACACGATGGAATTCTTTACCATAAAACCATGACGAGACGCATTACGGTTCTGGTGGAAAACACTGCCGGCAAAGGCGGACTGCTGGGCGAGCACGGCCTGTCGTTCTGGATCGAGCTGGACGACAAAAAAATCCTTTTCGACACCGGGCAAGGCAAGGCGATCCGTGAAAACGCGGCTGTGCTGCACATTCCGCTGGACCAGGCCGACGCGGTGATAGTAAGCCACGGCCATTACGATCACACCGGCGGACTGGGCGATGTTCTGCAACGGACGCGGGGAATTCCCGTGTATGCGCATCGGGCGGCCTTTGCCCCCAAGTACGCCCGCAACTTCGACGGAACCAGCCGCGATATCGGCATCACGTCCACGGATGAGCCAGGCGTCCGCGAGCGAAACAAACTTCTTCTGGTGGAGGGCGTCACGGACGTGTACAATGGTTTGCGCCTCACCGGCCCCATACCGCGCGTTACGGATTTTGAGGACGTCGGAGGGGATTTTTATATCGACCCCCAGTGCACCCAGCCGGACGAGTTGCCGGACGATATGGCGGCGTTTCTGGAAACGCCAGCCGGTACGGTCGTGATCCTTGGTTGCGCGCACGCGGGCGTTGTGAACACGCTGCGCTACGTTCAATCGCTCACGGGCCGCCAGCCGATTCATACGGTTCTGGGCGGCATGCACCTGGTTAACGCCGGCCCGGAGCGAATGGACAAAACCGTCGCGGAGCTGCGTCGCCTGAACGTGCGACGGCTGATGCCCTGCCATTGTACCGGCCCGGCGGCGACAACCCGATTGTGGAACGAATTCCCGGGCGCGTGTGCCGCCTGCCCAACAGGAACGGTTATAGACCTGCCGAAGTAACGGAATCTTACATGAGTGGTTTTCAAAAAACAGACGCGAGGATATCCTCGTGAGTTTCATCTTCGGACCGGTTCCGTCGCGCAGGCTCGGCCGTTCTTTGGGCGTGGACCTCGTCCCGTTCAAGACGTGCAGCTACGACTGCATCTACTGCCAGCTCGGCCGAACGACCTGCAAAACCGTCGAGCGGCGCGAATGGGTTCCGCTGGAGGACGTCCTGGCGGAACTGAAGGAAAAACTCGCCTCCCAACCCGATTACATCACGCTGAGCGGCTCGGGCGAACCGACGCTGTATTCCCGCCTCGAAGAGCTTATCGCCCGCGTTCGGGCCATGACGGAAATTCCCATTGCGGTTCTGACCAACGGTTCGCTGCTGTGGCGTCCGGACGTTCGCCGGGAGCTTCACGATGCCCACCTGGTCGTCCCCTCGCTGGACGCCGGCAGCGTCGGCATGTTCCAGGCGGTCAATCGGCCTCACGAAAGCCTCTCGTTCGAAACGATGCTCCAGGGGTTGATTGACTTTCGGAAGGAATTCCCCGGCCGGTACTGGCTGGAGGTGTTTTTGCTGGCCGGGTATACCGCCATTGACAGCGAGGTCGAGAAAATCGTGGAATGCGTTCGGAGAATCCGACCCGACCGGGTGCAGTTAAACACCGCCACGCGTCCCACCACCGAGGACTACGCCGTCATGGTGAACCACGAGCGGATGATGGAACTGGCGAAACGATTCGACCCGCCGGCGGAGGTGATTGCCGATTATCGCGGCGTTCACGCCGGCAGCGAATTCCAGGCCGGGCGTCAAAGCGTGCTGGAAATGGTTCAACGACGCCCGTGCAGCCTGGACGACATCGCCGCCGGCCTGGGCATGCATCGAAACGAGGCAATTAAATACGTCGAAGAACTCGACGCCGAGGGACTGCTGGAAAAGCAATACTCCGGCAAAACGCTTTTCTACAGCGGTAAACATCAGGCGGGAAATACCAAAAACGCATAGACCGCCCTTCAAGGCAAAGCTCCCAACAACAGGAAAGGGGAATCATTTTCTCCGGCGAATTTACGAGAAAATATATCGTTCGTCAAATTCAACGTGATTCCGTCGCAATAATGCCACCAATTCCTCCTGAAACGGATCGGAAATCATGCGCCTTCGCTCTTTGGTGCTGAATACAATATACGCGAGAATGCGACAAAGAGATTGTGACATTTTTTACAAAACCCCTTCCTGCCGCGCCCTTACAGGGTTTGCGCCCGGGGCTACTATCAAAGACATTGTCAAGAACACCGCGTTCTTTTCATTTGAGTTATGCAAAATCCTGAGCCCCCAAAGAATTTTATCCTTTGAATATTTGGAAAAACGCGGTTCCCTCTACCAGCCCGTTTAGAA
>JAFGEJ010000128.1 GCA_016931655.1 Phycisphaerae bacterium
CTGATGATGATGATCCCCGAAGCCTTCGGCTCGGCGTATCACATCTCCACCGACAAGCGAGCGTTTTACGAGTATCACTCCGCGATCATGGAACCCTGGGACGGCCCGGCTGCCATGGTCTTCACCGACGGCGTGGTCGTCGGGGGCACGCTCGACCGCAACGGCCTGCGCCCCGCGCGGTACGTTGTGACGACCGACGGGCTGGTCGTGCTGGCCAGCGAGGTCGGCGTGATCGAATTCCCGCCCGAAAACATCCGCGTCAAGGGCCGGCTCCAGCCGGGGCGGATGTTCCTCGTGGACACCCAACAGGGGCGCATCGTGGACGACAACGAAATCAAAGGAAAAATTGCCCGTCAGAAGCCCTATCGCCGCTGGCTGGAGCAGAATCGTATCGAACTGCGGGGCCTGTTTCACCCCGCCGCACCCGCGCCCGACGAACCCGAACTGCTGCCGCGACGCCTGCGATCCTTCGGATACACGCGCGAGGAACTGAACCTGATCCAGATTCCGATGGCTGTCAACGGCCAGGAGCCTATTGGGTCCATGGGGACCGACACGCCCCTGGCGGTGCTTTCCGAGAAGCCCAAGCCGCTGTTCAATTACTTCAAGCAGCTCTTCGCCCAGGTGACCAATCCGCCCATCGACCCGCTGCGCGAGGGGCTGGTGATGAGCCTGATGAGTTTCACCGGAAAGCGCCGCAACCTGCTGGCCGAGACGCCCGAACACTGCCGTCAGCTCAAGCTGCCGCATCCGATTCTGGCCAACCAGGACATGGCCCGCCTTCGCTCCGCCCGGCGCGACGATTTCAGGATCGCCACGGTGGACATGCTCTTTTCGACGACCGGCTCGCCCGGAGCGAGTCTGCGGGAAGGCCTGGACAAGCTCCTGGACGACGCGGAGGCGGCCATCCGCGGCGGCGCGTCGCTGGTGATCCTTTCCGACCGGCGGGCCGACGAAGCCTTTGCGCCCATTCCCAGCCTGCTGGCGACGGCTGCGGTGCATCACGGCCTGCAGGCACGATCCCTGCGCGCCGAGGCGGGGCTGGTCGTCGAAAGCGGCGAACCGCGCGAGGTCATGCACTTCAGCCTGCTGTGCGGATACGGCGCCAACGCCGTCAATCCGTATCTGCTCTTCGACGTGCTGGAAGAACTCCGCAACCGCGGCGAACTGCCCGAAACCCTTGAAGCCGGCACGCTCATCGACAACGTGATCGCCGCGATCAAGAAGGGCATGCTCAAGACCATGAGCAAGATGGGCATTTCCACGTTGCGCAGCTACCAGTACGCCCAGTTGTTCGAGGCCGTCGGACTGAACCGAAGCGTGGTGGACGAATACTTCCGCGGCACGAGCAGTCGCATCGGCGGCATCGGCCTGGAGGAAATCGCCGCCGAAACGCTGCAACGACACCACCGGGCTTACGACGCCGACGTCCAAAATCTCAACCAACTGACCTGGGGCGGCGAATACCAGTATCGCGTGGACGGCGAGAATCACCTCTGGACGCCGCAGTCCGTGACGGACCTGCAGCACGCCGTTCACTTGAACGATCCTCAAGCCTATCGCCGGTTCGCAAAGAGCGTCAACGACCAGGCCCATAGGCTCAGCACGCTGCGCGGCCTGTTCGAATTCACGCCCTCTCAGCCGGTCCCGCTGGAGGAGGTCGAGCCGGCGGAGAACATCGTCAAACGATTCTGCACCGGCGCGATGAGCCACGGTTCGATCTCCAAGGAGGCGCACGAGACGATGGCCGTCGCCATGAACCGCCTCGGCGCGATGAGCAATACCGGCGAGGGCGGCGAGGACCCTGTCCGCTACGAACCCCGTGACGACGGCGACTCGCTCAACAGCGCGATCAAGCAGGTCGCGTCAGGCCGATTCGGCGTGACGATCCACTACCTTGCCCACGCGAAGGAATTGCAGATCAAGATGGCCCAGGGCGCCAAGCCCGGCGAGGGCGGGCAATTGCCCGGCCACAAGGTCACAGCCGAGATCGCACGCCTGCGATGCAGCACGCCCGGCGTGACGCTGATCTCCCCGCCGCCGCATCATGATATCTACTCGATTGAAGACCTCGCCCAGTTGATCTACGATCTGAAATGCGCCAATCCGGGTGTAAAAGTCTCCGTCAAGCTCGTCAGCGAGGTCGGCGTGGGGACCATCGCCGCGGGCGTCGCCAAGGGCGGCGCCGACGAGGTGCTCATCAGCGGGCACGACGGCGGCACGGGCGCCAGCCCCTTTTCGAGCATCAAGCACGCCGGGTGTCCGTGGGAACTGGGCCTCGCCGAAACCCAGCAGACGCTCGTGATGAACGGCCTGCGGGATCGCATCCGCGTGCAGACGGACGGGCAACTGAAAACCGGGCGCGACGTAGCCGTCGCGGCGCTGCTCGGCGCGGAGCAGTTCGGCTTCGGGACGGCCGCCCTGGTCTCGCTGGGATGCCTGCTGATGCGAAAGTGCCATCACGGCACCTGCCCCGTGGGCGTCGCCACGCAGGATCCCGAATTGCGGAAAAAATTCGCGGGCCGGCCCGAATATCTCACGCGATACATGATGTTCGTTGCGGAAGAGCTTCGCGAAATCATGGCCCAACTGGGCTTCCGAACGATGGACGAAATGATCGGGCGCGTCGAAAGGCTCAGTTGCCGAAAGGCCGTCGATCACTTCAAGGCCCGCGGCCTGGACTTCTCCGCCGTCTTCGCGCCGCCCCGGGCGCCGGAGGGCTTAGGCCCGACGGCCCGGCGACGCACGCGGGAACAGCCCGATCGCCTGGGCGACCACCTCGATTGGACCATCCTGGAGCAACTCGGCGACGCGATCCAGACGCGACAAAAAAGCGAACTGGAATTGCCCGTCCGCAACGCGCACCGCGCCGTCGGAACGATTCTGAGCAATCGCGTGGCCTGCGCGCACGGCCCGGAAGGCCTGTCGGACGACACGCTGAGAATCACCCTTCGCGGCTCGGCCGGCCAGAGCTTCGGCGCGTTTCTGGCCAGGGGAATCACGCTTCACCTCATCGGCGACGCCAACGACTATCTCGGCAAGGGCCTCTCCGGCGGGCGGATCGTCGTCGAAACGCCCGACGGTTCGCCCTTCGTCGCGCGGGAGAATATCATCGTCGGAAACACGCTGCTGTACGGTGCGACGCGGGGCGAGGCGTTCATCAACGGACAGGCCGGCGAGCGGTTCGCCGTGCGAAACAGCGGCGCCACAGCCGTCGTCGAGGGCGTGGGCGATCACGGCTGCGAGTACATGACCGGCGGGAAGGTCGTCGTGATCGGCAAGACCGGGCGAAATTTCGCCGCCGGCATGAGCGGCGGAATCGCCTACGTGCTCGATGAAATGCAACTGTTCGACACGCTGTGCAACCTCGACACGGTCGATCTGGAAAACGTCTGGCGGGACGAGGACAAGGAATTCCTCCGCGCGATCCTCCGGAAGCACGTGGAGTACACCCAAAGCCGGCAGGCAAGGCGAATCCTCGATCACTGGGAGTCCATGATCGGGCGGTTCGTGAAGGTCCTGCCCGTGGAGTACCGCAAGGCGATGGAACGCCTGCGTCTGCAGGAACACCGCGAGGGCGAATTCGTCCCCGCGACCGAAGAAGTCTATTCGGATCATTAATAGTCTGTCATCCTGAGCGAAGCGAGTCTTCGAGCGCAGTCGAAGGAACTCACGCCTTCGAACGCGTAAGATCCTTCGACTCCGCTTCGCTCCGCTCAGGATGACAAGTGGAAGTAAGAATCATGGCCAAGCCTACGGGGTTTATTGAATATGATCGCAAGGAAGTTCGTCACCGCCGGGTGGCTGAACGGCTGAAGGACTATTTCGAGATCGACGTTCCCCTTTCCCCGGAGGAACTTACGATCCAGGCCGCTCGCTGCATGGACTGCGGGATTCCGTTCTGCCACGGCTACGGCTGCCCGGTCGTCAACCGCATTCCCGAATTCAACGACCTGGTCTATCACGGCCGATGGGAAGACGCCTGCGAAGTCCTGCATCGCACGAACAATTTCCCCGAAATCACGGGGCGCATCTGCCCCGCGCCGTGCGAGGCGGCCTGCACGCTGAACCTCAACGACGATCCGGTGCTGATCAAGCACATCGAATGGCAGATCGTCGAGCGCGGCTGGGAGGAGGGGTGGATTGTCCCTCGTCCCGCGGCGGTGAAAACCGGAAGGCGGGTGGCGATTGTCGGGTCGGGCCCGGCGGGCCTGGCGGCTGCCCAGCAATTGGCCCGCGCCGGACACGACGTGACCGTCTACGAAAAGGACGAAAAGCCCGGCGGACTGCTGCGATTCGGCATTCCCGATTTCAAGCTGGATAAGCGCATCCTCGACCGTCGCCTGGAACAGATGCGGGCCGAGGGGGTACGGTTCGAGAACGGTGTCGCCGTCGGCGAAGACGTTTCCCTGAACTACCTCCGCAAGCGGTTCGACGCGATTCTCCTGGCGATGGGCGCCGGCGAGCCGCGCAACCTGGACGCGCCCGGCCGGGGGCTGGAGAACGTCCACTTCGCCCTGGAATTTCTCGCGCAGCAGAATCGCCTCAACGCCGGCCTGCCCGTGCCGCCCGAAAAACGCATCTCCGCCGAGGGAAAAATCGTCGTGGTCATCGGCGGCGGCGACACCGGCAGCGACTGCATCGGGACGGCCAACCGCCAGGGCGCAAAAGAGGTGCACCAGTTCGAGATTCTCCCCGAACCGCCCAAAGAGCGTGCATTCGAGAACCCCTGGCCGATCTGGCCCGTAATTCTGCGCACCAGCACCAGCCAGGAAGAAGGCTGCACGAGACGATGGAGCGTGCTGACGAAAAAACTCTCCGGCTTCGGGGCGACCGTCCAAACACTGCACGGTTGCAGCGTCGAATGGAAACGCGACGAGGCGGGCCGAATGGCCATGAAGGAAATCCCCGGCTCGGACTTCACGATGGACGTGGACCTCGTGCTGCTGGCGATGGGCTTTGTGCACGTCGTCCACGCCGGGCTTGTGGAGGAACTGGGATTAAACCTCGACTCGCGGGGCAACATCGAGATCGACGAGAATTTCATGACCTCCCAGCCGGGCGTGTTCGCCGCCGGCGACGCGCAACGCGGCGCCTCGCTGGTGGTCTGGGGCATCCGCGACGGACGCGACGCCGCAGCCGGCGTGGACCGCTGGCTGAAAGAAAAAATCTAAGAGAACGCGAATAGCAGGCTTTCAGCGGTCAGCTTTCAGCGGTCAGCCTTGAAAGTAGCGTGGTGGAGCACCCGCTCCGCCACGATTTTTTTTCGCTGTGGTGAACATGGCGGAGCGGGTGCTCCGCCATGCAATTCATGAGTGTGGTTGGTATAATATCCCCATGCACGTGGCGGCGGTTCAATTCGACGTTTCCTGGGAAGACGCCAGGAGCAGTATTCTGTCAGCCTCCACGATGCTGGCGATGGCGAACCTTCCGGCCGGCGCCTTGGCGGTGCTGCCGGAAACGTTTGCCACGGGCTTTACATTGAACGCCGAATTAACGCTCGCCGCCCAGGCGGAGACGGAACAGGCCCTCTCGGAACTCGCCTTGTCGCTGGGAATTTATCTCTGCGGCGGCCTGATTGCCCGCGGGAAGGACGGCCGGGCGGAAAACCAGGCCGTCCTGTTCGGCCCGGACGGCATCGTGGCGGGACGATACGCCAAGCGTCATCCGTTCACTCTCTGGGGAGAGGAAAAGGTTTACGCGGCTGGTTCTGATGTTCAGACGTTTTGTATTCCCGACAGAAATCATCATGGCCCGGAAGGCCATGAGACACTTGGACAGGATGTCCAAGCCACATGTCGCCTCGCGCCGCTGATTTGCTATGACCTGCGATTTCCCGAGGATTTTCGCCAGGCCGCGGCGCGCGGGGCGGAGGTGTTCCTCGTGCCGGCCAATTGGCCTGACGTGCGAATGCATCACTGGCGGGCGCTGCTGATCGCACGGGCCATCGAAAACCAGGCCTGCGTTGTCGGCGTGAATCGCACCGGAAGGGACCCTCACGGCACGTACACCGGCGGGAGCATGATCGTCTCGCCGCGCGGCGAGGTGCTCGCCCAGGCCGGCGAAGGCCCGCAAATCCTCACCGCCGAGATCGACCTGGCCGACCTGCGCACCTACCGCCGCGACTTCCCCGTCTTACGCGATATGAATTAAGATTTTTTGCCACCCCTAAGGGGTAAACTCTGGACACAAAGCCTGCCTGCCGGCAGGCAGGGTCACAAAGAAGAAATTAATAATAACAACTTTACGTTTTATTTTTCTGAATTACCTTTGTGAACTTTGTGCCCTTTGTGGCTTCTTTTCTTATTCCGTATTCTTCGTACTGGTTTCGAGCTGTTTCAGGATTCCGTGATTCGCTTTGGGGAAGGCGAATTGCGATAATTGTTCCACCGTCACCCATTTAACGTCATCGCATTGAACGGGCTTGGCCGTTCCGCTTTGGTATTCGCACGCAAAGGCGTGCAGCGTAATGCGGAAGTGCGAATAGGCGTGTTGGACGACGGCGATTTGCCTGCCGACGCGGACTTCGATTCCCGTTTCCTCGCGCACCTCGCGACGAAGGGCCTGGCGGAGCGTTTCGCCGGGCCGAACCTTCCCGCCGGGGAATTCCCACAGGCCTCCCAGCAGGCCTTCGGGTCTGCGCCGGTCGATCAGAATACGCGGGCCTTTGCGGATCACGCCCGCGACGATGGTCTGGTGCGGCAGGGGTTTTTTGTCGGCTTTGCGGGGCAGGCGCGTTTGTTCGTTGTACCGATGCGCCCGGCAGAGGGGGCAAATGGGGCAGGAATCGCAGCGGGGATTTCGCGGCAGGCAGATCGTCGCGCCGAGTTCCATCATCGCCTGGTTGAAGTCGCCGGCCTCGCCCGGCGGAATGAGCTTCCGGGCCAGGCGCCAGAGTTGTTTTTGCACCGCCTGCTGTTTGGGAGGCTCCGCCACGCGAAACACGCGGCATAGCACGCGCGTCACGTTGCCGTCGAGCACCGGTTCGTCGAGGCCGAAGGCCATCGAGGCGACGGCCCCGGCGGTGTAGCGTCCCACGCCGGGCAGCGTTTGCAATTCCTCCGCCGTGCGGGGCAATTGCCCGCCGAAGTCCCGTACGATTTGTTTCGCCGCCTGGTGCAGGTTCCGGGCGCGGCTGTAGTAGCCCAGGCCTTCCCAGCATTTCAGTACCGTCCCCAGCCGGGCGCGGGCGAGGGCTCCGACGGTGGGGAATCGCTCCAGGAACCGCAGGTAGTACGGCGTGACGGCCGTCACCCGCGTCTGCTGGAGCATGATCTCGGAGATCCAGATCGCGTAAGGATCGCGCGTGCCTCGCCAGGGCATCTCCCGCTGCCGGCGGCGAAACCATGCCAGCAATGCTTCCGGCGCTTCGTGCAACTGCCTGTTCGTCGGGCGAATCATATCTCACCGTCAGTATATCGTCGGATACGAACTATCCAAAACGCATTCACGTACTACATGGCGGAACGGCAAGCCGGCTACGGACCACGCCCGACAAATTCTTTGACGCCGACTTCCCGGCGCGGTGTAATGGCGTCATGCTCGGACGAAAGCGGCGGACAACGCGGCTGGACGTGGGACTGGCGCTGGCCTTTACGGGCCTGGCGTTTATCGTCTGGGCGTTTGTGGCGGGCATGAGCCGGACCATGATGACCAATCTCATCCGGGATTCCGCCGACGAGACGATGAGCCTGCCCCGCCTGTCCACGGTCGTAAAGCTGTTTTTCGTGGACACGGGCTTTGTGATCGACCTGGTGGGCCTGGGCTGGATGGTCCTGGCGCTGATTCTGATCTTCCTGGCCGGGCGCCAGCGCATCAGCATCAGTTGGGCGTGGACGGCGGCGATCCTGCAATCCCTCATCGCCGCGCTGGGGGCGGTGCTTGTGGGCGTAGCCTGCTACGTGCCCTACCAGCAGCTTGTCACCACCACTCCCGCCGGGGCGCTGGAGATCATCAGCCTGATTTCCCTGCCGGTGGTGATCGGGATGGCCGTCGTGTTCTGGGTGATGTTCCTGATCGGGATGCTGATCGACCGGGCGCGCCTGAAGCGTCATGGCCCGACGCTTTCCGACGGCCTGCGAACCAACCGTTAAGTTTTTTTCTTTTCCGCTGCCTGCTTCCCGTTCCCTGCCGCCTTTTCTACACCAAT
This sequence comes from Phycisphaerae bacterium, assembly GCA_016931655.1. GTDB lineage: Bacteria > Planctomycetota > Phycisphaerae > SM23-33 > SM23-33 > JAFGEJ01. The sequence goes on from JAFGEJ010000128.1 coordinate 8,150, forward strand.
CCCCGTTTTTTCCGCAGGATCCATTCCAGGCAGAGCAATCCCACCAGCAGCACGAAGAGCCACCACCGCCACGGTCCCAGTACGTCTTCGCGCGTAACGGCTGTGTATCGTCGCGGCTGAACGTCGCGCAGCAGACGCCGGAGCAGTTCGGGCAAATCCTTCAGCGGCACGAACATTCCCTGGGACGCGTCGGCCATCGTTCGCAGCAGGGCGAAGTTTGCCAGTACCTGCGCGGATTCCCGATCCTGCCGGACGGCCTGGAACTGCTGCTGCGTCTGGAGCGTTTTCCCGTCCACCTCCGCGGAAAGGGTAAGCGTATAGACGCCCTCTTCGCGCGGCGTAACCAGCATGCCCCGACGGACGGGCCCGTCGGTCGAAAGCGAAATCGGCGTCGTCTCGCCGGTGGGATCCTGCAGCGTGACGGTTACCGCCGCGTCGCGGGGCCGGCCCTGGGCGTCTTCCACGCCGGCGGTCACTTCCACTTCCTGCAGGCCGCGCTGCAGCGCCTCCAGGTCGTAGGTGGTGCGGTCGGTGTGAATCCACACGTTGCCCTTCGGGGCCGCCAGGTACAGCACCACCTGCCGCCAGAACCGCTTCTGCATCGCGGCGGTGTTCTCCGTGTTCGGCGAGAGCACCCATCGCCAGGTCGTATCGAACGCGATGGCTGCGGAACGGCCTTTTCCGTACGGCTGGGTGACGATCATCGGTTCGCCCGTCAGAAGGTTCGCCAGCACCGTCGCGGCCGGCTTGACGCCCACCAGCAGATTCGCCCCGGCCAGCGCGTCGAGTTTGGCCCAGCCGGCGGCGGGATCCTCGCCGGCCGATCCGATGTGCATCATCGCGGAGGTTTCGCCTTCGCGGGTGGGTTTGGGTTGAATCGGCCGGCGGATTTGATCGCGACTTTGTTTGAGATCCACGGGCATCACGTCGGCCAGTTCCGTCTGCCCCCATCCGCCGCGGGCGAAGCTGTTTTCGCCCCCGATCATCGCCAGACCCTTGCCGTAATGGTCCACCAGCGTCTTGAGAATCGCCCGCTGCCTCGGCGTGAACTGGTCCGCCGACACGTCGCCCAGCAAAATCGCGTGGTAGCCGAGCCAGTTGGCGATATCCTCGCCCGGCGAGGCGGCTTCGTCAGGCCGCAACGGCTGATTGAGAATCCACCGGTGCAGCGTGATGCGCTTGGAGCTTCCCAGTGCGCGGGTGATGTACTTCGTTTCGTAACGATACGTTCCCTCGACGTACAGCACGCGGATTTCCCGGTCCGTCACCTGCACGAGCATGTCGGCGACGGGTTGCCCGCTCGCGGCGGGCGGGGCGTCTCCGGCGATTCGCGCCTCGACCGTGAGTCGGTGGAAGCCCGTCTGAAGCGGCACGTGGGTGAACTCGAAGGTTTCGTTCGCCCGGTTGGAGGTGATCTTTCGCAGTTTTTGCCCGATCTTCGTTTGGCCGAAGGTGCAGGACACTTCCACGATCCGGCCCGACAGTCCCAGCGCTTCGATAACGGGCCGAATCGTCATCGTGCCGAACGCGTCGGCCGTCGCCGGCGCGCCGCAGGATTGCACCGTCAGGGATCGCAGCCCGGCGGTGACCGTCGGCGAACCGACGCCGACGGTGTACACCGGTATGCCCCGCGCGCCCATGCGGGCGGCAAAGGTTTCAGGCGTGACGCGCCGGGACAGATTGTTGCAGCCGTCCGTCAGCAGAACCACGCCCGCGACGTCCCAGCCGTGGGCCCAGAGCGCTTCAAAGACGCCCTGGGCCGAATCGCCGATGGCGGTGCCCGATCCGAGAGAATCGCGCCAGAGGTCCGCCGGCGTCGCGCCGTCGTCCGACGGCGTGGGGGGCGTCGGAGATTCATCGAAGGCGAACCACTCCACGTCGGCCTGCTTTTGCAGCGCCCGCAGTTCGCCGCGCCGAAGTCGAAGGGCCTCCCCCAGCGCCTCCTGGCGGGAACAGAGCGTTCCGTCGTCCCGCGTCGCGTCGCGCCGGAGCATGGAACCCGACCGGTCCGCGCCGGCAAGCAGCACGGGAAGGCTTCGCTCTTCCCGCCAGTGCAGCCACGTCGGCTTGAGAACCCAAAGGGCGATCAGAAGAATGACGATCGTTCTTGCCGCGAGCAGCCAGATCTTCGCGCGACGCTGCAGGGGCCTGGTGGTTTGATGATACGCCCGAACGGCCCAGAATATGCAGACGACGGCGAGGGCGACAATCGCCCCGCCGGCGCCGCCCCACCATACCACTGCCGTCAGCAGTGCGATTGCGCTGCCGCGCAGGCCGGCCCGGAGCATTGCCCGGCCTCGCGGCGGCGTGGCTGGGCCGGCGGCTGTCATCACGCCCAGGAACAAGCCGATCAACGCCAAAATAGGTCCCGCCAGCAGCGCCGCGGCGCTGACGCCCAGCGCCGCCGCCCACGGCTGACCGCGGGCCTGGCGGCGGACCAGCAGCACCACCTCCATCGCCAGAAGCGCCCAGGCCGCCGCCGAAAGCATCGGCCAGGCCGGCGGAGAACATGTCAGCGTCGTCGTCAATCCAAATGCTCCCTGTAAGATTTTTGCCGCGAACAAGTCCGAACAAGACGAACAAGATTTTTATTCATAATTACATTCGTTCCTTTTGATTTTGTCCTCGGCCAAAATACTTCAGCGATAGTCCTTGCGGACGGATCCAAAGGAAAATAATAAAATTCTCTTTGTTCGTGATGGTTCGTCTTGTTCGCGGCAAAAAATTCTACTTTCGTTCGTACGTTCCCACCAGCGTTGCTTTGCCCGGAACGTGGCCTTTCCGGCGTATTCTATCGCCGCCGGCCCGGAAGGGCAAAACGTACCCTGTCCCCGAAACACAGGAAATCTCGAATTTTTTTAAAAACCCCGTGTTTGGGCGGACAAATGTTTTGACAAGTCCCCCCGCGCGTCCCCATAATTCGCTATGGGTGCAGGCCTGTACACGAAACGGTCCGAACACGGCAAAAGCCCTCTCGCCGAATCACTCGGCCTCGGCGGCGTCCGCCGCCGTTTGCGTATATTCATAAGGAACAAACGGTTTGGTTCCGCGCCAAGGAAACCTCTTTTTGTCATACCAGGGAGATCACCATGCAGCAAAAACTCATGGGAGACGGAAACGGAATTACCTTTGACGACGTTCTGCTCGTACCGGCGAGATCCGACGTCGTGCCCAAGGACGTGGACACGTCCTCGCGGCTGACCCGCAACATCCAGTTGAAAATTCCGATCCTCTCGGCCGCGATGGACACCGTGACCGAGGCGCGCCTGGCGATTGCTCTGGCGCAGGAAGGCGGCATCGGGATCATTCACAAGAATCTTTCCATCGCCGCCCAGGCCCGCGAGGTCGAAAAGGTCAAGCGCAGCGAAAACGGCATCATCAACGATCCCGTCACGCTGCCGCCGACGGCCTCGACGGCCGACGCGCGGGAAAAGATGGAAACCCACGGCGTCAGCGGTTTTCCCATCGTCACGGACAGCGGCGAGCTGGTGGGCATCCTGACGCGGCGCGACCTGAAATTCCTCTCCGCCGATAAACCCATCGCCGAGGTGATGACGAAGGACAAGCTCATCACCGCCCCGCCGGAAACCAGCCTCGACGAAGCCGACCGCATCTTGAGCGCCGCGAAGGTGGAAAAACTGCTGCTGGTCAGCGGCAAGAAACTCGTGGGCTTAATTACGATGGCGGACATCGAAAAGACGCGCCGCTTCCCGCAGCGCTGCAAGGATTCGCGGGGCCGTCTGCGCGTCGGGGCGGCTGTCGGAGTGGCCGACGCCGAACGCGTCGAGGCGCTCATCGCCGCGGACGTGGACCTGATCGTCGTGGATACCGCCCACGGACACAGCGTCAACGTCCTGCGGGCCGTCGAGAAAATCAAGTCGAACCACGACATTGACGTGGCGGCCGGCAATATCGCCACGGGCGAGGCGGCGGCCGACCTGATCGCCGCCGGCGCCGACGCCCTGAAGGTGGGCATCGGCCCGGGCGCTATCTGCACCACGCGCGTGATCTCCGGCGTGGGCATGCCGCAGATCACCGCCGTCCGCGAGGTCGCCAAGGTCGCCGCGCCCAAGGACGTTCCCGTCATCGCCGACGGCGGAATTCGCCTTTCGGGCGATATCACCAAGGCCATCGCCGCCGGCGCCTCGGCGGTGATGCTCGGCAGCCTGCTGGCGGGGCTGGACGAATCGCCCGGGCGGCTGGTCATCTACAAGGGCCGGCGGTTCAAGGACTACCGCGGCATGGGCTCGCTGGGCGCGATGGTGCAAGGCTCCGCCGACCGCTACGGCCAAAAGGACGCCGAACGCGAAAAGCTCGTTCCCGAAGGCGTCGAGGGGCGCGTGCCCTATCGAGGCCCGCTGAGCGAATACGTTTACCAGCTCATCGGCGGCCTGCGAGCGGGCATGGGCTATTGCGGCTGCCGGACCGTCTCCGAATTGCAGCAGAAATCGATGTTCATTCGCGTCTCGGCGGCGTCCGTCGTGGAAAATCACCCCCATGACATCGCCATTACCCACGAGGCCCCCAATTATTCCATCGGCATGTCGGAAGAATAGACGATTGAAGGCGGATACGATTTTTCGTATGGTGGTGAAAATATGTCTGATATGGCGCCGGCGGGCAGCCCGGCCGATCAGGAGGATAAAGTATGAAACGCGATATAACCATCATGGCCCTGGCGGCAATTGGGATGTTCCTCGCGGCGGGATGCCGGCGAGGCGATATGCTGAACCAGGGACTCGCGCCCAGCCAGTGCACCAGCCGGACCCTGGGCGACGCGTCCTATCAGCAGGCCTACGTCGCCGGAAGACAGGTGCTTTCACAGTATTTCCCCATCGACGCGGCCAAATCCAGCGCCGACGTGGGCGTCGTGAAGTCGCGCCCGAAAGAGGTGCGCAACGCCGGCCGCGACCGGCTCCTGGGCGACAGCCCCGCCCGACAGATCGCCACGCTCCAGGTCATCCAGGAAGGGCCGGTCGTCACGGCCCGCGTGCAGGTGCTCCAGCAGCGGGAGGGATCGTCCACGGAACGGCAGATGGGCTACTCGCAGGAGAGGCACAGCTATACCATGAACCCCGGCGATACCGGCCCCGGCAACATGGACGCCGCCACCACGCCCCAGCAGAACGAGACGTGGACCAACGAAAAACGTCGCCGCGACCTGGAAGGCCAAATCCTCGACGACCTTTATCGGCAACTCCACGGGAAATAGAGGTCACCTCAAAACTCTTGCCTGGTGGAGCACCTGCTCCACCAGGTTTATATATATTCCCATACAATAACGCGGCGGAGTCCCTGAGGGACTCCGCCGCGCTTCTTTGTATTTGGATTCGTTTTATTGGCCGATCCTGACTTCCTTACCGGCCTTGTCGGAGGCGTAGATCGCGTCGATGAGGCGCATCACCGTGGCGCCCTGCGGGCCGGTGGCGGCTTCGGTTTTCTTTCCGCGGCAGTTGCGTACCAGCGCCCGGGCCTGGGCTTCGTACATGTTCACGTTTCTGTCGTACTGCAATTGAACGTCGGCTACCTTTCCGCCGTGCTCGGTGTAAATCACCATCGGCTTGCCGGGCGCAAACCGCACGCCGCCCTTCTCGCCCAGCAGTTCGACGAACGCGGCGTCTTCCATGTTGCAGGCCCAGGCGATCTCGAAGCTCATCGTCGCTTTTTTCCCGAACCGCACGAACCCGGTGGAGTAATCCTCCACGTCGAAGACGCCGTTGAGCCTCGGCGGGCCGGCCCACATCTCCGTGTAGACGTAGTTTTTCATTCGCGGGCCGAACTTCGCGTACGTTTTCGCGCTGACGGCGGTCGGATTCCAGTTGTCGGACAGGTACATCGCCAGGTCGAACCAGTGCACGCCCAGGTCGATCATCGGCCCGCCGCCGGACTGTGCCTTGGTCGTGAACCAGCCGCCCAGGCCCGGAATGCCCCGCCGGCGCACCAGCACTGCGCGCGTGTGGTACACCTCCCCGAGCAGGCCTTTTTTGAAGCAATCCCGAATCACCTGGGCCTCGGCGTTGAATCGTCTGCACATGCCGATCTGGAGCACCTTGCCGGATTTCTTCGCCGCGGCGTTGATTTCATTCGCTTCCGCGGCGTTCATGGCCATCGGCTTTTCCAGGAACACGTGCTTGCCGGCCCGCAAGGCCGCGATGGCGCACTTCTTGTGCAACACGTTGCCCACGGAGACGTTCACCACGTCGATGTCGCTTTTGAGGAATTGGTTGAAATCCGTGAAGCAGTTGCTCACGCCGAACGTTTCCGAGGCCTTGTTCAGCGCCGTTTCGTTCACGTCGCACAAGGCCGCCGTCTCGATCCCGTCCACGACTTTGTAGGCATTGGCGTGCACCGTTCCGATGGTTCCAACGCCCAGAATTCCGACCCGCAATTTCCCGGCCATGACCGTTCCTTTCCAAGATCGCGCGTGGCTTCTCCCTATGGGACAGGTCCGGCCCCAGCGTCACAGGTTCATCCTGACCCTGCAAAACGAACGTCTCCACGGGCAAGATGCCCGTGGAACACTTGGACAGGATGTCCAAGCCACTCGCTACAGGATCGCCCCTATACCCCAGAAAGGACTTTACTTCAAGAAGGATTGAGAGATAGTTTTGATGGAGAAGAGTGGGTCATTTTCCCCGGCCGAGAAGGGGAAGAAGTCTGCTCGCCGACATGAATGATCACATCTTTGCTGCCGGCGGTGGTTGTGGTATTGCTGTGCATGCGTCGGCCGGCTTTGTCTACCGTGACTGTGATGTTCACCTTTGCTATTGTATGACTGTTGGGAGAAACGGGAATATCTTCAATACGAACCTGGGCATGCGGCAGGGGCTTTTTGTCCGACGAGATCACGCGGCCTCGGATCGTGAATCCCGGAGTGAGAGTCATGTCGCAGGATTTCTTGTCTGCCGGGAAGGTAGTGATGGCAACCAGGTTGCGGGTTTTGTGTCGCGCCAGAATGGCGTTTTTCTTCCCGCCCGAACCAGGATTGTCTGACCGGTCAAACAGCTCAAATCGACCGTCCGGGCCGGTGACCATTCTGGAACCCCCAACCAGTTGAACGGCAGCACCTTGAACGGGCTTACCTTTGGGATCCCGCACGACGCCGGTGATCCCCGGCATTTTGAATAATTGAACGGTAAAGTCTCTCGTCTGATTTTCCTTCAGGACAAAAGATATTTCCAATTTCCTCGCCAAATAGCCGTCACAACCGACGCCGTTGATTTGATACTCTCCAGGCAGGAGATAGGCTGTTGCCATGCCGTCTGCGTTTGTGTTCGGGCAAAACTTGTTTTTCCCTTTTGACGTGATTCGTACACTCGCTCCGGAAATCGGCTGGTCTTTTTCGTTCGTTACCTTGATTTCCACGGGCAGGCCGCGTTGTACTTCGATGGTGATGTCTTTTTCTTCCCGCCCGGCCTGGGTTTGGATATTCACGGGTTGGACCATGATCCATTCCCACGCGTTGAAGAAGGATGGCGGCCAGACGTTCAGGCCGGTTTTGCCCGGCAGGGCGTTGACGATGACGAATCGGCCTTCCTTATCGGTCATCGCGCCGGTCTTTCGGCCGAGGAACGTTTTCGCAAAAGAATGGGCGTTGACGTACACGCCGGATACGCCTTTGCCGGTCTCCTTGTCGATCACACGGCCTTCGATTTTCGCGGCTTGCGGCAGGGAGATACGAATGTTCTCCTGGCCGGCGGAGTATTGGTAGTCGTCGGAAAGAGAGCCGCGCGTTTGTACGTGGGCGTAACCGTCGGCCTGGATTTCAAATTCCGCGCCCGCCGCCGCGGGGATGCCGTGAAATTGGAATCGTCCCTGTGCGTCGGTTTTCGTTGTGAGATTGCCCATTGGGTCGATCGGCGGCTGAATGTAGTTTCCGCGTCCCTGATTCAGGCAGGCGTGTACATCGGCGCCGGCGATGGGGCGGCCTTTTTCGTTGACGACCGTGCCCGAAAGCGTGCGGGGTTCACCGAGTGTGAAACTCAGGAACTCCGTTTTGTCGGGATGGA
>JAFGEJ010000129.1 GCA_016931655.1 Phycisphaerae bacterium
GCCGCAGTATCTCGCCGAGCGCGTCAAGGACGTGTACGACATCGAGAAAAAGTTGCTGCGGAATCTGACCGGGCAAAGCCGCCAGTCCCTGGCGCACCTGACGCGCGACGTGATCGTCGTCGCCCACGACATGACGCCCAGTCAGACGGCCGGCATGGACCGCGAGCACATCAAGGGCATCGCCACCGACGCCGGCGGCGCCACCAGCCACACCGCCATTATCGCCCGCGCACTGGGCATCCCCGCCGTCGTCGGGCTGGAAGACATCACCACCCACGCCGCCGGAGGCGACACCGTCATCATCGACGGCGTGCACGGAACGGTGATCGTCTCGCCGAGCGAGGATACGCTCCGACAATACGAAAAACTGGCCAAACAGCAGGTCGAGTTTGTCCACTCCCTCGACGCCCTGCAGGAACTGCCCGCCGTGACCAAAGACGGGCATCACATCACCCTGCTGGGCAATATCGAATTCCCCGAAGAGGTGCACACCGTCCGAAACAAGGGCGGAGAGGGCATCGGGCTGTATCGAACGGAATTTCTCTTTCTCGGTTCGGATACCGAACCGACCGAGGAGGATCACTACCAGGCCTATCGCCAGGTCATCGAACTATGCGAGGGCGGGCCGGTGATCATTCGTACGCTGGACCTCGGCGCCGATAAGTACACCCAAAGCCGCGCCCGTAGCCCGGAACGCAACCCCTTCCTGGGCTGCCGCTCGATCCGCTTCTGCCTGCAGAATCTGCCGCTGTTCCGAAGGCAGATTCGCGCGATTCTCCGCGCCAGCATCGACGGCGACGTGCACATGCTCTTTCCGCTGGTCTCGAACATTACCGAGCTGCGCCAGGCCAAGGGGCTTGTACGCGACGTTGCCGAGGACCTGGAGGAAGAAGGCGTCCCGCACCGGGGCGATATTCCGATCGGCATCATGGTGGAAGTGCCCTCCACGGCCCTGCAGGCCGACGCCTTCGCCCGGGAGGTGGACTTTTTCTCCATCGGCACGAACGACCTGATACAGTACACCCTGGCCGTTGACCGCGGAAACGAGCGCGTCGCGCCGCTGTTCACCGCCGCCCACCCGGCTGTGTTGCGCCTCATCCGCGAGGTCATCCGCACCGGGCAGCAACAGGACGTCGCCGTGAGCCTCTGCGGTGAAATCGCCGGCGATCCAGAATACACCATGCTTCTGCTGGGGCTGGGGCTGCGACGTTTCTCCTGCACGCCGGCGGCCATCCCGGAAATCAAAAAGGTCATCCGTTCGGTCACGATGCAGCAGTCGCTGGAAGTCGCCCGGCAGGTCAGTCGGTTCGACTCCGACAAGGAGATCACCAGTTATCTCCGCGCCGTGGTTCGAAAGGTGCTGCCAGAACTGTACAATGACTGAGAAGTCAGGATCTGGTAGTCAGTAGCCGGTAGTCAGTAGTCGGGCTTGCCGCGCCGAAGCCACGTCGTGGCGAAGCGAAGACGAAAGTCCGAAGAAAGAGAACTGCTTCGGAAAACGATTTCCGATGTATAGATAGGAATTTATTAACGGATGAATTGGTTAACGGGTAAACAACTCAACAAGTGGTGTAAGACCGAATTTTATGTGATTTTTCCCAGTTAACCAGCTAACAAATTAACCGGTTAACAAACCTGTCTACCGGCAGGCAGCTCGGTTGGTTTGAGTTAAAATAATGTCTTTTTTCCCGTTCCGGATGAACGGGATAACAATACAGCGTCGCCGCGTGGTACCGTCCGAAAACGACGCGAACGCGGCGGATAGAAGAACACGACGGCTGAGAAAGCCAAGAAAAAGGAAAACAATATTCCTGGTGTCGAATCGTTGGGCCCTACGACTGGCCGTGAATGGCGATCTGAGATTTCTCTCCCATCACGACATGATGCGGGCCGTGGAGCGAATTGCCTTGCGGGCGAATTTACCGCTGCGATATTCGCAGGGGTTTAATCCTCACCCGATCCTTTCGCTGCCCTGCCCCCGCCCCGTGAGCGTCGCCTCGCGCGACGACGTGTTGGTCCTCGCGCTGGAGGAGCCGGTTTCACCCGATGTGCTCCTGAAGGGCCTGAACGCCCACGCGCCGGAGGGGCTTTCCTTCCGCGACGCTTGTCTCCTGCCGGACGGCCAATCGTCCGTGCAGCCCGCGCGTGTGGAGTACGAAGTTCCCCTCGAACCCAGCCGGGTTCGCGGCGTGGAGCAGCGCATCGAGGCCCTGCGGCGAGACGACGCCTGGATCGTCGAGCGACGCGAAAAGCCCCGCCGACGAAAACAACATTCCCCGCCCCGCAGCCGGCAGATCGACGTCAAACCGATGATCGCCGAACTGAACGTCTGCGACGGGCGAGTCCGCTTCGCGTGCGTTCCGCACGAGCAGAAGTGGGCCAAACCGAGTGAAATTCTGCACCTGTTGGGTCTGTCGGAGCCGGAGGCTTCGGCCCGGCTGGTGCGAACCAGCATACTGGCGGACGCGTTTCGCGACGCGGCGGACGAACCTCCGCCCGCGCGACGCGACGCCGACAAAACACCATAGAAAGAATTCCGTATGTCAAAAACCATGTTGATCAACACCGTGGAAGGCCACGAGTGTCGCATTGCCCTCCTGAAGGACAAGCGTCTGGAAGAACTCTACACCGAGCGCAGCAGCAGCGCCAGCCAGGTCGGCAGTATTTACAAAGGCCGCGTTACGAACGTCGAGCCGTCCATTCAGGCGGCCTTCATCGACTTCGGCGGCGTGAAAAACGGCTTCCTGCACATCTCCGACGTGCACCCGCGTTTTTTCCCCAAGGGCAAGAAAAGCACCGAACAGGTCGGCCGGCGGACGGCCCATCGCACCCGCCCGCCCATTCAGGACTGCCTGCGCCGCGGGCAGGACATCGTCGTGCAGATGACCAAGCAGGGCATCGGCACGAAAGGCCCGACGCTGACGACGTATCTCTCGATTCCGGGCCGGCTGATCGTCATGATGCCCGACATGACCCACGTGGGCATCAGCCGGAAGATCGAAGACGAGGAGGCCCGTGGAAAACTGCGGAAAATCCTCGATCAGCTGGACGTGCCCAGAGACATGGGCGTAATTGTCCGCACCGCCGGCATCGACCGCCCGAAGCGCGACCTGCAGCGCGACCTGTCGTACCTGACGCGCCTCTGGAAGGCCGTCCAGGATCGCATCGCGGAAACCAGGACCCCGGCGCCCATCTATCAGGAATCTGATCTGGTCATCCGCACCATTCGCGACGTGTTCGACGCGGAGGTGAACCGCATCGTCTGCGACAACGAGGAGGTGGCCTTTCGCGTGCAGGATTTTCTTGACGTTGCCGTTCCCCGGAGCCGGTGCACCATTGAGTACTACACCGGCCGGCGCGGGTTGTTTGAGGAATTCGGCGTGGAGGAGGAAATTCGCCGGGTGCATTCCCGTCACGTCGCGCTGCCCAACGGCGGCAGCCTGGTCTTCGACCAGGCCGAGGCGCTCGTGGCGATCGACGTCAATTCCGGCAGCTTCCGCGCCCATACGAACGCCGAAACCAACGCGCTGAACCTGAATCTCGCCGCGGCGGAGGAAATCGCCCGCCAGCTGCGCCTTCGCGACATGGGCGGCGTGATCATCATGGACTTCGTGGACATGCGCGACGAGAAGAATCGCCGCCAGCTCGAAAAGAAGATGCGCGACCTGCTCAAAATGGATCGTGCCAAGAGCAAAATTCTGCGTATCAGCAATTTTGGTATCCTGGAAATGACGCGCCAGCGACTCAAGCCCTCGCTCAAACAGAGTATTTTCGCCCGCTGCCCGCATTGCGACGGCACGGGGCTGGTGATGAGTCAGGAATCCGCCGCCCTGGACGTGATGCGCAACCTGCAGGTGGCCTGCGCCAATAAGGACGTGGCCAAAATCGAGGTCACCGTGGCCCCGAGCGTGGCCCACCACCTCTCAAACTCCCAGCGGCAGAGCCTGGCGGAACTTGAACGCAACAGCGGAAAAACGATCATCGTCTTCGCCGACGAAAAGGTCAGCGAAAACGACATCCGCCTGCGATGCGCGAATCTGCGAGGCGCAAACGTCGCGTGGGACAAACACCCCCTCAAGGGCGAAACGCACGAGGACTCCGAGTTCCAGGACATCCGGGATCGCATGGCCAATCGCCCTGCGCACTCCGAGGAGCAGCTCGAAGAATACGAGGAGCTTCCCGATGAATCTTCCGCCGAAGAATCTTCGCGCAAAACCGGCAACGGCGCGAAATCGGAGTCCCCGTCGCGCCGCCGGGGCAAACGCGGCGGGCGACGGCGGCGAAGGAAAACCGACGACGCGAAACCCGCCGGCGAGCAACTTCCCACGCCGGTGGCGCCGGACCCCAACGACGTAAGCCCCGAACTGCGGGCCGAGGCGACCATTCCCGACATGGCCCCCGAAGCCGGCTCGCCGGCCGCCAGCCCCGACTACGCTCCGTTGTTCACCAGGCCTGCTTTGCCGGCGGAACCAACCGCTGAAGGCTTACTCCCTGCTCCAACGAGCACAACGGAACCGGCGGAAACGGACGCCAAGCCAGGCACAGCCAAAAAACGCCGGCCTCGGCGAAGGCGAAAAAAATCCGACAAAGCCGTCTCTGCCTCCTCCTCTGAAGACGCCTCCACCCGCGCCGCGCCCGACCAGGCCTCCGAGTCGGCCGGCGAAGGCGAACCCCCCGCCTCGCCGGACAACGAACCGGCGGAGGCCAAGAAAAAATCCCGTCGGCGTGGAAAACGCGGCGGCCGAAAGCACAGAAAAAAATCCTCCACCGCCGAGAACAACAACGAAGCCTCGTCGCCAGAAGACTAACACACGTAGTTATTGCATGGTGGAGCACCTGCTCCACCATGTTAATCCACTGACATAAATTGATTTAACGTGGCGGAGCAGGTGCTCCGCCACGCATTTATTTTGTGTGTTTGGTATAATTCCATTCCCGAAAAAGCCATCCTTTCCGTTTATCGTTCGCGCCGCAGGGTTTTGCGATAGTCTGACGGCGTTTGGCCGGTCTGGGCGAGAAACTGTGTGGCGAAATGCTGGCTGGAGCAATACCCCAGCTCCATGGCGATCGCGGTAACGCCCAGCCGCGTTTCCCGCAGCAGCCGAGACGCTTCATTGATGCGGGCCTTGAGTTGATATTGCTTCGGTGACAGGCCGAACGCCTCGACGAAGTGACGCGGAAGAGAATCGACGCGCGCCCGATGGCACAAGGAAGGCGTGCCCGAAGACCGCGATCCGCACGAGTACGTGCTGGAAGTCATCGGCCTGCCGCCGGACGAACCCAAGGCGCCAATGAGAACGGTCGGTTTCGACGAACGGCTAATCCCGCGGTTCGAGGAGAAGATTCTCGAACACAAGAACGGGCACTACATCTGCCAGGACTGGAAGGGCAACATCTGCGAAATCTCCGACCAATACGACCTGAAGTATCTCCGTAACGCCATCGACTTTGTCACGCGGCGGTGGATCAAGTGCCCCGTGGAGAATCGCGACGACTGGGAGCAGCTCAGGACGCGCTACGACGTCGACGCGCCGGGCCGATTCGCCGATGACTTCGAGAAGCAATGCCAACAGGCCGCCGGTCGGGATATTCCGCTGATTGTGCACTTCTCCGGGCCGTTCTGGATTCTCCGCGAATGGTGCGGCTTTGTGGGGCTGTGCATGATGATGGTGGACGATCCGGAACTCGTGGACGAAATGGCGGCGTTCTGGACCAACTTTGTCCTGCAAATGCTCGATCGCATCCTCGAACATGTCACGCCCGACATATTCCACGTCTCCGAAGACATGGCCTACAAGGCCAAGGCGATGATCTCGATGGACATGACCCGCCGCTTCTGCATGCCGAGCTGGAAGGCCTGGGGTGAGCGAATCCAAAAGGCTTCCGTACCGCTCTTCGGCGTCGATTCCGACGGGTATATCGGCGAGCTGATTCCGCTGTGGATCGAGTCGGGCGTCAATACCTGCGATCCCGTCGAGGTGGCGGCCCATTGCGACATCAACGAATTTCGAAAACAGTTTGGCCGAAAGATGTCTTACCGCGGCGGGGTGGACAAACGCTGCATCGCCAAAGGCGGCCAGGCGCTGCGCGATGAACTGAAGCGCATCGAACCGGTCGTCCACGGCGGCGGGTATATCCCCGGCTGCGATCACGGCGTGCCGCACGACGTGTCCTGGGCAAACTTCGTGGACTATTGCCGGCAACTGGCTCACCTCACCGGCTGGCTGTAGTTGCCGCTTTCCTGGGACCGAGGATTCGTATACCATGCGCATCAAACCGATGGTCATGCGGATGATTGGTTTCTGAAGGCGACGACCTTGAAGCTCCCTCGTTTTTATCGCGGCCCCGACGCCGAACCGACGGGCAACTGGCGGACAGCCGGCGACGTGGTGCTCCTTACCGCCGTGGCGGCGGTGATGGTTGTCCTTCGCGCCCATGCGCCGTCGAGCACGCACCGCTACGCCCAGGCGTGGCAGATTCGCGCCAGCCTGGATCACCTGCGGGGCGGCAGTTGGCTTCTGCCCCGTATCGACTCGCCCAATCCGCTCGACCCGGCCCGGCGGGATTTTGCCCGCAAGCCGCCGATGTACGCCTGGCTGACCACCGCCGCGATGAAACTTACCGGCCGGCACAATGAATGGGTCTATCGCACGCCGACGATCCTGTCGGCATGGGGATTGGCGATTCTCGTGTACCTGCTGGGACGACGATGGTTTTCTCGCCGGGCGGGCCTGCTGGCGGCAGTCTTCTGGCTGACGATGCTGCACATGAACAAGCTGATCTACCTGGCCACCACCGACATGCTGCTGGCGTGGTGGATCGGCCTGTCGATCTTCTGTGCGGACCGCGTGCTGTTCCATCCGGGCCGGCGGCGGTGGCTCTGGGTGGCGGTGTTCTGGGCGGCGATGCCGGCGGCGGCTTTGACCAAGGGGTGGGGCATCGTGAACCTTGTGGTCCTGGGCCTGTGGATTGCCCTGGGGGCGGCGTTCGGGCCTGGCTTTGCCGCGCTGCGAAAGGCTAAGGGTGTGGACAAGGCGGTCCTGGCGGGGCGATTGTTACTGCGGCGGTGGTGGTCGGCGGCCCGGCGGATTCGGCTTGGCTGGGGGCTGCTGCTCCTGCTGGCGATGAGCGTCCCATTGTGGTGGGCCATGTTCAACATCGGTAGAGACGTGTTTAAAGACAAGGCCTATTTCGAGGTGGTGCAACGAATCACGGGGCAAGGCGAACACGCGCCGCACCGCACCTCCGGTCCGGCGCTGCTGCACCTGTATTACAACACACTGCCCGCTTCCATCTTCGCCGGGTGCGCGTTTTTTCTTGTATCGTTTCGACGCTGGCTGAATCGGCGAAGCCCGATCGCGCTGCCGGCCTGCTGGATGATCGCGGTGGTGCTGGCGTTTACGATCCCCGCCGGTTTTCGCCCGGATTATCTCCTGCCGTGCTACCCAGCGGTAGCGCTTCTGGCCGGCTGGGCTACGGACGAACTCGCCCGGCCCGAACGGTATGATGGAAAGATCGGCAAACACCTTCGTCGCATCTGTCAGGCCGCGGCGCTGGTATTGGCTGCGGCGCTGGTGCTTATCCCCTCGGCGTATCTGCTGGCCGAGTACGTACCGGCGCCGGCGAAGCGGCTGACGACCCCCGCGCAGTTGGTTCCCGGCACGTGGGCGATCCTGGCTGGGTTGCCCGCGGCGGGCCTGGCGTGCGTGTATGCGTGGGTGCGTTCGGCGAGGCGAAAATCGTTCCGCCCGCTGGCCGTCGTCGCCTGCGCGGGGATGATCGGCGTGTCGTTCTTCTACACGCATCTCTGGTCGCGCGACGCACGCAGCGGCGACGGCGAGACGATGCTCCGATTCGCCCGCGACGTTCAGCCGGTGATCGATTCGGACGATTTTACGATCTACAACGCCCAGAAACTCTGCACCGAAGTGCATCTGGGACGCCTCGGCCAATGGCTTGAAGCGCCGAGCAACGACGTGGTGCGGTATCTTCGATCCGGCTGGCGGCGGTGGCTGATTACGACGGACTTCGGCCTGGTCGCGCTGGGGGCGTATCAGGTCGATTCGGCCGGTGAGGTGAAGTATCACAATACGCAAACCGGCGCCGCGCTGCGATGTCGCGTGCGCCCGGAAGACCTGGGGACGGTGCGCGTTCGCGGCATCCAGCCGATCCGATTCGAGAAGTGGGGGCGATTGTACCTGATCGAACTGACCGGGCCATGCCGGCCGACCTCCCAGCCGTTCGATCCGGGATATATCTCCGATCCGGTGAAATAGCCCCGGACCGATTGACCTGGCGGAGCGAATGCTCGCCCAACGAGATTTGCGAACGGAAGATAGCGAAATTCAGTTTATTGAAGAGATTCGCATTTCATGATAAAATGAATTATGCCTGAATTGTCGAGATTTTTGGGGATTGTGATCGGTATGTTTGCTCGAGAGCATTCCCCGCCGCATTTTCATGCGGTCTATGGAGAGTATCAGGTTACCGTTGATATCCAAACCGGCGTTGTACACGGCGATTTCCCGAAACGGGCGCTACGACTTGTACTGGAATGGCTTGATTTGCATAAGAACGAGCTTTTGAAAGATTGGGAATTGATCCAGACGGGACGTCCCGCCAACAAAATTGCACCATTGGAGTAGCGTTCATGATACCGAAGCTGGTAGAAGCACGATACACGCACGATTACACGGTATATCTCCGTTTTTCCGATGGAACCGAAGGCGACGTGGACCTCAGCCGAGAACTTCACGGGGATGTATTCGAACCCCTCAGGGATATCGTCCTTTTCCGGGAATTCTCCATTCACCCGGAATTCCATACCCTCTGCTGGTCGAATGGAGCCGATTTCGCGCCGGAATTCCTGTATGAAAAGGTACAAATCCCGGCCTAAAAAAAGTTGTCAGAAAACTCCAACCCAAAAAACACCAGCACCGCTCGGCAAGACGCCCGTTTCCCCTCCACATGGATTCTGCTACACTACCGCCCCTATGGTCATCACGATAGACGGCCCCGCGGGGGCGGGCAAAAGCACCGCCGCCCGTCGACTGGCTTCGGCCCTGGGGATCGCGTTCCTGGACACGGGCGCGACGTACCGGGCCGTGACGCTCCGCGCGATGCGGGCCGGCGACGATTTGTCCGACGCCGGAAAGCTCGCCGAGCACGCCCGCCGGATGGACCTGGAGCTTATCCCGCGTTCGGGCGGCCTGGGTGTGATACTCGACGGCAGGGACGTCAGCGAGGAAATCCGCACGGAAACCGTCTCCCGCAACGCCCACCACGCCGCCGGCTCGCCGGAGGTTCGCGGCGTACTGGTGGAGTTGCAACGCCGGATCGGACGCGACCTGGGCAATTTCGTTACCGAAGGGCGCGACCAGGGAACGGTGGTCTTTCCCGACGCCGACGTGAAATTCTATCTCGACGCCAGCCCATCCGAGCGCGCCCGCCGTCGAAGCGACGAGCTGACCCTGCGCGGCGAGCCAGCCAGTCCCCAAACCGTCCTGCAAGCCATTCTCGCACGGGACGAAAGCGACGCCGCCCGCTCCGTCGGCCCGCTCCGACCAGCCGACAATGCCATTCACATGGATACTACCGGCAACTCGATCGAAGACACGCTGGCGGAGCTGTTGCAACACGTCCGCACCCGGACGGGATGGGAGGCCGTCTGATGGGTTCGTATCGAAGTCACCCCAATCCTCTTTTGCGTCGCTGAAGACACAGCACAAATATGAGTTTTTATTCCCCCATGTGGCGGTTGCTTGGTGCTTTCACATAACCGGGGCGTATGCTAAAATCAATCCGTGATTGCGATACGAAAACTGGTGTTGGTTTTCGAGGCACGAAGGATTCAGCCTTTCCGCGTTTTTGTACCAGTCCGGTTTCGTGAAAGGTAACTGATGGCGGTAAGCATACAACGAAAGCTGTTTACTGATTTCGCTCCTCGTCGCGAATTCCGAGACATCGCCGCCTCCACGTTCATCGACAATATGCGATTGCCGGTGCACCGCTGGTTCCGATTCAGCGCGGGCTTTTCAGCGCAGTGGGTTTCCGCGGTCATTCGAGAAAACGCCCGCCTTTCTCCTCGCGTACTTGATCCCTTTGCCGGATCGGGAACAACGTTGATTGCCGCGGAACAGTCGGGGACGCCGAGTGTCGGTATAGAAGCCCATCCTTTTATCGCGAGAATCGCTCGGGCAAAGCTGGACTGGCGTTCCGATCCTGAGGATTATCTTGAGCATGTTCGGCAGATTCGGGAACGATCCGAAAAACTTACTCCTCAGGCATATTCGTATCCCCCGCTTGTATACAAATGTTACGATTCTTCAACGCTTGAAAAATTAGATGTGCTTCGGCAGGCCTGCGAGGAGTTCGCCGATGACACGCCGGCGGGCCGGTTGGCGTGGCTGACGTTTGTTTCCATTCTTCGTTCCGTTTCCCATGCCGGAACCGCACAGTGGCAGTATGTGCTTCCGAACAAGAGGAAGGCCAAGACGGCGAAAGTATATGAGGCGTTTGATCGGACCTGCGGGATCTTTTATGAGGACATGCTCGTTGGGCGGCAACAAGCCTCTCCAAAAGCAACGTTGATTCTCGGAGATGCGCGACGTTGTGAAGGTGTGCAATCGGGGTGGGCTAACCTGGTCATTACATCCCCGCCTTATCCCAACAACTACGACTATGCGGACGCGACGCGTCTGGAAATGTCGTTTCTGAGGGAAGTCAGCGGCTGGGGCGATCTTCAGACGAAAATTCGTCGGTATTTGATTCGCTCATGCTCTCAGCACGTGCCGGAAAAGAACGTCTGTTTGGAAGAAGTGCTGGACGCGCAGGAACTTGCGCCCATTCGCGATGAAGTGGCGGATGTTTGTCGTCAACTCGCCGAAATTCGCCTGGAACGGGGAGGACGAAAGACGTATCACCTTATGGTTGCCTGCTATTTCAGGGATCTGGCTCTCGTCTGGCGGGCGCTTCGGCGTTGTTGCGCATCACCGTCGCGCGTATGTTTTGTTATCGGGGATTCCGCGCCGTACGGGGTCTATGTACCCGTCATACCGTGGCTGGGTGCACTGGCAACGGCGGCGGGATTCCTGTCCTGGAGATTTGAGAAGACACGAGACAGAAACATCAAGTGGAAGAATCGAAAACATCGCGTGCCTCTTCAGGAGGGGCGTTTGTGGATTGAGGGATAGGTATGGCCGGTTCGCCTGCGCATCGTTGGGGTCAAATCATCGGTAAAGTACTGGAAGCCGCTGTTCTTCCCATACTCACGGAATTTGCCGGGAAGCATCATCTTTATCTGGACCGGCACGGTGCTCGCCCGGCCCGCCAGGGGAAAAAGTGTCGATGGTTTGACGGCAACGGAAACTCGCACGATCTGGACTACGTTTTGGAGAGAGGCGGCAGCCCCGAAAAAATCGGAACACCCGTGGCGTTTCTGGAGGCCGCCTGGCGACGTTATACAAAACACTCGCGGAACAAAGCCCAGGAGATACAGGGAGCGATACTTCCCCTTGCGGAAACCTATAGGAATTCTGCGCCGTTCAAAGGAGCAATACTTGCCGGCGTATTTACGAATGGCGCCCTGAGTCAAATGCGGTCCCTGGGATTCACGCTTCTATACTTCCCTTACAAAATGATCGTCAGTACATTCGCGGAGTTTGGCATTGATGCTTCCTTTGAGGAAGACACCCCCGACAGAGAATTTCAGAAGAAGGTTGATCGGTTTAAGACGCTTCCCGGAAAAAAACAGAGCGAATTGGCTGCCCGGCTGATGAAGAAGAACGCCCGCCGGGTGGATGAGTTCATCAGGGAACTAACGCGATCTGTTTCCATGCGTATTGAGCGAATTGTCGTACTTCCGCTGCACGGTTCGGCTGAACAATTTCCCGGGATTGAGTTTGCCATTCATTTCATACAATCATACAACGCGAATGACGGAGTCAAGCCCATACAGCGATATGAAATTCAGATTCATTATTCAAACGAGGATGTGATTGAGGGAAGATTTGCCGACAAGGAAACGGCATTGAAATTCCTTGAGGGCTATCGGCTGAGGGGACAATGAAAAGTTCAAAGACAGGGGAATCGTTCATTTGCGAAATTTGTCCTTGATAGGAACTGTAGTGATAAACCACATGAAATAAACCTAATGATGAACGAATATCGAAGTCACCCCAATCCTCTCCTGCGTCGCTGGCGGTTGGCCGAGGGCGTGCAGAACTGCTCATTGTATTATCGCGTCATGCGCTGGGGGTGCAGGGTCGCCGGGGCGGCGTTTTACCATCAGCGCGTCTATAACCGCCACCACGAGCCTGCCACCGGCGGCGTGGTCTACGTCTCCAACCATCAGAGCTTCTTCGACCCGATTCTCGTGACCAACGCTCTGTCTCGGCCCGGCAATTACATGGCCCGCGACACGTTGTTCCGCCAGCCGTGGTTCCGCCGACTGATCGAGTCGCTCAACGCCTTTCCCATTCAGCGGAACAAGGCCGACACCGGCGCCCTGAAAGAGGCGATGCGCCGCCTCAAAAACGGACGAACCATCGTCATATTTCCGGAAGGCACGCGCACGCGCGACGGGCACATCGGCCCGTTTTTGCCCGGCGTGGCTGTGCTGTCCCAGCGGGCGGCTGAGTGGACCGTGCCCGTCCTGATCGACGGGGCGTTCGAGGCCTGGCCACGAACGCAAATGCTGCCGCGACCGGGGCGCATCTTCGTGGAATACGCCCCCGCCATCCCGCGCGAGGAAGCCAGACAATACTCCCCCGAAGAATTCGTCCGGCGCGTTCGTCAAACCCTTATCGACATGCAGACCCACCTCCGCGCCCGAATCGGAAAACCGACGCTGCACTACGAATAAACATGGATTAAAAAGGCGTCCACGAATTACACAGCGCTGGCTGCGCCCGCAACCCAATTTCGGATTGCGGATTTCGGATTGACATAAAACACATAAGACCGCACTCTTCGCCCCGAAGGGACGAGTAGCGTTTAGCCGGGGGCGCAGCAAAGCAAGCCCCCGGAACAGGACTTTTTATCGGAGTCCCGACGGGACGACAGCGAACCAGGAACTTCATTCCTTATGAGTAGTCTGCTGTCGCCCCGTTGGGGCTCGAAGCCATATCACTTCTTCCGGGGATTCGCTTCGCTCATCCCCGGCTAAACGCTCATCAGCCCTTCAGGCTTCAAAACCGGTCCGTTTGAGTTACACACTATCTTCATGCCATTCTTAGCTGTCCCCATTTTCTAAGAACATTGAGTCCGAAAAGGCCATATTCTCAACGACAAACGTTCATTCACTGGCCTTATCCTGGCCACCATTCTGCGGACTCGACTTCGACTTAGCAAAATAATAATCATTATCAGGATCGACCCCAATTGCGAGTACAATCTCTTCATACTTATTAAAACCAATTCTCGAAAATCCACCGCCTATAAATTCTTCTTCTTTTTTCGTATCCCCTTGAATGGGAACAGGCCTATCCATGGTGGCGATCAAAATTGGGAAGTGATCCAGTGTTACATACGGTTCTTTACCATCGAGATTTTGGGCGTGCCAGCTATAAGGACCAATAGTAACGCTACGGCCATTGTTTTCACGCACTGTTAATATATACGTTCCATCTTTTCTCAGGTTTATTTCTGATGAACCATCAGTAAAAGGACACGTATACACTCCCAATAAATCCGCCTTCTGAATTTCATTTGGCTTGGCCGCTCTAGACCAGCTATAGCGTCCAGAACGTCGTTCGCCTTCACTTCTGCCGTACCCACAGCATCCAAACGGAATTGGCAAAATCATGCACAGCAAAAAGCAGACAATAATCCGAGTCATTTTTTTCCCTTTCTCCCTACCCTTATAGCGCCACCGATTTTTGATATTAAAATCCGTGTCACAATCATCCCATAATGGATTGAATTTTGATGAATGGGGGCGTTTGGCGCAATAGACAAGCGGGTCGGCATGGCTGGCGGGGCA
>JAFGEJ010000130.1 GCA_016931655.1 Phycisphaerae bacterium
CGAAAACAAGGCAATTCCGAGGGCAAGATGCCCTCGGTACTCGCGGGCAGGATGCCCGCGACACTTTCTAAACGGGCTGCTAAGGGGTGTCGATTTTTTTCGTTCACGGGGTTTTGGGAATCATCGAGTTGCCGTCAGGGAAAAAGGTCGCTCACTCGGCGCCTCAGACGGGCAGTTGGACGGTGAAGGCGGCGCCCTGGCCGGGGGCGCTGCGAACGCGGAGTGTTCCGCCGAAGCCTTCCACGATGTCGCGGCACAGCGCCAGGCCCAGGCCGTTGCCCTTGCGATGCACGCCGCCGAGGGGTTGAGTCTTCGTGGTGAAGAACGGCTTGAAGATTTCCGAGAGGTGTTCCGGGGCGATGCCCACGCCGTTGTCCGTGACGGTAAGGGTCAGCAGGCCGTCGCGCCGGCGGGCGGAAACTTCGATCCGTCGCGGCGTGGGGTGTTCCATCACGGCGTCGCGGGCGTTAAGGATCAGGTTCAGCAGCACCTGCTGCAATTCGACGCGCCGCAGCGTGACCGAGATGTCCTTCGGAACGTCGAGCGACAGGTCGATGCCGTCTCGCCGCGGTTCGCGGGCCATCGCCGTGAGGGTCTCCTGAAGCATGTCGCGCAGGCAAAACGTTTCCGGGGTCGAATTGTGGCGCGTCATGCCGAGGATGGCCCGGCAGATGTCGGCGGCCCGTTTTCCGCCGGCTATCGCGCGATCGAGCGCCTTGGGGGTCATCTCGGCGTTCCGCTGGGCCATCTGGGCGTAGTTAACGATCGGCGTGAGAAGGTTATTGAACTCGTGAACGACCATGGCCGTCATCGTGCCCACCGTCAGCAGGCGTTCGCAGTGACGCAGTTGTCCCCGGACCATGTTCAGTTCCCTCGTGAGGCGCTGCGTTTCGGATTCGCCTTCCGGCGGAGTGAGCACAGCCGTCTCGTTGGTCTTCACGGGGTATTGCATCTTGCCGAACCTCTCCTGATTTCGGTAGAGTAAGTCGCCTTGAGTTTACGCCGTCTGCCGTATGTTCATCGGATTCTCAGCCGGCGTTTTTGAGGCGGTTCGGGAAAGAATCGGACATTATCTGAGGCGATCATATGGACGACGTATCCAAACTGGCGGCGTATATCGATTTGGCGGAGCAATTGGGGATTGCCGTTCGCCGCGCGCCGGCTTCGACGCTGGAGAGCAGCGAGCATCCCGGCGGGGCGTGGGTGCGGCTGCACGGAAAGGACGTGCTTTTTCTGAACCCCGCCGCGTCGACGGCCGATCAGATCCACGTCGCCGTGGAGGCCTTGCGGGGACGCCCCGAACTGGCGGAGAAGTTTCTTCCCCCCGAACTGCGCGACCTGCTGGAGGCGCCGGGCCGCGAGGAATCCTGACGGACGCGGGGAAAAGTTCGGAAAAAATTCGCATACGCGGGTTGACGTCGAGCCGATAGTATGATAAATATACGATAGAATTGGTCGTATATTTTGAGTTCAACATGAAGTGCTTTATTGAAATCATGGAAAACAAAACAAAGAAAATCAGCCACAGAGGACACAAAGGTCGCAAAGGAAGAAAAAAATCACAACGAATCTGTTGTTTTTTCCTTTGAGACCTTTGTGCCCGTAGTTTACCCCTGAGGGGTGGCAAAAAAAATCTTTTCAACAAAGCAAACATGAAGCTATCGAAGAAAACGGATTACGCCTTGCGGGTGTTGTTCACGCTGGTGGAGCATTACGGACGTGGACCGATCCCGATCCGCGAGCTGGCGCGGCGCAATGAAGTGCCCAAGCGGTTCCTGGAGCACATCATGCTGGAGATGAAGGCCAGGGGCTGGGTGGACAGCACACCGGGCAAGCGCGGCGGATACACGCTGGCCAAAAGCCCCGATAAGATCATGATGGGCGAAGTGGTTCGACATTTCGACGGCGTGCTGGCCCCCATCGGGTGCGTTTCGGTGACGCACTATCAGCCGTGCAGCCAGAGCTCCGTCTGCCGGTTTCGCCCCTTCCTTCTGAACATCCGAAACGAAATCGCCCGTCAGATGGACCAGGCTTCCCTGGCGGGCGTGTTTTCCGATTCCTTGCGTCCGTCGCCGGAAACGCCCCAGAATCCTTCAGCCGACGGATGCGAAACCTGATGGGATTCGTTCTTCTTTTTGGCAATAATAACGACTTGTTTAGACGTATATATGAAAATAAAAGGAAAGAATATGACGGAACATCATGGCGCAGGTTGGGTGCAGCGTTTTGGGATCGGTCTTCTTATCGTCGCCTCCGTGGCCGCCGCGGCCTGGGTCGTGTTGTCAGACCACCGGGAGAATACGGGTTCCATTCACCTCCTGAACGTTTCCTACGATCCGACGCGCGAGCTGTACCAGGAGTTCAATCCCGCGTTCGCGAAATACTGGAAGGAAAAGACGGGACAGGACGTGATCATCGAGCAGTCGCACGGCGGGGCGGGCAAGCAGGCGCGGGCCGTCATTGACGGCCTGGAAGCCGACGTGGTGACGCTGGCGCTGGCGTATGACATCGACGAAATCGCGAGCAGGGGACTGCTGCCGGCCGACTGGCAGCGGCGCCTGCCCCAAAACAGCGCCCCGTACACCTCGACGATTGTCTTCCTGGTCCGCAAGGGCAATCCCAGGGGGATCAGGGACTGGGACGACCTGGTCCGGCCGGGCGTGGAGGTCATCACGCCCAATCCCAAGACCTCCGGCGGGGCGCGATGGAATTACCTGGCCGCCTGGGCCTACGCCCTGAAAAAGGAACTGGGCGACCTGAAACGCCTGGACGATCCCGCGGCGGCGGACGACGTAAAAAAAGCCCAGGAAAAGGCCCGGCAGTTCGTTACGGAGTTGTACAAACACGTGCCCGTTCTCGACAGCGGTGCGCGGGGTTCGACCAACACGTTTGTGCAGCGCGGCATCGGCGACGTGCTGCTGGCGTGGGAGAACGAAGCGTTCCTGGCCGTCAGGGAACTGGGGCCGGATACGTTCGACATCGTTGTGCCCTCGATCAGCATCCTGGCCCAGCCGCCCGTGACGGTGGTGGACAAGGTTGTGGAGAAACACGGGACGCGGCAGGCGGCGGAGGAGTATCTGAAATACCTGTATTCGCCTGAGGGTCAAAAAATCGCCGCGAAACATTATTACCGCCCGGTAGATTCCCAGTACGCCGACCCGGCTGACCTGGAACGGTTCCCAAAGGTGCAGCAGGTGCGCATTGACGAGGTGTTCGGCGGCTGGCAGGAAGCCCAGAAGACGCACTTCAACGAAGGCGGACTGTTTGACAAAATATATCAGCCCGGATCGTAGTTATGGAAAAAGTTCAATTTTTGTCATTCTGAGCGGAGCGAAGCGGAGTCGAAGGATCTCACGCGATCGAACTTGTAAGGTCCTTCGACGGGTTCGGCTTCGCTCACCGCAGGCTTCGGTTCTCGCTTCGCTCGAACCTACGCTCAGGATGACAACAATGATTGTGCTTATTATAAAACAGTAGATCATGAAAATACGTTTCAAACAGCCCAGTGTGTTACCCGGTTTCGGACTGACGTTCGGGTTTACGCTGTTTTATCTCGGCCTGATCGTACTGCTGCCGTTGGCGGCGTTGTTCTGGACCTCGGCGGGCATGGGCTGGAGTGATTTCTATTCGACGGTTTCCTCCCCGCGCGTGGTTGCCGCCTATCGTCTTTCGTTTGGAGCGGCTGCGGTGGCGGCGTGCGTCAACGCCGTGTTCGGATTCATTGTTGCCTGGAGTCTCGTGCGGTATTCGTTTCCGGGCCGGCGGATTGTGGACGCCATGGTGGATTTGCCCTTTGCGCTGCCGACGGCGGTCTCTGGCATCGCCTTAACGACGATCTATTCCCGCAACGGATGGATTGGGCGCCTGCTGGAACCGCTGGGCATTCAGGCGGCCTTCTCGCCGCTGGGCGTGACGATCGCGCTGACGTTTATCGGCCTGCCGTTCGTCGTCCGGACCCTTCAGCCTGCCTTTGAGGATCTGGACGCCGAAACGGAGGAAGCGGCGGCCAGCCTGGGCGCCAGCCGCTGGCAGACGCTCCGGCGGGTCATCCTGCCGGCGGTTCTGCCGAGCCTGCTGACGGGCTTTGCCCTCGCCTTCGCGCGGGCGCTGGGCGAGTACGGCTCGGTGGTGTTCATCTCCGGCAATATGCCCATGCGGACGGAAATCGCGCCGCTGCTGATCGTTTCCCGCCTGGAACAGTACGACACCGTCGGCGCGACGGCCATCGCCGCGGTGATGCTGACGATTTCGTTTGTGATTCTCCTGGCGATCAATCTGATCCAGTGGCGGGCGTCGAAACAAAGCCGGATTGCTTAAACCGTTACCAGAAATGAGTCCACGGATTGCACGGATGCAAGAAGGATTACACGGATTATTTTTGTGTATGAATACATTGACATCATCCGTGAAATTCTTTTGTAAATCCGTGTAATCCGTGGATGACTACGAAACAACATGCTGATTGCGAATATGAATATCCAAAACAGTTTTTTAAGAAAGTAACCTGCCATGGCTGGGATAGTCTCCATGCGAACCGTTGCGACAACGAAACCCGCGCGGCGATCCACTCTCAGCGAGCCGGTTTGGGTGAGGTGGCTTCTGATCGGCGCGGCGTTGAGCTTTCTGGGTCTGTTTCTGCTGATTCCCCTGGCGGCGGTGTTCGTCGAGGCGTTCCGCAAGGGCGTCGGGGCGTATTTCGCCGCTTTCCGCGATCCGGCGGCCCTGGCGGCGATCAAGCTGACGCTGCTGGTGGCCGCCGTCGCCGTTCCGCTGAATTGCGTCTTCGGCCTGGCGGCGTCCTGGGCGATCGCCAAGTTCAACTTCATCGGGAAACATCTGCTGATCACGCTGATCGACCTTCCCTTCGCGGTTTCCCCCGTCATTTCGGGGCTGATCTATATTCTTCTGTACGGCCTGAACGGCTGGTTCGGGCCGTGGCTGGCGGAACACGATATCCAGATTATCTTCGCCGTGCCGGGGATCGTTCTGGCGACGCTGTTTGTGACGTTTCCCTTCGTCGCGCGGGAGGTGATCCCTCTCATGCAGGCCCAGGGCGCCGAGGACGAGGAGGCCGCCGTCACGCTCGGCGCGAGCGGCTGGCAGACGTTCTTCCGCGTCACGCTGCCCAACGTTAAGTGGGCGGTGCTCTACGGCGTGATCCTCTGCAACGCCCGCGCGATGGGCGAGTTCGGCGCGGTGTCCGTTGTTTCCGGGCATATTCGCGGAAAGACCAACACGCTGCCGCTGCACGTGGAGATTCTGTACAACGAGTACAATTTTGTCGCCGCCTTCGCCGCGGCTTCACTGCTGGCGATCCTGGCGCTGGCGACGCTGGCGCTGAAGAGTTTCGTCGAATGGCGAACGCATCGAACCGCGCCCAATCCGCTGGAGATCCCGTACGAGGGAGGACCCTTGGCATGAGTATTGAAGTCAACAACATCACCAAGACGTTCGGCCGATTCGTCGCGCTGGACAACGTGAGTTTATCCGTGCCCACGGGACAGCTCGTGGCGCTGCTGGGGCCGTCGGGTTCGGGCAAAACCTCGCTGCTGCGGATCATTGCCGGGCTGGAGACCGCCGATCCGGGAAGCGGCTCGGTGCGGTTTCACGAGAAGGACGTGGCGAGAAAGCCCGCACGACGTCGCAAGGTGGGGTTTGTCTTCCAGCATTACGCGCTGTTCAAACACATGACGGTGTTTCAGAACATCGCGTTCGGCCTGACGGTTCGCCCGCGGCGCAAACGCCCGTCTTCCGACGCGATTCGGGAAAAAGTGCACAGCCTGCTGAAATTGATTCAGTTGGAGAACCTCGCGGACCGCTATCCCAGTCAGTTGTCCGGCGGGCAGCGGCAGCGGGTGGCGCTGGCGCGGGCGCTGGCGGTCGAGCCGAAGGTGCTGCTGCTGGACGAACCGTTCGGTGCGCTGGACGCCCGCGTGCGCCAGGAGCTGCGCCAGTGGCTGCGACGCCTGCACGATGACATTCACGTCACCAGTCTGTTCGTCACGCACGACCAGGAGGAGGCGCTGGAGGTGGCCGACCGCGTGGTGGTGATGAACGCCGGGCGCATCGAGCAGGTCGGCACGCCGGAGGAGGTGTTCCACAAACCCGCCAGCGAATTCGTGCTGAATTTCCTGGGCAACGTGAATTTATTCCACGGCCGGGTGGAGGGCGGCAGGGCGGTGTTCGGTTCGATGGTCCTGGACGCTTCGACCGGCGGACAGGCGGACGGCAAGGCGGCCCGGATGTTCGTGCGCCCGCACGACCTGGAGATTCTCACCCAGCCGGGCGAGGCAGCCGCACTGCCGGCGCGGATCACGCGCATCCAGTCCGCCGGGCCGGTCGTGAAGCTGGACCTGAGAACCCATGACGCCCAGCCGCTGCACGTGGAAATGTCCCACGAGACGTATCGCCAACGGAACCTGAAAAACGGCGACGAAGTCTTCGTCCGCGTGAAGGAATCCCACGTGTTCGTGGATGAATCCGCATCGCCCGGGGCAAATGGAGACGCGAGGGGACGAAAAAGGGGGTGATCCGATGACTCGACAGCCTGGGAGGGGAATGATATGATACAGAATATATTGTGTTCGCTTCCCCGGTCCGCCATTCGGGATGAAAGGAGTATCGCGTGAACATTTCCATTGCCATTCCTCCGAAAGAGATAGAAACCTTCTGCCGGAAATGGCGAATCGTTGAATTAAGTCTCTTTGGTTCCGTTCTGCGCGACGATTTCCATCCGAACAGCGATGTGGACGTGCTCGTGTCTTTTTCTCCGGAAGCGGACTGGGGATTGCTGGATCACGAAGACATGGAAGAAGAGTTAACGACGATTCTTGGACGTAAGGTGGATTTGGTCACTCGACGATCCGTGGAGCGAAGCACAAACCGTCCGCGAAGGGAAGCCATTCTCAGCACAACGGAGACGATTTATGCGGAGGGATGATGAAGCGACGCTCGGTGATCTTTACAGGGCTTACACTCCATTCGGACATCCCAGAGCTATTGGCTTTTCTTGATCCGTTTGTACCACCGAAAGATCGACTGGTGTAATCGGTCGTTGCTCCGGAGGAGCCGACATTTGACTCCCTTCCTTGGCCGGGATACCATAATCGCCTTTCCAGAATGCAATGATCCATATTTCCCAAAAAATTCCACAAACAAAAAAGGAATAATACAGCGTATGTCGCAAATAGAAGTGAAGGACGTACGGGCCGCCATGGAACACGCCTGTCACTGGCTTGTGGATATCGCGCAGATTCAGACCGACGAACTGCCCGCCGACACGGACAACCGGCAGGGCTTACCGTACGAAAGCTGGCGCGGTTCGATTCGCGGGGAATACAGCGCCGCCGATAAGACGTGGTGGTCGTTCTGCCCCATCTGGCATACCGGTCAGGCCGTCCGGGCGCTGACGCTCGCCTCGCAGGTGTTGGGGCAGGACAAGTGGCTGACCGGTGCGAAACTCGCCGCGGAATTCATTTACACAAATCAGATTTTCGATGAAAGCAATCCCAGCCACGGCTTGATTCTCGCGTACGAGGACAATCCCACGATGGTCAACACCTCTGCCGTCATGGAGTGCATGGAAGGACTGATGCAACTGGCGAACGCCGAGAACGACTCGGCCGCCTGGGATCGTATCATCGCGGCGGGCGATTTTCTCGTCGAGAAGATGTTCATGCCCGAGGTGGGATTGTTCCGGGACGTGTATGACCCGGCCTCGCATTCGGTATTGTTGCCGAATCCGTATCGCTCGAAAGATGATCTCGGCGGCAGGCCGTTGATCGACGACGGCGTGCTGGTGCGGCTGTACGAACGCACGAAGGACCGGAAATTCCTCGACGCGCATCTGAAAATCTCCGACCGCCTCGTGGCCGACCAGCGCCCGAAGGGAAACTGGATCGACTACGGCCCGTGCCACGCCGCCGAAGGACGATTCCACCCGCGACATACCTACTGGTGGGGCAAGCCGCTGCTGGATTCGTATCACGCCACCGGCGATGCGCGGTATCTCGAAACCGCGATCGCGTCGGGCGAATTTACCGCCCGGGCAATGCGCCGGGACGGCGGATACATTCGCAATACGTTTACGGATTTTAACACCGACAGCTTCGGGCACGTTACGTCGGGCTCGGCCTGTGCCGCGATTTTATTCCTGAGTTTATTCCGGGAAACGAAAGAATCGAAATGGATGGAATTCGCCGAACGGGCGATTTCGTTCTGCATGAACATGCAGTTGATCGACGTGCAGGACAGGAATCTCGAAGGCGTGATCCTGGAAAAGGTTCTCCCGCCGGTGAACCACACGGACGCCTCGCCGTACTATATCCGCGACGTGGGAACGATTTTCTTCGTGACGGCGGCGGCGGAGTATCTCAAGGCGGTCTGATCGCCTGTATGAATGTGGCTTGGACATCTTGTCCAAGTGTCTCACGGGCATCTTGCCCGTGGAAATGTTCTTTTTGCAGGGTCAAAATGATCCTGCGACACTTGGGCCGGACCTGTCCCCAAGGGAGGCCCAAGCCACGTGAAAAAAATTGTTAAAAGAATTGCGCCCGGATGGGGAGCCATGATATTTGCTTCTCCATATTGGTTGCTTGCCTTACTGCCCGTTGCGGCTGTGGCGGCGTGGGCGTATCTGCGGCCGGTCCGGCGGGAACTTCTTGTGGGCAGCCTGGCGCTGTGGCGGGTGGCGAGTCGGTCACTTGGCGAGGCGGGAACCCGCTCGGCCAGGCGAATTCCGCCCGGCTGGGCGCTGCTGCTGGCCGGCGCGACGCTGGCGGTATTGGCGCTCGGCGAACCGACCTGGCGGCGCGACAGCAGCACACCGAAAACAACGGGCTCCGCCGCGCAGTTACAAATTTCCTTCGATGCGCTGGCCGGCGAAATGCAACCCGACGGCACGGCGGAAATTTTTGTCCGACTGCGAAATCATCGAGACCAGCCGTTTACCGGTGTTTTTATCATTACCTCTTCTGAGCCAGGGTCAGGAGAACGGGGCGTGTCGCTGAGGATCCCACCGCGAGGAACCTGGCAGACGATTGCGACGGCCCCGGATTCTCCCGCACTCACTGCCCATGTTAAAAATGAAACCGGCAGGACGGTTGCTTCGGCGGACCTTCGAAAAATCCACCCCGGCCTGACGCGCCTGGCGGTGCTGGGAGATGTTGGAACGATACTGCATCGGTATATCCAGTCCGATGCAAGGGTAGCGCTGCTCAGCGATCCATCCCAGGCGGACGTGGTGCTGGCCCAGGGAGTGTTTCCGCCGCCGGGCGCCGCGGCCCTGGTTCTCGCGCCGCCGACTCCGCCGTCTGGGTGGCGCGAAGGCCGGCCGCGATCCGACGTCACGCTGGACCATGCCGCGACGGCGGGCGACGATTCCGTGATGCGGGACGTGAACGCCGCGGCTATGGCGGTCCGACGCGCAAGGCCCTGGCAGGCGGGCGATAAGGCGGCGGGAGAAGCCCTGCTGACGCTGAACGACGAGGCGCTGATTGTGCGAACCACGTCGCAGCGGGATCCCACCAGCCGCCAGCCACGGCGGGTATACGTTGCATTTGCCATTACCGCCGAGAACACGAATATCGAGGAAACTCCCGCCCCGTTTGTAACGTTGCTGGCCAACGCGATTCGCTGGCTGCACCCCGCCGGTGACGCGCGCGGACGATACGTTCGAGACTCGGCGCCCACAAGCGAGAAGACTCGCTTGAAGGCGCCACCTGCAAAGACTCGCTTGAAGGCGCCGCTGGAACTCAGCCCTTGGTTGATCGTCGCGGCGATGCTATGCTGGCTGTTGGGCTGGCGGCGGTGCGGGCGAAAGGCTGTGTGATATGACGACGGAACTTCACGACGCGATGTTGTGGGACTCCGCCGACGGCGGGGCGGTGCAATGCAATCTTTGTGCGCATCGCTGCCGAATCGCCGAAGGCGACCTGGGCCTCTGCCGCGTGCGGCGAAACGTCGGCGGCGCGCTCAAGACGCTCACGTACGCCCGGCTGTGCGCCCTGCACGTCGATCCCATCGAGAAAAAACCCCTGTTTCACTTTCTTCCCGGTTCCACGAGCCTTTCGGTCGCCACGCCGGGATGCAATTTCCGCTGTAACTTCTGCCAGAACTGGCGAATTTCCCAATCCCCGGGCCAGGAGCACTCCGGCCCATCCGTTCCGCTGAAAGGCACGGAGTTCCTCCCGCCCGAACAGATCGTCAAGTTGGCGGAGCAAAACCATTGCGACTCGATCAGCTACACGTACACCGAGCCGACGGTTTTTTTTGAGCTTGCGTATGACACCGCCGTTTTGGCCCGGCAACGCGGGATCAAAAACTGCTTCGTTTCCAACGGGTTTATGACCCCCCAGGCCGTCGAGACCATCGCGCCTCTGCTCGACGCGATCAACGTGGACCTGAAATGCTTTTCCGACGAAACGTACCGTCGCGTATGCGGCGGCAGGCTTCAACCGGTGCTGGATGGCCTTGTGAGTCTCGTGCAGGCGGGCGTGTGGGTGGAAGTCACAACGCTCGTCGTGCCAGGCATGAACGATTCCGAAACGGAACTGCGCCAAATCGCGGAGTTCATTGCCGAACATCTCGGCGTGCACGTCCCGTGGCACGTCAGCCGCTTCCACGGCGACTACCAGCAGCGCAACACGCCCGCCACGCCCCTTTCGACGCTCCAAACCGCCTGCCAACTGGGCGCCAAGGCGGGACTCAAATACATCTATTGCGGCAACGCGCCCGGCCAGGCCGATGAAAACACCTATTGCGCCCACTGTCGGGAAACCCTGATCGGCCGGGTGGGATTTTCCGTTGAGCGAATCCGTCTTAGCAACGGCGCCTGTCCGAACTGCCAGACTCCGCTGGAAGGCGTGTGGGAATAGAAGGTGAGTGACCTTTTTTCTTGGCGGCAACTCGATGATTCCCACAGGCCCCACGGACGTGCAAAAAACGCGACACAGAGCAACTGAGAAAGTGAGAAGATTTTTATTTTTTCCTTCTCTATATCTTCTCTGTCTCTCAGGAACTCTGTGTCGGATTTTCTGTTTTTTCTTTATGCCGGAAAATCCGGTTATTCACGGAATAGAAGCCACGCCGCAAACGGATTGACCGATTGGGGGTTTGCCCGTATCATACATGAAATTACGTATTTCGGGGTCTCTGGGAATGATAAACAATGACCGACACGCGCGAACGTGAAACATTCGGGGCCGAGGAACTGGCCTGCTGTCTGAGTCACTACGACCTGGGCGTTGTGTTCGGCATCAAGGAGTTCGCCCGCGGTTCCCGCCGGGCGCCGAAAGTCATCGTCGAATGCCAAAAGGGGCATTTCCTCTTCAAGCGGCGGAACAAAGGCGTGGAGGAAGTCAAAAAGGTCGCCTTTACCCATCAGATCCAGCTTCGCCTGGCGGAGCAGAATTTTCCCCTGCCGCACCTGCTGGGCACGCGCGACGAGAACAATTCCATGCTCGTGCTTCACGACCGCATCTACGAGATGCAGGAGTACATCGTCGGGTCGATCTACGACGGTTCCCTGCCGGCCACCGAGCAGGGCGGGCACGCCCTGGGGCTGTATCACAAGCTCCTGATGGATTTTGAGAGTGATTTCGAGCCCGTTACCGCCAGCTACCACAACGCCAAGGCGATTCACCAGGCCATTCAGAAAACCGCTTCGGCCCTTCAATCGCGGATCGAGACCCATCCTCCCCTGCGGGAGACCATTCAGTTCCTGCAGAACAGCTACTATCATTGCGCCGAATCGGTCAACAACCTGGGGCTGCGCGACTGGCCCATGCAGATCGTCCACGGCGACTGGCATCCGGGGAATATGCTGTTTCAGGACCATCTGGTGGTGGCCGTCATCGACTACGACACCGCCCGGCTGCAACAGCGCGTGATCGACCTGGCCAACGGGGCGCTGCAATTTTCGATCGTCGGAGGCGGCGCCAATCCCGCCGATTGGCCCGAGCACCTGGACCTGGAGCGGTTCGGCCGGTTCCTGGCCGGCTACGACGCCGTGAACGTCATTACCACGGACGAACTGCGGGCAATTCCGTTTCTGATGTGCGAGGCGATGATCGCCGAGGCGGCGATTCCCATCGCCCAGACCGGCATGTTCGGACGGTTTGACGGCGGAGATTTCCTGACCATGATTCAGAAGAAGGTCCGCTGGATTTTCAGCCACGTGAACGAGTTGGCCGGCATCATGTCCGACGAGGCCGGCGACGCCGATCCATACGCCCCCGCCGTCGAACCCGTCGATCCGGCGGCAGGCAACGCGGAAGAACAAACCGGCCCGAACAATGCATAAACAGGGGATTGGAAACGGGGGAAAAACGTCAACCCATTTCCTCTGCTCTGCCGATAACGAAATACAGGAACGAGATTGGATTTTTCTGCGCCGTGGCGGGATTCGGCGTACGGATGGAAAAATCGCTTTGCTGGAACGTGACGGAAGGAACGCCATGCGTGGCAGATTTGTCAGACGAGTTTTTCCGTGGGTGCTTCTGGCCGTGATGCAGGCCGGCTGCGCCAGAATGGACGCCTGGTTTCAGCCGCCCTCGCAGCAGGCGGATCACAGCCTGGCGCGGGCCAGGACGTACCTGGACGCCGGTGACGTGCAGGCCGCCCTGGACGAACTGAACCGCGCCCTGCAGGCCGATCCGAACCACGTGCCGACCATTACCGCCGTCGGCGACATCCACCGAAAAAAGGGCGACTATGGCCAGGCCGTCAAGAGCTACAAACGGGCCTGCGATATCGACCCCTACGCCTTTCGGCCCCACTACAATCTCGGCGTGACGTACCAGGCGATGGCCGCCGTCGCCAAGGGCGCCGAGACGATGCGCCAATATCTCCGCCAGGCCGTCATGACCTACATCCGCGCCCTGGCGATCGACCCGGAGAGCTTCCACGCGAAACTCAACCTCGGCGCCTGTTACTACCAGATGGGTCAATACGACCTGGCCGAGCAGGCCACCCGCGAAGCGCTGGTGTTGCGCCCCATGAATCCGCGGGCAAACAACAACCTGGGCATCATCTTCGAGGCGACGAATCGCCTGGACGCCGCCGTCGCCGCGTACAAGCGATCCATCGAAGCCGACTCGAAACAGCCTGAAATCCTGCTGAACCTCGGGGCCGTTTACCTGCAGCAGGGCCAGTTGCGATCGGCGCTGGCGACGTTTCAGCAGGCCCATCGGCTCGCGCCAAACAACGTCGAGGTATGCATGCAGTTGGGCGTGTGTTGCTTTCGTCTCAAACAGCTTGACTCAGCCGCCAGGGCGTTTCAGAACGCCATTCGCCTCGATCCATACAACGCCGGGGCCTACCGCGGATTCGGCGTGATCTGCATGTACCAGTACGTCGTCGACACTCAGCGAACGGACCTGCGGGAAAAGGCCATTCGGTCGTGGCGCTATTCGCTGCAACTGGAGCCGTCCCAGCCGGACCTGGAAAATCTCCTGCATCGCTACGAACGATTCGCTCCGCCGTCCCGGACGGCCGGCCCGTCCGGCCAGGGCGACGCCGACGCGCCACACGCCCGTGTTTCCTGACCTTGCTCTTCCCTTTCCCCTCCGCGCGAAACGAGCTTATACAAAACACACAAAGTCAATGCGCGGCGGAGCACCTGCTCCGCCGCGCATTTATTTCATTGAATGCAGGCCATCCCAAAATTCAGGGAATCAAAATATGGATAGGTTTTCCCCGAATTTTGTTGTCTTTTATCTTCGTCCCAAAGGGACGGAACGCGTTTGGCCGGGGGTGAGCGAAGCGAACCCCCGGAAACGAGTTCTTTTTAAAAATTTGAGTCCCAACGGGACGACAGCGAGTTCAATGAGAAGGAAGAATTACTGTCGCCCCGTTGGGGCTATAAAAAAATAAGCCTTCTTCCGGGGGTTCGCTTCGCTCATCCCCGGCCAAACGCTTCAGGCCCCTTCGGGGCCAAGAAAGTTGTTAACGCGCTTTTGAAATGGGCGGAAAACCGTATCGTGGGCTTCGTTCCAAACGAAACAATGAGTTTCTGGACAGCATCATATAATCAATGGGGGCAGTTTATTCCTGTAAAGCCATCCAGGAATTGGAGAGCCAAGATTTCTACGGAAGCAGATCGTTCAGGAGACGAACGATTTCGGGAGCGTGATGGACCATCAGCGCCAGCGGCGCGATGAACATGGCCGTGGCCAGCAGCAGGAGGGTCACCGCCATCGGGGCCGGCTCCGATTCGACCCGCTGCAAATGATCGTGCAGCCGGGTTTCAAATTCCCGCCAGAGCGCCTCGTTGCCGCCGGAAAGGCGAAGCGTGACGTTCCGCAGGAGGGGGAAATGCGAAATATCCAATCGGCCGTCGCTTTCTTCGAGACGCAGACCCGCGTAGGTGGGGTGAGTCGCTGCGCCCATGGCCCGTAAGATTTGGCCGGCCGTCCGGCGAACGTTGGACGCGGGCAGGTTGTAGATCACCCACGTTCGCCCGCGTGGGCTGAGCATCCAGACGCCGCCGGCCAGGGCGGCCCCGCACGCCAGGGCCGTGGGAAGCCCTCCGCCGAACCAATGGATCACCGGTGCAATCGCCAGCGGGCTCAAGGCCAGCGTCAGCAGCGCCGAATCCTGCCGCCCGGAGAGCATCTGCGGATGCCTTCGGGTGTTCAGAAGCCCCAGAAGCAGAAAATACAGCGCCACCGGCGCCACGGTGGTGACGATACGCAGCGACGTTTCGATCTGTTCCATGCCCAGAAGCGTCATGGGCGGCCTTTCTTCCCGACGTTTGTTATATCTCGGCGATATTTTTGGGTTCGGCTACCTTTCGATACCCCATCGCCAGCACAATGTCCAGTACTTCCGTCCAGGTGGGGAACGGTTTTCCATTGACGCGCTTGTATTCGTTGACGGCCTGGATAAAGGCGAACTGCTCTTCGTTCATTTCGCCTTCTTCCGCCGAGCGCCGCGTGTCGGAGCGACGTCGCCCCGGGCCGCGCCGCCGTTCCATGCCGACGCGCCGATCCGTGCGCTTCCGTCGTTCCATCCGTTCGGTGCTTCGCCGATCCGGCCCCGAATAATTTGTCTCTGCCATGTCCACACCCGTCCCCGACTCTCAGGTTACAGATTGTAATGCATTCATTATAGTATAGGTATCGGTCCTTCCGCCAGGGAAGTTAACACCAAACCCGCCCGATAAGCGCATCTCCTCCTGACCCCGTTCCGGAAGCACTTCCGTCCGGGGGTCAGAAATCATCGTCTTCCTCGTTCTCATCATCATCATCATCATCATCATCATCATCATCATCATCATCATCTTCTTCTTCTTCTTCTTCTTCTTCTTCTTCTTCGACAAGGAAGTCTTCTTCCTCGTCCTGCTCCTCATCGAGAGATTCTTCCCCGTCCTCAATCTGGAAAAATCCGTCTTCGTCGTCTTCGTCGCCGAGGGCGAATTCGTCGTCGTCCTCTTCTTCCGTTTCTTCATCGTCGATTTCAAATTCATCGGCGTCTTCGCGGTCGGCGATGATTTCGCTGGCTTCATCCAGGTACAATTCGGGCACGAGCACGGCCACCCCGTGGGCGATGGCGCCGAGAACGGCGTCGGGATCGTCGGGATGTTCGGGGGCGTCGGCTTCGTCGCCGAGGACGGCCTCGATACCGTGATCTTCCAGCAACTGCCGGAGTTCTTCCGCCTCGTCCATGGATCGCGCGAATACCACCGGTACAAATCCGCTCTCATCCGCCGCGTCGTATTCTTCTTCCCAAGCCATACCACCCGTCCTCTTGTGCAAACCCGTGACCCGGTTGCCTTGTGGCGCACTTTTATGAGGCATTGCCCAGGCATTCTGTTCCTATTCTATTATTCGATCAAGCCGCCGGGAGATTGCAACAAAAAAAACGATCTTTACAAGTTCTTTGAAAAAACTCCGGGAATCCCCCTTGCCCCCGCCGGGCTTTGCACGTAGTCTTGCCGAACCGATGATACACATAGCCGGGAAAATTCGCTTGTTCCTGTTGACGTTTCTTCTGATTCCAGCCGGTTTTGCACGGGATGCGCCCTGTCGGCCGGCGGAGCACTCCCGCGATTTCCCGGCGGCCGGGGAGCGGCGCGTTGCCCGGCAGAGGCCTTTTGCGCCGGTGGCCTCGCCGCCCCTGGCGGGCGGTCCGTCGGGCCGGCCCGGCCTGGTTCCCACGCGATACGCCGCGGCACGCGTGGGGATGAAGGCGCTCTATCAACTCACGCCCGAGCGGGGCGGACCTTCCCGCCAGAGCCTCGAAATCGTCCGTACCGACGCCGCCAACGTTCTTGCCATGCAGACCGCCGAAACCGCCAAGTACGGCCGGCATGTTCAGACATTGACGCTTAACCGGTTTGTCGAAAGCCCTCCCAGCTTCGATCAGTTCAATCCGTCGCGGCAGGAGGTGTACCTGGGCGACCAGGTGGTGACCATCGGCACGAAAAAACTTCTCTGTTGCGTGTATGAAAATCGAAACGGGTTCTTCGTATATCGCACGCTTTACTGCGATGAGGTTCCCGGCCAAATCGTGCGCCACGGCGACAACGCCTCAGGCTCCTGGAAAATCCGCCTGCAACTGCTGGACGTTTGGGACTAACCATATCTATCTTCCCTCTCGACGCGGACTCATTCGGGCGGTATCATTACCGTCATGGCCAAACCTCGCGTTCTGATTCTGGGGAATCTGACCAAGCCCGGCGTTGCGGAGCAGATGGAAGGCCTTCGTGGCTGGCTGGCGGAACAGGCCGACGTGCTGACGATCCAGTCCCACACGGGCGAGCTTCCCGCCGGCGCCGCCAAGGCCGTCTTGTGCGTCGTCTTCGGCGGCGACGGTACGCTGCTCTCAGCCGGGCGGGACCTGGCCGCCCTCGGCGTGCCGCTGCTGGGCGTGAACCTCGGCAAGCTCGGTTTCCTGGCGGAATATTCGGTAGCCGACCTGCGGCGGCATTTCCCCGACGTGCTGGCCGGGCGGGTCGCGCCCGTCGAGCGGATCATGCTGGCTGTGACGCTCTGGAGCTGTCCGAAAGGCCAGGCGCGGGAAAAGCAGTTCACCGCCCTGGCGAGCAACGACGTAGCCGTTGCCGCGGGCGATCCGTTCCGCATGATCGACCTGCACGTCCACCAGGGCGACCAGCACCTGGCGAGATACTTCGGCGACGGCGTGGTGATCTCCACGCCGACCGGTTCAACCGGGTACAACATGTCCGTCGGCGGTCCGATCCTTCAACCGACGCTGGAGGCGGTGGTGATTTCACCGGTCGCGCCGCATACGCTGTCGCTTCGCCCGATGGTGCTTTCGCCTTCCCCGCCGCTGCACATTACCGCCGGGCGCGTCAACGAGGGGACGAAGATGGTGATCGACGGGCAGATTTCCCATCGCCTCTGCGACGGGCAGACCGTCGAGGTCGGCCGGGCCGACGTGTCCCTGCGAATCGTCCCCCTCCCCGGCCGTCACTACTTCCAGACGCTGGCGGAGAAACTCCACTGGGGCCGAAGCCCGCATCATAAATAAAGGCAGCGGGGAGCAGGCAATAGGCAGCAGGGAAGAGGCAATAGGCGATAGGGAGTGGGCCATTACAAAAATGACGTTTTTGAGGGGAACAAAACGAACGGGAAAATTTTAACTTCGTGTATAATTGGAAGTAAAGACGAATTGAACCACAATCGGCCTTGCGATAGGATGAACCCATGAGCACGTTGAAATACATCTACTGGCAGGAAG
>JAFGEJ010000131.1 GCA_016931655.1 Phycisphaerae bacterium
TGGTACGGCGGGGACGCCTTTTTCGGCAGACATACGTAGCCCACCACGTCCGCGCCGGGCTCGGCCCGGAAAGCGATTTTTTCGATTCGGCCGTGTTTGTGCTCCCGCGTCCAAAGCGTTTGTGCGTTCAGTTTGCACCGTTCGTTCGGCCTGGGCATGGCGTCAAAACCGGTCAACTCCGCGATTTTTTTTCGCAGCCTGCGCCGCCAGGTTTTCAAATCGCCGCCGTCAAACGACAGGGCGGGTTTGGCCTTCATCAGGCGACGATGAAATACGGACGGAGAAAGATCAAGTTTGCTTTTCCCGGACATGAATAAAACTCCTGTTTTCCGATGGTATTATACCATATTTGTCTTTTTATAAAATGGAACGTGGCGGAACGGGTCCTTCGGAATGCTCTCGATGTGCTCGGCTGCGCGAAGAGTAATGGGAATGCGTATTATTTCACTAATTTGCCGTCGGTGAGGTAGAGGCTTCGGCCGACCTGTTGGGCAAGCTCCTCGTCGTGGGTGACCATCAGGATCGTCTGCTTGTGGTTCCGGTGTAATCGCAGCAGCACGTCGATGATCTTTTTCCCGGTCTTGCTGTCGAGGTTTCCCGTGGGTTCGTCGGCCAGCAGGAGTTTGGGCTGATTCACCAGCGCCCGTGCGATGGCCGTCCGCTGTCGCTCGCCGCCGGAGAGTTCCTTGGGCCGATGTTTCATCCGGTCGCCCAGGCCAAGCTCCGCGAGCAATTCCTCCGCCCGCTGTCGCAGCGCCTTGTTTTGGCCTGGCCAGGCGAGTGTCGAATGCTCCACCATCGCGGGCAGGAGCGTGTTTTCCAGCACGGTCAGTTCCGGCAGGAGGTAATAGAACTGGAAGACAAACCCCACGTCGCGGTTTCGGACGGCATTGCGATGATTTCGTGAAAAGCTCGATGTGTCGGTCTGTTCGAGAAACACCTGCCCGCTTGTGGGTTCGTCCAGCAGGCCCAGCAGGTGCAGCAGCGTGCTCTTTCCGCTGCCGGAATGGCCGTAGATCGTGATGAATTCCCCCGGCTGCACGTCGAACGACACGCCGCGCAGCACCTCCAGCGACACCTTGCCCATGCGATAGGTTTTATGCAGATCGCGGGCGGAAACCAGACCCTCCGGAAGGGTCGGCGTAGTTTCCGTCGTCGTTTTTTCCCGGTGTTTACTCATAGCGCAGCGCCTCCACCGGCTGCATTCGGGCGGCGCGGATCGCCGGGAGCAGCGCACCGAGCAGT
The DNA here is from genome assembly GCA_016931655.1 of Phycisphaerae bacterium. Taxonomy (GTDB): domain Bacteria; phylum Planctomycetota; class Phycisphaerae; order SM23-33; family SM23-33; genus JAFGEJ01. The sequence goes on from JAFGEJ010000131.1 coordinate 1,246, forward strand.
CCCGCGAGAATGGAACTGGCGAGGATGAATATCGCGGCGTTCCAGTCCACCTCGTTGGGGATCAGGTCGAACATGAACTGGTCGCGCGACCAGACGCGATAGCCGAACACATCGGCCACCCAATCCTGGATGGCGTTGATGTTCTTTACAAATACCCAGCCGCCCAGCGTGCCAACGACCGAGCCGATCAGTCCGACCACCGCGCCGTAGCCCAGGAACACGCCCGCCACGCCCCAGCCGCTGGCGCCGACGGCCTTCAGGACGCCGATCTCTCGCGTCTTCTGCGTTACGATGGTGTAGAAGATCACGAAGATCAGTACCACCACGACCACCCAGATCACGGCGATGACGATAATCACCAGCGTTCGCTGCTTCTCCAGCGGTTCGACCACCTGTTGTTGTCTCTGCCGCCAGGTTTCGATTCCCACGTCGCTGACGGCCGCGTCGGGATGGCGCTTCAGAAAATCCCCCCAGAGTTCCTGAATCTTCGCCGCCGTGCGACGCAGGTCGGGTTCGGTGAGATTTTCACCGCGCACCTTCACGTGAATCTGGCTGCATCGTTTTGGCTCAACCACCTTCGAGGGATCGTCGGGGGAGACTTCCTCGTACATATTGTTGAGCGTTTGGAGTGTATCGAAGGGTATGTACACCATTTTCGAGTCGATACTGTGCACGCCGGAGAGGTTGTCGTCGATGATCGTGAATTTTCCGATATTGGGCTGAATTCCCTCGGAGGTAAACCGCCGCCCCAGCGGCACGACGTATAAAAAGATATTGTGGCCGGGCATGAGATAGCGAATCGTTTCGCCCTTGTCCGTGCGGAAGGTCAGGCCCGGAATTCCCAGGCCGAGGATTACGCGATTCCCGGCGGGGTGGATGCGAACGGCGTCGGTGATGTCCTCGATTTTTTCTTTCAGATCGAGTTGTTCGTCCGCCGTCGCGCCGCGCTGCTTTGCCTGGGCGAGTTCGTCCCGCAGGGCGGCCAGTTCCCCCGCCCGAAGCTGCGCCTGTTCCAGGCGCGTTTTTGCTTCATCCAGGTTTCGGTACGCGCTGCTGAGCCGGCGCAGCAGTTGCCGCTTCCCGGCGGACTGTTCGTCGCGGGTGAGGTAATGTTCCATGAGAATCCCGCTTTGGAAACAGGCCTGGCGGCGTTCGGGCGTCAGTGTCGCCAGCTCGGCGGCGAATTCGCGCTCGACAATGGCGCGAAGGAATTTTTGATACACTTCCAGCCGAGCGACGGCTTCATTCAGCGGAACGTCGAACGTCGGATTCGCCGTCCCTTCCTGTACGAACAGGCCTTCCTCGAAATCCGTTACGCGCGCCCGGCTGGGCAGGCGGATGCCCGCGATCTGCACCGTCTGGCGGTAATGGCTGTCGCCTTCCACGGACAGGACGCCCAGCCCGAGGATAAACGGATCGGCGGCTTCGACATCGGGAATTTTCGTTATTTCGGCGATGAACTCGTCGTAATGCGCCAGGCCGCGCTCGCCGTAGGGTTCGATGACGATGTCCCCGAACAGTCCCTTGGCGGCCTTCTCGATCTTGTTCAAAAAGCCCGTAAAGACGCTCACGGAGATCAGCATCAGGCAGACGCTCAACGCCACGCACAACATGCCGAAGTACGCGAACGCCTTGCTGCGCAAGTATCGAAGGCAGAGGAATAGTTTATACATAGTAGTCAGTAGTCGGTAGCCGGTAGTCAGTAGTCAGTAGCCGGTAGCCGGTAGCCAGGTTAAGGCGACAGCCTCTTTTCCGACTACTGGCTACTCGCTACCGGATACCACCTCGGGTTTTAATAATGGGAATAAAATCACGTCGCGGATGCTGGCGGTGTTGGTCAGCAGCATAATCACGCGGTCGATGCCCACGCCCATACCGCCGGCCGGCGGCATGCCGTGCATGAGGGCCGTGACGAAATCCTCGTCCATCACGCGCATCGTCTCGTCGCCCTCGCCGTGCAGTTGCTGGGTGAGGGTGTTTTTCTGGATGGCCGGGTCGTTCAGTTCGGTGTAGGCGTTGGCGATTTCCATCTGCGCGATGAACAGCTCGAACCGCAGGGCCGTGTTCGGGTCGTTCGGATCGCGGCGCGTCAACGGGCAAAGTTCCGCGGGGTAATCGCAGACGAACGTCGGCTGGGTCAGTGTCGGTTCCGCCGTCGCCTCGAACACTTCATTGATCACGACGGCGTCGGCCATCTTGTGCTCGGCGATGCCCAGTTGGCGGGCCTTTTGGCGGACGGCGGGCACGTCGTCGATTTTCACGCCGGCATGGGCTTCCAGCAGGTCGGCGTATTTCGCCCGCCGCCAGGGCGTGGTGTAGTCGATGACCGTGTCGCCGTAGGGCAGGGCGACGCGGCCCTTTGCCACGAGTTCGGCTGCCTGGCGGTAGACAGCGGCGGTTTTGCGCAGTTCGGCTGCCTCGGCCTGACGACGCTCGTTGGCGTGCCGGGCGGCCTCGGCGTCGACTTTGCCCGCCGCGACTGCTTTGTCGGCTGACTGGCAGGCCGCGTCCAGGCGGGCCGCGTCGGCTTCCATGCGGTCCGCTTCCGGGCCGACCTGTTCGGCGTAGGGCGCCGCGGCGGTGGAAATCACGTCCTCGGCAATTTCCATCATCACGTTGTAGTCCGCGTAGGCCTCGTAGAGTTCCAGCAGTGTGAATTCGGGATTGTGGCTGGCGTCGATGCCCTCGTTGCGGAAATTGCGGCTGAATTCGTACACCCGCTCCATACCGCCCACGAGCAGGCGCTTGAGGTACAGCTCCGGGCTGATCCGCAGGAACAGGTCGCAGTGCAGCGTGTTGTGGTGCGTGGTGAAGGGCCTGGCGGCCGCCCCGCCGTAAATGGACTGAAGGACGGGCGTTTCGACTTCGAGGTAGTTTCGCTCGTTGAGCTTCCGGCGGATGTGTTCGATGATCCGCACGCGCTTGCGAAAGCGGGCCGCCGAGTCGGGATTGGTCATCAGGTCGAGGTAGCGCTGTCGCGTGCGGGTTTCGATGTCGCTAAGGCCGTGGAATTTTTCGGGCATGGGCAGCAGGCCTTTGCACAGGATCGTGATTTCCTCAGCCCAGATCGTCACCTCGCCCGTGCGCGTCGCCTGGACGGGGCCTTGGACGCCGATCACGTCGCCCAGGTCCAGCAGCTTCGCGAGGCCCCAGTTCGCCTCGGACAGCGCGTTTTTTCGCAGTGCGATCTGCATTTGTCCTTCGGCGTCGCGCAGGTGGGCGAAGATCATCTTTCCCATGTCGCGCAGCAGGACGATGCGCCCGGCGGTCCGGGCGGGGGTGGGCATGGGTTCCTCCGCGTTCGCGTCTTTGCCGGCTGCGAAGTCCTCGTGTCGTTTCAGAATGGACGGAATCGGCTCGACGTTATCGTACCGCCAGCCGTAGGGATCGATCCCCATCGCGCGAATCGCGTCCAGCTTCGCCTGCCGATCAGCCTGTACTTTTTCCAGCATCGCTTTCTGAATCCTTACAAAGCCATAAAATCATGAAAGAAGAGGATATTATGTATTTCGCGGAAAAACAATCATTAGTTGTCATCCTGAGCGTAGTCGCATGCGAGTGAAACGAGCATAGCGACGAAGTCGAAGGATCTTACGCATTCTTTCGCATGAGATCCTTCGACTCCGCTACGCTTCGCTCAGGATGACAGGATTGGCTTTTGTTATTCAAACACCTTTTCAATGCGCCAAGCCCCCGCGTTTTCGACGCGGAGAGTGGTTTGCGGTTCGGCGACGTCCGTCGCAACGTACGCCATGGCCAGTGGTCGCTCGTACGTCGGGCTGAACGTCGCACTGGTAATCTCGCCAACGTGACGATCTTCCTTCCCAATCACATTCGTTCCCATCAAAGGAATAGAGGTGGTTACCGGCTTGCCGCTCGGCGCTGTTTTTCCCCCAACCATCAGCACCCTTCTTCGGGACGGCCCCTTTTTTAAAACATTCTTCAGCGCCTCGGCGCCGAGGAAATCGTGATCGAAGCTCACGGAACTGCGCAAGCCCGCGGTGATCGGATCGACGGCTTCGTGGAGTTCATGTCCGTAGCGACATCGGCCGGCCTCGATGCGAAGAACGTCCCACGCGGCCATTCCCGCCGGCGCGAGCGCGTTCTCGCCGGTCTGCTTCATCACGTAGTCCCACGCACGGGCCAGGAACATCGTCGGGACCATTACCTCCAGGCCCCAGCCGCCGGCGAGGCTCGTTCGCGCGGCGATGTAATTGGCGATCATCAGCGAGCCCATTTTCGCCTGGCCCGGCTGAAGATTATCCACGGAAATCGGCAGGACGTGATTTAAAATTTTTTGTGCCGTCGGCCCGAGCACCGCCAACTGTCCCACTTTGAAAGTCTGATCGTCCACGCGGGCGTCGGGAATTTTTTGAAACAGGAGATGTTCAAGCAGCTTTTCACGATTCATTGCGTTGCACGTTAAAACCCAGAAATTCACCAGGCGGATGAGGCGGCACTCGTCCAGAATCCCGCCGCGTTCGTTGCACAGCAGCGTGTGCAGCACGGTGTCGTCCTCCTGCCGCGCCACGTCGGCGGTGCAGACGCGCTGGAGCAGTTCCAAAGCCCCGTCGCCGCGAATGCGAATCCGCCCCAGGTGCGACAGGTCGAACAACACCGCCGCCTTATGGGCCAGGGAGGCTTCTTCCAGCGCGCCGGAATAACTCATCGGCACGGCCCAGCCGCCTTCTTCGCCCATCACCGCCTCGGCGGCGACGTGCTTGTCGTGCAACGATGTTTTGAGCAGATCGTTATCCATAGTTGTTTAGATTCGCTTTTTGATAGTAGCCACGGGCGCAAGCCCGTGGAAAACGGACGAGGATAAAATAAGAAGAGCCCCATAGGGGCGATTGAATTTTTGGTCATTCTGAGATTTTCATTCGCCCCTACGAGGCTCTGGGGGGAAAATATACGTTGCGTTAACCACGGGCTTGCGCCCGTGGCTACTGTCAATTGACGCGTTTGCGTCTGATATCCATCTGCGAAAATCATTTTCGCTTCTTTCTCCCCGTTTTTCCCTTCGATTTCGTTTTTTGTTTTGATTCTTTTTCCCGCTTGCGGTTCGGCGCTGTTTGGTTTTCGGTTTTTCCACCCTTCACCGGAAGCAGGTTGAGTTGCCGCCGCGCCACGTCCACGCCGAGTACCTGCACACGGAGCCGGTCGCCCAGGCGGAAGGTCCTGCCCGTCGCCTCGCCGCGAACCGTTCCGGTTTTCGCGTCCACCTGCCACCAGTCGTCGCCGAGGTCTTCCAGGCGGATCAAACCCTCCGCGAGGTACTTGGGCCACTGCACAAACACGCCGAAATTCGCCACGCCCGTAAGTACGCCGTCGAATGTTTCGCCCTGTTTTGTCGCGAGGAACTGGAGCGTGAGCACCTGGCGCAGTTCGTTCTCGGCGGCTTCGGAACGTTTTTCGGCTGCGGTGCAGAATCGGCCCAGTTCCACCAGTTCGGAGACATCCTCTTTCGGTTCATTGTCAAGCCGGCCTCGACAATACTCCGCCATCAGCCGATGCACCGTCAGGTCCGGGTAGCGGCGGATGGGACTGGTGAAGTGGGCGTAGCAATCGCTCGCGAGTGCGAAATGGCCGATCTCCAGCGGGGAATACTCGGCGGCCTGGAACGTTTTGAGCACCGCGAGATTGACCGCGTAGCTTTCGGGCCTGCCCTTGACGCTTGCCAGCAAGGCCTGGATGTCCTTCGGCGTCATGGATTTCGGCAGCTTTTGGCCGCAGGCCTTCACGAAGGCCGACAGGTCGTTGCCCGCGACGGCGTCCGGTTCCGGGTGGATGCGCCGCAGGAATCCGCGTCCCTCGGCCCGGAGTGTGCGGGCGACGGCTTCGTTGGCTTCGACCATGAACATTTCGATAATCGTGTGGGAGTAGGAGGTGTCTTCCGGCACGGCGTCGATCACTTTGCCGTCGTCATCAAGGACGAGTTCGACGGCGGGTAAGTCGAGGTGGATCATGCCGGCCTTGCGCCGCCGGGCCTCGATCTTCCGCGCGAGAGTTTCCATGTCCTTCACGAGTTCCACGACGGCGGGGTCGTATCCGCCGGTTTTGCCGTCGCACATATTCTGGGCCTGCTCGTAGGTCAGGCGTTTCATCGAGCGGATGATTGTCTCAGCCAGGCGGGTTGAGACGACGTTGCCGTCGGCGTCGTAGGTGATGAAGGCGCTTTTCGTGAGGCGTTTTTGGCCTTCCTGGAGGCTGCACACACCATTGGAGAGCACTTCCGGCAGCATGGGCAGGACGCGGCGGGGAAAGTACGTGCTCGTGCCGCGTTGTTTCGCTTCGGCGTCGAGGGCGGAGCCGGGCCTGACGAAGTGAGCGACGTCGGCGATATGCACGCCGAGCGTGGTTGTGCCGTCGGCGTTGCGTTCGAGGCTGATCGCGTCATCGTAGTCGCGTGCGTCGGCTGGGTCGATGGTGGCGATGCGGACGGCGGTGACGTCTTCGCGCGGATGGTCGAGGTTGTCGGGGTCGAATTCGGCCGTCACGCGCCGGGCGTTTTGGAGGGTTTCTTCGTCGAAGTGTTCCTTCAGGCCGTGGGCGTGAATGACGGCGCGGGTTTCCACCGCCAGTTCGCCTTCCTCGCCGAGAACTTCGACGATCACGCCCGCGGGCAGGTCGCCCCCGCCCCGGCCGTAGTCCACGATCTCCACGACGACTTTCATGCCGAGCTTCGGGCCGGCGGCGCCCACGTCGCGCAGGAGGATCGGCTGGGTGAACTTTCGGCCTTCCGGCAGGATGAAGTGCACGTCGTCGGTTTTCTGCAGCAGGCCGACGAAGCGACTGGAGCCGCGCCGGAGGATTTCGACGATTCGGCCTTCGTACATCGTCCGCCCGTCGCGTTTGCCTTTTCGCCGCGCGATGGCGCGCACAAGGTCGCCCGTCATCGCGCCGCCCGCGCCGTCGAGGGGAATGAACAAATCGCCGTGGGCGTTGGGATTTTCCGGGATCACGAACCCGAATCCTTTGGGATTCTGCCGGAAAAAGCCCGTAACGTCGTTTCCCATTTCGGGCAACGTCAGGGCGCTGCCGCCGCCGAGCACCACCCGCCCCTCGTCGCGCAATTGTTTGATCGCGTCGCGGAACGTGTTGTAATTCTCGTCGCCGACGCCCAGCTGCCGTGCGAGCTGGCGGGGCTTAAGCGGCGGGGAACTCCGCTCGGCGAGATACCGTATAATGGCTTCGGCGTATCGTTCAGGCATGGGGGCATGGTAGACGCTTTATCGGCCGGGAGCAATGATTTCTCGTGCGCGTTTGCAGGAAAGGTTTTGTTGGAGTGCCTTACTTTCGGCCGGCGCTTTTCTTCACTTCTCCGTCGAGGGCGGCGGATAGAACGTCATTGACGGTCTTGGCGAAGACAAAGTGGAGGTTTTTTTTGGCGTCGTCGGGCACGTCGATGAGGTCTTTGCGATTCCCCGCCGGCAGGATTACGGTCTTGATGCCCGCCTGGCGTGCGGCGAGCACCTTTTCCTTCACGCCGCCGATGGGCAGCACCAGCCCGCGCAAGGTGATCTCGCCCGTCATCGCGACGTCGGGTTTTACGGTGCGATCCGTCAGCAGACTCATCAGCGCGGTGAACATCGCCACCCCGGCGGACGGCCCGTCCTTCGGGACGGCGCCGGCCGGCACGTGAATGTGAATGTCCGTCGGCACGATGCGGCGCTCATCGACGTGTTTTTTCCGGGCGATGGTTTTCACGAGGCTCAGGGCGGCCTGGGCGGACTCCTTCATCACGTCGCCGATGTGGCCGGTCAGCAGGAGTTGCCCCTTTCCGGGATAGGCCGCCGCCTCGACGAACAGGATCGTTCCGCCCACGGGCGTGTAGGCCAGTCCCGTCGCGACGCCCGGTTCGGCCGTCCGCTGGGCCAGTTCGTTTTCGTAGAGTCGCGGGCCGAGCAGTTCGCCGATCAGGCGCGGCGTGACGGTTCGCCCGCGGCTGCGCCCGGCGGCGACTTTGGCGGCGATGCCCCGGCAGACCGTGCCGATCTGGCGCTCCAGTTCGCGCACGCCCGCTTCGCGCGTGTAGTCCCGGATGATTCTCGTGACGGCGGCTTCGTTCCATTTCGCCTGGGAGGGCTTCAGGCCGTTCTGCTTCAACTGGCGAGGCACGAGATATTTCACGGCGATGTGCAGCTTCTCGCGCTGCGTGTATCCGGGCAGTTCGATCACCTCCATGCGATCGCGCAGCGCCGGCGGCACGGCCCCCATGTAATTGGCCGTCCCGATGAACAACACGCCGGACAGGTCGAACGGCACGTTGAGGTAATGGTCCTGGAAGGTGTTGTTCTGTTCGGGGTCGAGGATTTCCAGCAGGGCGCTGGTGGGGTCGCCGTGGAAGTCGGCCCCGAGCTTGTCGAGTTCGTCGAGCATGAAGACGGGATTGTTCGAGCCGGCCTTTCGGATTTCCTGGATAATTCGGCCTGGCATCGCGCCGACGTAGGTGCGGCGGTGGCCTCGCAGCTCGGCTTCGTCGTGCATGCCGCCCAGGCTCATGCGGATGAACTTTCGCCCCAGCGCGCGGGCGATGGATTGGCCGAGGGAGGTTTTGCCCACGCCGGGCGGCCCGACGAAGCAGAGGATCGGCCCGCGCGACCGCGGCGCGAGCTTGCGGACGGCAAGGTATTCCAGGATGCGACGCTTGACCTTTTCCAGGTCGTAGTGGTCTTCGTTGAGTATTTTCTCCGCCCGCCGCACGTCCAGCAAATCCTCCGTGGAGGCGTCCCAGGGCAACTCGAGGATCACGTCGAGATAGGTGCGGATCACGCTGTATTCGGGCGAGGCGGAGGGAACCTTGTCCAGGCGGTCCAGTTGCAGCAAGGCCTCGTCCCGGACGACGGTGGGCATGCCGGCTTTGGCGATCCGGGCGCGCAGGTCCTGGATTTCCGCCTGGCGCTCGTCCACCTGACCGAGCTCCTTGCGGATGGCCTTGAGCTGCTCCTGCAGAAAATACTGGCGCTGCGTCTTGTCGATGTTGGCGCGGACCTGGGTGTGAATTTTGTGGGACAGCTCCAGGATTTCCACCTGCTGCTGCAGGTCCTCGCTGATGGTGCGCAGGCGCCTGGTCACGTCCGTTTCTTCCAGCAGCACCTGACGGTGGTCGAGTTCCATTTCGAGGTTGGAGGCCAGAAAGTCCGCCAGCGCGCCGGGCGGCTTGATGTTGTTGAGCACGACGAGCGCCTCGTCCGGCACGTTCGGCGACAGCTCGATCACCCGCCGGGCCATCGCGCGGACGTTCACCATCAACGCTTCGGTTTCCTGATCCTGCGCGACGAATTCGTGCACCGGCTCAATTCGCGCCCGCAGGTACGGTTCGGTGGCCAGCCACTCGGTTGTCCGGATGCGCGACAGCCCCTGTACGATGAGGTTCAGGCTGTCATCCTCCATGCGCAGCAGTTTCAGGACCATCATAGCCGTGCCGACCTGGTACAGTTCCTGGGGCGCGGGGTCGTCGTTTTCGGGGTCTTTTTGGCAGAGGGTGGCGATGATTTTCTGATCGGGCAGCAGCGCCGCCAGCAGGCGTCGCGATTTTTCGCGCCGGATGGACAGGGGCACGATGGTTCCCGGAAACGTGACCTGATTGCGAACAGCCAGGACGGGAAGTTCATCGGGCAGATCGAAGGCGTCCTTTTCCCCGTCGCGGCACGAAGGATTTGCCGAAACGACGACCGACTGGGTCTCGTCGGCGGGAATGATGTCGGGCTTTTTGGCTGTGGAGTAGTCCATGTCGCTCCATGCTTCCTCAGGTCCGTTTGGGAATCGTCACGAGCAGTTGTCCCGTGCGGTAGATCGCCGTAATGCCGTCGGGGTCCGCGTCGGCGGGCAGTTCCAGCACGCGTGAAAACCGCCCGTGGTCGATTTCCATGTGCAGCAGTTTCAGTTTTCCGTGCACTTCCGGCGGCGGGGGGGTCGGGCGATGGCCTGTGAGAATCAACTGCCCCTCCCGGCATTCCAGGTCGATGGCCTGCGTGCCCGTGCCCGCGAGGTTCGCCACCACGTAGTAGTTGCGGTCGTCCTCATAGATATTCAGGTGCGGCTTCCACGTTTCGCCGGGACAGTATGTGCAATACCCCGTGCGGAAAACCGTGTCGGTGGCCAGACGAAGCCGCCCCATTGTCAAGGTCTCATCCCGATATTCCAGATCGTCCCGCGATTGGCCCATGGCGATCCGTCCTTTCCGCGTCCTGTCGGCGAGGGTCCGTCTTGATGAATTTCCGAACGTCTTCACAAAACCCCCGCGGACTCGCTCCAATGTATTGTACCGCCCGGCCGGGTATTTTCCAAGACGCGATTCGTTTCCCGTAAAATTCGCTTTTCTTTATTACATTTTTACGGGTATGTGTCTACAATGCGTCACGTGGGCGATGGATTGTCTTGTCACGTTCCTGTGGGTCCATTGGGAAAGGAGACCTGCCATGAATCCGATCAAGATGCTGCGAAAACTGGGCGCCGCGATTCGCGGAGGCGCCTCGTCGCGACAAATTTATCTGGGTGTGTTTCTGGGATTCGCCGTGGGCATGACGCCCGGCGTGAATCTCACCATGATCGCTTTCTTGTTGTTGCTGTTGCTGCTCAATACGAACGGTTTCTTCGCGGGCGTTTCGCTGATTCTGGGAAAGGTGTTGTGTCTGCTGCTGGCGCCGGTGACGTTTCACCTGGGATACGCCATGATTCATTCCATGGGCCTTTCCGGGCTGGTTCGCGCCCTGGCCGATACCCCCGTCCTGGCGCTGCTGGACTGGCAGGTGTACTGCGTGATCGGTTCGCTGCCGCTGACCATCGTCGGCGGCGTGGCGCTGGCGATTGCCGCCACGCTCGCGATGCGGAAAGTCCGCCTGGCCGTCATCGCCGTCCAGGGCGACCACGAAAAACTTCGCGCCGCGACGCAAAAGATCTGGATGCGATTCCTCCTCTGGCTGGCGCTGGGGAAATCCAAAGCCACGCTCACCGAAGCCCTGAAAAAGAAAACACCACTGTTTCGCAAGGGGCGGCTGATCGGCGGGATCATTGTCATGGCGATATTGATGATCCCGTGCATTCTGTACCTCGACGCCGCCGTCAAGAGCGGCATCGAGGGCGGCGCGGGATTCGCCAACGGCGCGGAAGTGAACCTGGATTCCGCCGGCCTTTCGTTGCGGGAAGGCATACTCACGCTGGAAGGCCTGCAGGTAACCAACCCCGCCAAGCCGGAAGAAAACCGCGTGCAGGCGAAGAAAATCGTCGCCGACGTGAGCATCGCGGCGCTGCTGACCCGCCGGCTGGAAATCGACCTGATCTCCTGCGATGAGATGAAACTCGACGCGCCGCGGGAAAAACCCGGCGAGGTATACCGCAAGCCGGCCGAGGAAAAAAAGCCGGGCGAGGGTTTGCTGGCGAAACTGCCCGGCGACGTGGGGCAGCTCAAGGAATACTACGAAAAGGTGAAAAACTTCAACGAGAACCTTAAGAAAGTTCAGGAATACCTCAAAGGCGACGGCGAAAAACAACAGCAACAGCAGCCGGACCCGGAAGAACTCAAGCGCCGCGCCGAGGCCGAGGGATACTTCCGCCTTTCCGCGCAGGACGTGCTGGCCGAACGCCCAAGCTGGCTGATACGACAACTGGAAGTGTTGCACGTGGAAATTCGCGAAGGTCTGCCGACGTTTAACATCGAAGGCAAAAATCTCTCCAGCAAGCCTTCGCTGGTGGAAGAACCCATGAGCTTGAAGGCCGAACCGGATAAGAAAGCCATTGAGGAATGGAAGTCCAAATTGACCGGCAGGAACACCGGCGAGCCGAAGGAAGAAACAAAAGGCGAAAAAAAGAAAGGCCTTCTGGACGGTGTGCTGGGAAAATAAAACGCGATCTTTCGGTTATTCCATTGCTCTGTTGAAATCATGAAAAACAAAGAAAATCAGCCACAGAGGACACAAAGGTCACAAAAGAAGAAGAAATCAAAACCATTTTGTTGTTTTTCCTTCGAGACCTTTGTGTTCGTAGTTTACCCCATAGGGGTGGCAAAAAAATCTTTTCAACAAAGCATTATTCCATCATTTCCAGGTGGGTGAGGCGCAGGACGAGGCGTTTTTGGCCGGCGTCGTGGAAGAGCACGTCCGCGCGGGTTTCGGGCCAGGAGCGGGAGAGCTTCACGAGCTTTCCGACGCCGAACTTCGGGTGATGCACCATGCAGCCGGGCCGCAGATGCTCGTATTCCGGCGGGAAGGGCATCTGATCGTCGTCCGAAAAAGAGGAAAGTGCGTCGTCGGCTTTCAGGGCGCGCTGGACGGCTGCGTCCTCGCGTTGGGCGAACGTTTCGATGGCGGATCGCTCATGCGTTTCGGCGTAGAATCCGCCGCGCTGCTTCGGCCGGCGAAGACCTTCGGGCGCGAGCGTGGCGAGATCATCGACCTCGACGGCCTCGGCGCCGATTTCCGTCAGGAAGCGGGATGCCGTCTGGGCCTCCTGCACGCCCCGGACGCGCCGCGAGCGGGCCGACAGCAGCGTCAGGTGGTCCTTCGCCCGCGTCATGCCCACGAACGCCAGGCGACGCTCCTCCTCCAGTTGAAACAGGTCCTCGCTTTCGCCGAACTTCCTCGCGCCGCGTTGCCAGGGCAGGACGTTTTCCTCGCAGCCGACGATAAACACCATCGGAAACTCCAGGCCCTTGGCGGCGTGGAGGGTCATAAGTGTCACCGCGCCCTGATCGCCGGCGAAGTGGTCGGCGTCGCTGACGAGCGAGACCTGCTGGAGATATTCCGCGAGGGGATGTTCATGTTCTTCCTCGTCGAACTCAGCCGCGTCGCTGATGAGTTCGTCCACGTTCGCGCGGGCCTGCTGGGTTTCCTCGTCTTTCCTGTCGAACATTTCCTCCAGGCCGGTGCGTCGGAGCACCTCTTCCAGGATTTCTCCCACGGGTCGTGAGAGGTCTTTTTCCAGTTCCGTCATCACGTCGGCGAAGGCCTTGACTTTTTTCCGCGTGGCGGCGCCCAGGTTCACTTCCTCGACGCGCCTGGCCGCCTCCAGCAGCCCGATGCGCCGATCGGCGGCGAACAGGCTCAGCTTGTTTACCGTCGTGGCGCCGATGCCGCGGGCGGGCGTGTTGATGATCCGCGCACAGCTCAGGTCGTCGGCGGGATTGGCCAGCAGCTTCAGATACGCCAGCACGTCCTTGATTTCCTTGCGGTTGTAGAACTCCACGCCGCGCGCGACGCGGTAGGGGACGCCCACGTGTCGCAGGCCTTCTTCGATCACGCGCGAGATGCTGTTGACGCGGTAGAAGACGGCTACGTCGCTGTAGGCGCCGCCGGCGATACGGTGGTCTTCGATGCGCCGGGCGACCTGGCGGGCCTCGGCGTGTTCGTCGTTGACGTACACCACGCGGACCTTCCGGTCGCCGGGGCGATGGGTGAACAGGGCCTTGCGCTTGCGCATCGTGTTGTGCTGGATCAGCCGGCTGGCGGCCGTCAGGATCGGCTGGACCGAGCGATAATTTTCCTCCAGGCGGATTACGCGGGCGTTGGGGTAGTCCTGCTCGAAGCCCAGGATGTTGTTGATGTCCGCGCCGCGCCAGGCGTAGATGCTCTGGTCCGGGTCGCCGGTGGCGCAGAGGTTTTCATGGTCCAGGGCAATGGCGTGGGCGATGAGGTACTGGGCGCGATTGGTGTCCTGGTATTCGTCGATCAGGACGTAGCGGTATCGTTCGCCGAGGCGTCGGCGGACGTCGGGATGGTCGCGAAGCAGGCAGGCCATGTGCAGCAGCAGGTCGTCGAAGTCCAGCGCGTTGTTCCGGCGGAGGAGTTGTTCGTACTTTTTATACACCTCAGCCACCTGGCGGTCGAAGAATTCCCCGGCCTGGCCGGCGAACGCGTCGGCGGACTTCAGATCGTTTTTCGCGTTGGAAATTCTCGCGTGCACGCGGGCGGGCGTGAGATACGCCCCGGCGAGATTCAGTTCGTTGATGGCGGCCTTGACGACCTTCAACTGGTCGTCGCGGTCGTAGATCGTGTAATTTCCCGACAGGCCCCGGCGGTCGGCGAATTGCCGCAGCAGGCGGGCGCAGAGGGAATGAAACGTGCAGATCGTGGCGCCGCGCGGCGTGCGCAGGTCGATTACGCGTCGGCGCATTTCCTCGGCGGCCTTGTTCGTGAAGGTGATCGCCAGGACGTGATACGGCTCGACGCCCCGTTGCACGAGATAGGCGACGCGTCGCGTGATGACGCGCGTTTTTCCGGACCCCGCGCCCGCGAGCACCAGCAACGGTCCGTCGATATACGTAACCGCCTCGCGTTGCGGGGCGTTCAGATCGGCCAGGAGATCCGACATCATTTCGATCCTTCGTTTCAGGTCTCCACGACGGTTCTGAGCGCGTCGAGGAACGTTTTCGGCTGCGTGGGCGTCAGCAGGAGCGGGCGGCGGTTCTTCAGGCGAAGGTACACCAGTCCGTCGTTTCGAGTGACGTAGGCGTCCACGTTGCCCATGTATTCCGAGGTGAACCAGCCGAAGCATCCCAGCACGCCCCGCAGTCCGAATCGGCGCGTCAGTCGCCCCAGGTCGGTTCCGGTCACGGGGCGCATTTCCGCGAAGGCGGCCTTGGGCAGTTTGCGCGAGCGTCCCGGCCAGACGATGCGCATCCCCTCGGCGGAGATCGCGAAGTATTTCGGGCGGGAGTAGAGATGAATCAGTCCCACACTCGCGGCGCTAAGAATCGCTATGACGACGCCCAGGGCGATCAGCCATCCCGTTTCGATGTTCGACAGCCAGAGGTCCACCAGCATCAACCCGACGGCCACCACCCCCAATAGCGCAAGCACCATCACCGTGGAAAATTTCATTGCGACGTCCATCGGCGCGATGGGAAAGATCGCCTCTTGACTCTCCGCCGGTTCGTCGGGTTCCGGGTTCGACGCGGGAGACGACACATTGTCCGACACAGCAGCCATGATCGGCGATTATATCCCCTCTTGCCCGCCGGTGCGCCCTATTTTCGCGCCGCCGCGGAACGGCTGGCGTATCCGACGTTCCCGAACGCGTCCGTCGCCCGCACGGTGATCTGGTGCGCCCCGGACGAGAGGCGGGGAACCTCCGCCCGAAACGCCTCGCGCGACGAATCGCAGATGCCGTCGGCCGGCAGGAACGTCCGCCACTTCGTCGCGCTGTCCACGGAATATTGCAGCGAGACGATCCGAGTCAGCGCGTCGGACGCCTCGCCGTGCAGAACCACCCGGTCCTCAGTGACCACGACGGTGAACTTCTCAAATCGCGGCGGCGTGTTATCCACCGTTACCGGTTCGCTGATGCGCGAACTCCGCATCGCGTCGGAGGCCGTGTTGGACGGCTCGTCGGAGGCGATCACGCGCAGGCGATACTCGCCGTCACCGACGGTGCGGGTGTCCCAGAGATAGCTCGGTTGCTTCAGGTTCTTCGCCGCCGTGATCCATACCTTCGAGCCGTCCCTGCGAAACTGCACCTTGAACTTCAGTTTGTCCTTGTTGGGGTCGGCGGCCTGGATCGTCACGAGACGATAAAGCTCCGTGGGCGTCTTCGGGGCGGGTGGCTTGGGCTGGTTGGTCGCCGTGACGCGCACGCCGGAAACCACCGGCGCGAGATTCGCCACCTGGTAAATCGTCTCGACGCTCTCCAGCACAGGCTCTTCCAAATCGCGCGAGGTCATGGTGACGCGATACTGCAGGAACCGCGCCGCCGGGGCGCCGATGGGCGTGAAGCCTTCCTGCAGGGGCGTTTCTTTCGTCCAGGCGCTCCAGACGCCGTCGGTGGCGGGGGTGAGGTTTCCGCTGCGCGTCGCGACGGTCAGGCGCGATCCGTCCGGCGCCCGGCCCGCGAGTTTCAGCGTGCCCCACTGGGCGATCTGTTTGGCGTCCAGCGGCGGGCTTGTCAGTGTGCCTTCCTCGGCCGGTTTCGTGCCGATGCTGCCGACTGAGCCGGCGTTGCTCGTGGCAAACAGCAGCGCGTCGTCCGAGCCGGGTGCAAGGGCGGTGACCTGCTTGGCGTCGGTGTCGACGACCTCGCCGGAGAGCGTTCCGTCGAGCGTGACGAAGTACACGCTTCCTTCGTCGCCGGCGGCCAGGAAGAGGCGGTTGCCTCGTCGGACCATCGCCTGAATGGTTCCGGGGCGTCGGAAGATCGGGTGGATCATGCCGGCGGCGTCCACGTGATACACCGCGTTTCCTTCCCCGGCGGGCGTGGGGGGCGTCGCGCCGCGAGCGGGTGGAGAAGGCGGCGTCGGGGCGGCTGTGACGGACGGCGGAGCATCTGCCGCCGAGGCTGGGGAATGTTTCACGCGCACGTTTTCCGCGGGGATCGCTCGCACCTTGCCTGTCGTGAGGTCCTGGATCATCACGACGCGCCGGCCTTGGCGCACGAGCACGGGCAGATTGCGTCCCGCCGGTAAGGTGATCGTGACGCTTCCGTCGGCGGCGTGGGAGGCCTGGGCGTGGATGTCCCGTCCCGCCGGAGCGGGCGCCGGCTGGGGAACGCGGGTGAGAACCGGTTTGCCCATCCCCGAAGGCGGCGTGGACGGCTGGGCCGGCGGTTCGGTCGGCTGATCTTTCGGTCCGGCGGGCACCGCCGGCTGGGTGGTCGGTGCGGACGAAGCGCCGGGCGTGTCGGCCCGGCCGTCTTTTGCGCCGTTGTGAGGCTGACTGCGGGCGGAGGCCTTCTCGGCGTCGCTGGTGGCGGCGTAAAATCCGCCCGACCCGTCGGGCAGAAGTACGGAAATTTCCTTCTCCTCTGCGTCGAGCACAACGCGGGACGTCTTGGCCTTCGGATCGATTTCGAAGACAAGGCCTTTTTCGTCCGTGCCGGCCAACAGCATGCCGTCTTTTCGGACGGCCAGGCACAGCAGATGTTTGGCCAGTGAGGCGTCGGCCTGGAAGATCATTTCGCTTTTTCCGGTCGCCGCCAGACGCCAGAGTTTTGCCTCCGGACCGGTCGCCAGGTACAGCGATTCGTTCGGGCCGGGCGCGACGGCCCAGATATATTTCACGCTCGGATCGTCGAA
This sequence comes from Phycisphaerae bacterium, assembly GCA_016931655.1. Lineage (GTDB taxonomy): Bacteria > Planctomycetota > Phycisphaerae > SM23-33 > SM23-33 > JAFGEJ01. The sequence continues at coordinate 18,248 of JAFGEJ010000131.1, forward strand.
GAGTTTTTTGACGGTCTTGTCGGGATTGATTTCATACAGCCCGGCCTGTTCGCCGCCGCCGCCGGCCAGCAGCGTGTCACCGCGGGCATACAGGCAGGTCACAATCGTTGCCGGCAGCGTGGCGACGACTTCGCTCTTGCCGTCGGCAAGGCGGAGCACCTCGCCGTTGACGCCCGAAGCGGCGTAGATCGCGTCCTTGACGACCGCCAAAGCCGAGACGACCGGCGGGGCCTGGTCGGACGGCAGGAGAACGTCGATCTTGCGGGCGAGGGTCACGTCGCCGTGTGAATCGATCACGGTGTTCTTCCGCTGCGCCTTGGCGAAGTCGCTTTGGCTTTCCTGCCGCCACACGCCGGGCGTCACGCCCGACGCGGCCGCCGCGAGCAGCGTCACCACCGATCCCAGAATCATCCATGCATGCTTCACAGCCGTCGTCCTTTCACGTGGCACTTTTCACACGTGGCACCTTCAACGTGAGTTCCGATCCCATCGGAATTCACGTTGTGGGTGCTCGTTTACATTGTTTTGTTCTCAGACACCCACAAGCTCGAAGACGAGCTTGAAGGTGCCACGAATTATTTCTCCCGCAGGAGGGTTTCGTTGGTTTCCCGCCGGACGGTAATCGTCGCGGCGACCCTGCCGCTGGGGACGTAGTCCATGTTCTCCTCCCGCAGGAGCGACGCGGTGAAGGATCGCACGTCCGGCAGGTCCGCCTGTTGCAGTGTGCGGGATTTTCCGCCGGGCAGGTCGGGCAGTTTTTCCGTTCCGACGGCCAGTCCGCCGCGATGGATCGGAACGTGCAGATACAGCCGGTCGCCGCGCGGCTCAACGCTTTTTTGCAGCGCCGTCAGCAGTTCCGGCACGCTGCGCGGCGCGAAGTCCTGCGGCTGTTCGCGGCGATGCAGTTCTTCCGCGAATCGCACGTCGCCGGCCGTCAGGGGATACGAACCGTCCGGCAGGTTCGCGGGGAGCTTCAGGGAAATCGGAACGCGGCGGCGTTTCTGACGATACGGTTCGATCAGGACCGTGCCCGTGACGGTCTGCCCCGGCTGCCAGATCGCGCCGTTGAGTTTCACGTCGAGGAGTTTCGCCCGGAGACTGCCCTTGTAGATGGACAGGTTCACGTCGATTCGTTTGACCTCCGGGGCCGGTCCGAACGGATTGTTCAGCAGGGCGAAGATCGGCCTGGCGGTGTCGGAAATCACGGCGTAGATTTCATCGTCGCTTGTGACGTTCACGGCGTGGTACTCGCCCAGCTCGCCGAAGTCGATTCGCACCTCGTAGCGGACGTAATGTTCCACGGGCGGCATACGAAGAGCGTAGGCCGACACGTCCACCATCGCCGCCGCGAGGCGGGGGGTGTAATACCGCTGGCGGGCCAGTTGGTAGCGAAAGGTCTGTTTTCGGGCGTCCTCGGCCTGGTCCACGCGGACGGTCATGGGGATCATTTCCACCATTGGCCCGACGCGCCCCGCGACGGCGACCTCTTCGTCGCGCGTCAGGGCGCCGACGGGACGAATCGCCGAGCCGAGCTTGAAGCTCGTTCGCAGCGTGCGGATAACCTGGTGGATATAGGCGGTTCCCATCGGCAGGCGGACGTTGCCCTCGCCGAACATACTGTGCCCGAAGGCCAGCACCGTATCGCCCAGCACGTCGGTGACCGTGCCGACGCCCGTCCAGTCCTGATCGCCCGTGACCAGCGCGACGGAGACAGCCGAGCCGGGCTGGAGCGTAACTTCCTCCAGTTGCCTGCGGTTCATTCCGCCGAAGCCCGCCTCGGCGGGCAAGGCCCCAGCCGCCACGGGGCGAAGCCCCATCGGTTCCATCTGCTGGCTGAGCCGATCCAGAATATCCGCGTCGCAACCCGAAACGCAGATCGGAACGGCCAGCGGGCAAAGTCGCCCCCTTCCCGGTGCGGGGCGCGGCGGCGAGGATAACTCGTAAAACGTTCCTTTTCCGGGCTTTAATGCGATGTTCAGAAACGCCTTCGGCGACATTCGTCCCACGGTCTGGGCGCCCCAGGCCGACGGCGGGGAATCATTGTCCTCCGGGCGAGATTCATGCGTCGGGCGGGTCGAAGGCTGTGTTGCCGGCTGAGTTGCCGGCTGCGTTGCCGGCTGCGTCGAAGTTGTGGAACCTGGCGGAGCGGGTGCTCCGCCAGGCAGATTTTCTGCTCCGCCAGGCAAATTTTCCGTGGTGGTTTTTGTTTCTTCGGGCAGCACGCCGGGCATGGCGAGCATTTGCGTGATCGGCTGCAGGCCGCACTGCGGCTCGGTCGCCAGCGACCAGCCGAACGCCACCGCCCCGATGAGCTTGTCCTTCCCGTCGCGCGGGTCCTTCACGTACACCGGCGAGCCGCTCATGCCCTCCACGACCCGGCTTTTCTCCAGACCCTGGCCGGAGAGCTTCGCCAGGATCACGTCCCGCTGGGGCATGTACGGAAAGCCGCGAACGACGGAAATGATTTCCACGTCGAATCGTTCGATTTTCGTGCCGGAAAAGACGCTCAGGCCGTAGCCTTTCATTCCCCGCTGCAGGTGGCGGTGGTGGAGATATTTATCGGAATGTTCGACGAACGCCTCGGCCCGCGCCATGGCGAGGTCGGACGGTACATCCCCCGCGCGGGTCCATCCGCACCAGCCGCACGTCATCACAGCCGCCATGCCGAACGTGAACCACCGCATCCGTGTCCTCTCCGATCCTTCGGGGAGATATCCTACCCGCTGAAGAAGGGCGTCATCAAGGAGAAATCCTGGCTTACAGCGCCTTGACGATCACGAGTGTGATGTCGTCTTCCTGCGGGCCTGCGCCTTCGTGGAAGGCGACCACCGCCTCGACGACGGCCTGGTGGATTTCGGCGGCCGATTTGTCGGCGTTGGCGAGAATCACGTCGAACATCCGCCGGCGGGTGAACATGTCCCCGGCGGAATTTTTCGCCTCCCAGATTCCGTCCGTGCCGACGGCAAGGATATCGCCCGGTTCCAGCGTGATCGGCCCGGAACCTTTATAGGGCACGTCCTCCAGGACGCCGAGCACCATTCCGCCGCCGGTCTGGAGTTCCTCGATTTGCCCGGTCGCCCCGTGCAGCCAGACGGCCGGGTCGTGCCCGCCGGAAACCCAGCGGAGCGTGCGGTGTTTCGCGTCCAGCAGGCCGTAGAACAGCGTGAGAAACCGCTCGTCGCCGGTGTCGCGCACGAGGTGCACGTTGATGTCCTCGAACATCTTTCCCAGGTCGTCGCCGTGGGTGGCGACGTGGCTCCTCAGCACGGCCCGGGCCGAGGCCATCAGCAGCGCCGCGCCGATGCCGTGCCCGGTGATATCGCCCACGGCGATCCCCACTTTTCCGTCCCCCAGCTCCGCCAGGTCGATGAAGTCGTAGTAGTCGCCTCCGGTTTCGTCGCTGTATCGGCTGGCGCCGGCGATGTCGAACCCTTCCAGCTTCGGCGGGGTGTGGGGAAGAAGATGCTGCTGCACTTCCATCGCCAGGGCGAGGGATTCCTTCATTTTTTCGCGTTCGCGCAAGGCCGGGCCTGTCGCGTTGAACACGTTGCCGAGTTCCTCCAGTTCATCGCGGGTGTGAATCTCCACGCGGGCGTCGAAATCGCCGCCGGTGAGTTTTTTCGCCCCGTCGGCCAACTGGCGGATCGGCTGGGTGAGCATCCGGCTGCGACGGAACGCCAGCAGAACCACCAGCACGATCACCCACAGGAGAATGAAACCGGTGATCCCCAGGGCCTCGCGGGTGATTTTCTCAATGACCGCGTCCACTCGCCGGGCGCCGGCGACCACCTGCTCGTACGGCACGAGGATTACGGAAACCAGTTCTCCGTCGCCGTAGACGCTGTAGGCCCAGAGCATGTCCCGTCCCTGATAGCCCATGCGTCGCACGCCGGGTCTTCCCTCGGCCACGTCCTGCAGCAGGGCGATCATTTCCTTCGGGTTGTCCGAGCGAAGCGTTTCGAAGTCCAGTTGTTTCTTCCACTTGAGTCCCTGGTATTCGTAGCTTTTCTGGTTGAAGACCGTCAGGCGGATGGCTTCGTCCCGGTCGGCCGGCTGAACCAGCGCGTGAAGAACCCGCGACGATTTTTTCCACTCCGTCGGCAGGTGAAGTTCGTTCAGCACACTTGCCAGCGGCACGTCGATGGCGGTCACGCCGGCAAAGTCTCCGTTGGGACGAAACACGCTCATGGAACAGGTCAGCGTCACCGTGCGCGTGGAAACGTCCGGGAAAATGGTCCAGACCGGTTCGAGTGTATCCTGCTGTTTGGCCTTGCGATACCATTCCCGCACGCGGGGATCGTAATCGCCCGGGTATCCGCCGTGGCCGGGATAGGACGAATGAAACCCGCTCTCCAGGGCGGTGTACATCCAGGTTTTCATGCTTGGGTCGAACTGGTACAGGCGGGCATAGGCTTCGGGCATGGTGCTCAGGCGTGCCATGTCCTGTTGGACGGATTCGGGATTCACACCGGGGGCGATCACAAACACCTGTTCTCGAAACGACACGGGGATGGGGTGTTTCTTCTGGTTCGCGTCCAGGCGGAAATACTTATCCAGCGTCTGCATGTCGTCGGGCAGGCGGTCCTGTTTGTCATAGTTGACGTTCAGAAAGACGGGGGATGGTTTCGGCGGCGGGGCGCAAAGGCGGTTTTCCACCTCTCTCGCCTGGGCCAGTACCGTCATGGCCACCAGTTCCCGGTCCCGCTCGACGATGCGCACGTAATCTCCGACCAGCCCCTGGAGATAATTCCTCGCGTCGTTTTCGAGGCTTTCGAAGGCGATGTTTTCGACCCGGCTCTGGATGCGCCGCGTCGAGAGATGATGGTCCAGCGCCACCAGGAGCATGGGCGCCAGGGCGATAACCAGCATGACGCGGAGAAGTCGAACGCGGATCGTCATAATTTCTTTCTACCCGGAATTCTCCCGGCAAAGCAAGTCCCAATCCGCGCGCCTACAATGGTTCGTGCGGAGAAAGACGCGATGAAACGGGTTTTGTTCCCATTGCGAATCTTCGGGACGGCCTTGGCGATTCTGCAGGCCGTCGGATGCGACACCGCCCCACCGCCGGGCGGGGAGGAAACCTCCGTGAACCCGTCGAAACCGAAAATCGTCAAATCGGACGCCGAATGGAAACGCACCCTCACACCGGAGGAATATCGCATCACACGGCAGTGCGGCACCGAGGCGCCTTTTACCGGGAAGTACTGGAATACCAAGGAGAAAGGAACGTACCTCTGCGTCGCCTGCGGCCAGCCGCTGTATTCCTCCGGGACGAAATTCGATTCGGGCACGGGCTGGCCCAGCTTCTGGGCGCCGCTGGAGGAGGAACATATCGAAGTGCGCACCGACACGTCGCACGGGATGGTCCGCCGGGAATTGCTCTGCGCCCGTTGCGGGGCGCACCTGGGGCACGTCTTCGACGACGGGCCGGCCCCGACGGGCCAACGCCATTGCATCAACTCCGCCGCCCTTCGCCTGCAACGTACGGAGGAAAACGCTCAGACCACCAGGCCCTGACGGAATCGCCGCGAGAAGAAGCGCGGCGATCCGTCGCCGGCGGGGTTTGGTGTATTATTCCGCCTGCTTCCTTTCGCGGTAGAGCATCACGTCCTGCTGGAGGAAGTCGGCGTGCAGAACGAGGGCCGCATCAGGGAAGTCGTCAGCATTCTTCACGTGGATGACGTTCTCCAGGCCTTTCGCCTCGGGCAGCAGGTCCGCCAGGCGATTGGGGGCCGAGCGGAACGCCTCCTTCCGCAGCAGACTGTCGGGCCGGCTGGGGAACAGGGCGAAGTAAAGAACGTCGGACTCCACCAGGTCGTTGAAGAAATGCGTTCCCAGGCTCACGTCCGGGACAAGATCTTCGCGCATGGCGACCACTTCGCAGAGCACCGCCACCCGGCTGATTTCCGCGAACGTCACCGGCACGCCCAACTCCGGGCTTCTCGTGCCCCATCGGCCCGGGCCGATGAGCATCTGCACGACCTGGGGCGTCTCGTCACACGCGTGCACGAGTTGTCCCACGCGGCGGGCGATGGTGTGGCGGTCGTTTAGGGGCAGCCGGCCATATTCCGCCGGGTCGATGAAGATCACGCGATCCACGTTGCAGGTGCGACGCTGGCCGATCACCGCGCCGCGGGCGCGCAGGAGACATTGCTCAGGCTCGACGGTCGGCGTTTCGGCGGCCGGCCCCTGCCGCTGCACCTGCAAAGGGCGACATTGCAGGAGATTGATCTTGTATCCGCGGTCCTCTTCCGGGAAGTTGGCGGCGAATTCGATGTCCACGGGATACGCGTAGGCCTTCTGGAGGGTTTGCAGCAGTTCACGCATGTCGCGCACGAAATCCGTCTCGTGCAGCAGATTCTCGAACGTCAGCACGCCGGAGGCTTCCCCGCCGACGGCGCCGTCGGATCGGCCGGCGAACAGGTCCATCGGCAGGTCGCTGCTCTGTTGCGCAACTTCGCCGAATCGCTTTGCGACGAGTTGATTGGCCTCCAGGTCCAGCACGTCCACGCGCCGCTGGGAGAATTTCCGCACCTCGTCGAAATTGCACTCCGGTCGAACGTCCGGGGCGTTGAGAGCGACGATGCGGGTGTAGTCGTCGTCGCTGCGGTCCACCGCGCGCGTGCCCAGGCCGAACACCAGCCGCAGCAGGCCGGCCTGCGGATCGATCTTCGGATTCCACACGTAGGGATTGAAGCTGAACCCCACCCCGGCGATCGGCGGGAAGAACAGATGCTCGTGCATGCGCCCGCTGACGCGCTGCACCAGCAGGGCCATCTGCTCGTCGCATTCCAGCAGGCCCCGCTCGTGGCGATAACTCAGCGCGGAATCGCCCATCGAACTGGCGTAGATCGTCAGCACCGCGGCCAGGAAGTCGTCCAGCCGCTGGCGGCGCGGGCCCTGATTCGCGCAGAAGACGCTCTCGTACTTGCCCGCGAAGGCGTTGCCGAAATTGTCCTCCAGCAGGCTGGAGGAACGGACGATGATCGGCGACTGGCCGAAGTAGTCCAGCACGTCCTCGAACTGCCGCAGGATATCGTCGGGAAACGTGCCCATGAGAATGCGATGCCTTCCCCGCACCGCGCCTTCCAGCAGCGTTTTGGGGTCGCGCAGCGAGGTGCGAATCCACCACAGGCCGTTGCGCACCATGAACGAGAAAAACACGTCCGAACCGATGTAAAACGAGTCGTGCGGTTCGAGCTTCTCGCCCAGGCGGGGATGGTCCTTGCGCAGAATCGCCCGCGAAAGCAGCATGCCCACGCTTTTGCCGCCGATGAGTCCCGAACCGACCAGCCGCCGCCCGATAGTCACCACGTCCTGGAGCGTGAGGTATTTCTCCGCCAGCGCCAGGACGCGCGGGTCCCGGCTGACGATCATGCGCAGCAGCCCGTGGAGACATTCCCGTTCTTTTTCTTCGTCGCGATGGCCTTGCTTCCGGTTTCGCAGGATTTCCTCGGCCTTCTGGAACGTGGTGTTCCACACGCCGATCTCCCGGCTGCCGGATTCCAGGCGCGACCAGGATTCATCGGCGTGGATTGCCCCGATGACCGCGCTTTCCGTGACGGGGCGGAAGTCCTCGCCCTTGCGGACGTGCAGCAGGTTCATCGTCGGGCTGTGCCTGGCCAGCACCTTCAGCGGATGCACGTACGTCGCGCCGCCGTGCGTGTAGACGTTCATGAAAATCTGCGTGGTTTCCAGAATCGCCGACGTGGCGTGGTAGGAATGGCGATTCCGCAGGATGCCGAAAAACGCCAGCGCCTCCACGTCGTAGAGATATGGGCAGGTGAGCATGAAGAAGTTGCCCAGCATTCGGTCGGAATACCAGTGTTCCGCCAGGCCGCTGAGGCAGTCGAATACGTACGCCCCGCCGCGCCCGTGCCGGTCGATCACGCGATGGATGGCGGTCACGAACGACTCGAAGCCTTCCGAGGCGTCGAGTGTGTGGATGTCCACGTCCGGGCCGGGTTCAAGCAGCGGCGGATGGTCCGCGAAGCGGAGATAGATCAGCCGGGTTCCGATCCGACGGGCGGCCTGGCAGTAGGGGGGGACGAACTGGGCGTAATCCTCCACCTTTTCCACCTGCCAGACGATGTTGTCACCGGGGATCAGGCCCTTAAGCACCCGGTCCAGCCCCGCCAGGCCCGTACTGAGTTTGGCGTCAATCTGCGGCATGGGGTAAAGTTACCTGCAGAATGTGAGAATGTTAAGCGAAGGCCAATCGACGGCCTTTGGGTTGAGGAATGGGGTCGTTGCATTCTTTGGCCGTTTCCAGCCAAAGTGCAATGGCGTCCTTGGCGTTGGCCAGTGCGGCTTCCTGCGTATCCCCGTGGGCCATGCAACCCGGAAGTTCCGGAACATCCGCGACAAAGGCGTCATCTTCCTCGCTCCAGAATATAATGATTTCATACCGAGTCATTATTCATCTCCGGCAGGCAATCCTTTCTACGAAATGATTTCCTTGTCCCGAAGGGACAAAAAGCGTTTAGCCGGGGGTGTCAACCCCCGGAACCGGTTTTCAATACCTTTGAGTCCCAAAGGGACGACAGCAGTTTTGCGCAATTGATGAAATATATCGAATCGCTGCCGTCCCTTCGGGACTCAAATCATTATACTTTCTTCCGGTGGTTCGCTTCGCTCACCACCGGCTAAATGCTGTCCAGCCCTATCGGGCTTCAAAACCGATCCAATCGGAATCACAAATATATTAATAACTTGTTTCGATAAACGCTATTTAGAAAACTCCGTCCATCTCTTGAGCGAAGCGGTCGTAAAAATCCCGCTCGAAAGTGATTTTTTCGTCCAGGATGGATTGAGAGACTTCGAAATTCAAAGACTCCTGTGCTGCCGCGAGCCATTCTTTATTTCGATTGCTATGGTAATACTCCAGGGATTGCTGCGGTGTTTCATCATGCAGGGCATTCCAGTGAAACGCCAGCCAGATGCATTGCGCGCCGAAATGATCGAGAATATCCGCGTCCTGGTGTATTCGGACCGCCATCGTGCATTCGGCTGCGCGATGACGCTGGTTGTGCTCCCGAATGATCCGCGTGATCGCGTCGATATCCTTCGGCGAGCATTGGCCGGCAAGAACCTCCCCCGCCATGGCGGCACCGATTTCGTTGTGTGGATCGCTCCCCTTGCCGATATCGTGGAACACCGCCGCCGCAAAAAGGATATCCCGATCCACCACCGGCGAAGGATCCACAAGGTCCACCAGCTTCATTGCAATCCCGGCCGTCCGAAGCCCGTGATGAAAAACATACCCCTTTTCCCGCGTTTCCATCGGTTTGAGGTTCACCATGTGCGAGCGTGCAATTTCAATAATTTCATTTCTGTCCATGTAACAATCTTATATCCCGCCCGGATTAGGTTCCAGACGATTCCTTCGACATGGCAAGTCCATCAAAAGGCGGCGGGGTACGATATTCTAACCGATGATTCCCGGTATTAGTATTTCTAATTTTTATATCATTAAACTTTATGATATGAATAATGGTCTTATCATCATCGCGTCGGAATGGGAACGCCTTTCCCCGGCCTGGTTGCCGGCGGGGGCGGCCGAGGCGGTGCGAACAGCACACTGACAGAAGGAGCACGAACATGTCCGGTTCGAGTTATTTTGTGGACGAAATCATGGGCGTGGTGGCCGCCCGAAACCCCGGCGAGACCGAATTTCACCAGGCCGTCCGGGAAGTCGCCGAGTCCGTGGACGTGGTGGTGCAGAAAAATTCGCAACTGGCGAAACTGAAGGTTCTCGAACGGATGATCGAGCCGGAACGCCAGGTGATTTTCCGCGTGCCGTGGGTGGACGACAAGGGCGACGTGCAGATCAATCGCGGCTTCCGCGTGGAATTCAACAGCGCGATCGGCCCGTACAAGGGCGGCCTGCGGTTCCACCCCTCGGTGTACCTGGGCATCATCAAGTTCCTGGGCTTTGAGCAGGTATTCAAGAACGCCCTGACGACCACGCCCATCGGCGGCGGCAAGGGCGGGAGCGACTTCGACCCGAAGGGCAAGAGCGACCTGGAAGTGATGCGCTTCTGCCAGAGCTTCATGTCCGAACTGTTCCGCCACATCGGCGAGGACACGGACGTGCCGGCCGGTGACATCGGCGTGGGCGGCCGGGAAATCGGCTATATGTTCGGCCAGTACAAGAAGCTCACCAACAAGTTCACCGGCGTGCTGACGGGCAAGGGCATCGGCTGGGGCGGTTCGCTCGTGCGGACGGAAGCCACCGGCTACGGCCTGGTGTATTACATGACCCGCGTCCTGCAGGATTTGAAAATGGACTGGAAGGGCAAAAAGGTCGTCGTGAGCGGTTCGGGCAACGTGGCCATCTACGCGACGGAAAAGGTCCACCAGCTCGGCGGAAAGGTCGTCGCCCTGTCCGACAGCAGCGGGTACATCGTGGACGAAGGCGGCATCAAGCTCGATACCGTCAAGCGGATCAAGGAAGTCGAGCGAGGCCGAATCAAGGAATACGCCGACGAGCACAAATCCGCCAAGTACACCGAAGGCTGCTCAGGCATCTGGTCGATTCCCTGCGACGTTGCCCTGCCCAGCGCGACGCAGAACGAAATCGACGGCAAGAGCGCCCAGATACTGGTGAAGAACGGCTGCAAGGCCGTCGGCGAAGGCGCGAACATGCCCTCAACGCCCGAAGCGGTGGACGTGTTCCAGGACGCCGGGGTGATTCTCGGCCCGGCCAAGGCCGCCAACGCCGGCGGCGTGGCCACCAGCGCCCTGGAGATGTGCCAGAACTCCATGCGCCTGGATTGGCCGTTCGAGGAAGTCGACGCCCGCCTCAAGCAGATCATGAACGCCGTGTACGATCAGAGCCGCGCCGCGGCGGACGAATACGGCCTGAAGGGCAACCTGGTCGCGGGCGCCAATATCGCCGGCTTCCAGAAAGTCGCCCACGCCATGATCGCACAGGGCATCGTGTAAAAGAGATCGTATTTCGGAATTCGGGGAAAAATAATTGCGTGGCGGGGTTCTTAAGGAACTCCGCCATGTTTTTTATGCAAATAATGCGGATTGTGGCACCTTCAAGAATTGGTAGGTTCGATGAACCTACCGATTCTTGTGGGTGTCTTTTAATGAGTAAAGAAGCACCCACAAGCTCGTTTTTTCAAAAAACTCGCTTGAAGGCGCCACCTGCGGAAGGGTCTTGTGATAGAGGTCTAAAAAGCATGACAGGGGGAGTCATTGCTTCCGTCGGGTTGCCAGCCAGGCGAAGGCGGCGGCGGGATCGAATTCATGCCCGCCCTCAAAGATCGTCACTCGGGCCGGCCCCGCCTGCCGGCGGAAGAGGATCGCGTGTTTTCGATCCGTTTCCTTGCCGCGGTAGGCGATGTTCAGGGGAACACACTCCTTCTCGGCCATGTGGCGGATATCGGCCTGGGGGATTTGCTTTTCCTTCTTGCCATTGGCGGCGGCCAGTACATTGAACGCCAGCAGTGAATGCAAAATCGGCACGGACCCGGTGTGCCCGTCGTGAATGCCGGCGTTGATGTCCATCGGCAGGCCTGCCGCCTTGCGAAGATAGGTTCGCGGGCTGCGATGCCTGTATTGTGCATCGATGGTCCTGGACTTACCAGGCGGTCCTCCGCAGACGGCTTCGAGCATCTTCCAATATATCCGCCCCGCAAGTTTGGTTTCCGCGTGCCATTTTACGAGGTCGAAAATCGGCACCCACACGCTGGCCGCCGCCCAGAGTTTCGGGGCTTTGGAGACCATCATCAACGTCATGTGGCCGCCGCCGGAGACGCCCAGGAGGTAGATTCGCTTCGGATCGACGCTGGCGTTGGCGCGGGCAAAGGCGACGGCGTCGAGCACGTCCTGAACCGCCAGGTCCGACGCGCAGGCGAGGGGATTGTCGTTTCGGCCTCGAAAGTGAGGATGAATGAACACCCAGCCGCGTTTGCGAACCTCCGAGAGATAATCCCCCTGAACGGAGGGGATATCGAATCCGTGGCTCCATTGATGCAGCGCAACCAGCAACGGTGCGGGTTTGGCCTTCGGGCCGAGAGTACCGCGCGGAGCGTAAAACATCGCCGGCTGGATTTTGCCGTCCGCGGAACTGGAGATGTGCACTTCACGCATGATACGTTACTTTGCTTTTTTTCGGGTGGATTTCTTCGCCGCCTTTTTCGCGGGCTTTTTCCTGGCGGGCTTTTGGATTCCCAGGCCGAACGCGTCGTGCACGACGCGCAAGGCCTTTTTGCCCTGCGTGCGGTTGATGAGGCAGGAAATTTTGATCTCACTGGTCGTGATGTTCTGGATGTTGATCCCCTCGGCTGCCAGGGAGGCGAACATCTTTTCCGCCACGCCCGTGTGGGTGCGCATGCCCACGCCCACGACCGATACCTTCGCGAGGTGATCCTCGTACCGGGCAGAGCACTTCAGCTCTTTGCGGAGAATATCGACGGCCTGTTTGCATTCGGGCAGTTCGGCCATCTCCACGGTAAACGAGACCGTCGCCTTGCCGTTATCGGCGATGGTCTGGATGATGTCGTCCACGACGACGTTTTCGCGGGCGACCTGGTGGAAGATGCGAGCGACCACGCCCGGATGATCGGGCACGCTGCTGAGGGTGACGCGCGCCAGGCCTTCCTTCAGGGCCGCCCCGCGCACCACGATGCGTTCCATGGATTCCGTTTCGTGCACGATGAGGGTTCCTTTCCTGTTGTGTTCGCTGTTGCGCACGTGCAGGGGCACGTCGTACTTTTTGGCGAACTCGACGGCCCGGTGGTGCAGCACGCTTGCTCCGAGACTTGCCAGTTCCAGCATTTCGTCGTAGCTGACGGCGTCCAGTTTCCGGGCCGTCGGCACGATGCGCGGGTCCGCGGTGAAGATGCCGTCCACGTCGGTGAAGTTTTCGCACAGGTCCGCCTTCAGGGCCGCGGCAATCGCCACCAGCGTGACGTTGCTGCCGCCGCGCCCCAGCGTGGTAATCGCGCCGCTTTCGGTGACGCCCTGGAAGCCCGCGACGATCACGACTTTGCCGGCGTCGAGTTCATGGTGGATTTTCTCCGCGGCGATGGACTTCAGCCGGGCCTTCGTGTGGGCCTCGTCGGTGACCATGCCGATCTGCCCAGCCGTGAAGCTGATCGCGGGGCAGCCCATTTCTTCCAGCGACATCGCCATCAGGGAGATCGTCACCTGCTCGCCCGTGGCGAGCAACTGGTCCATTTCCCGGTGCGGCGGGGTTGGGCTGATCTGCCGGGCCAGGTCCACCAGGCGGTCGGTTTCCTTGCCCATCGCCGAGACGACCATGACGACCTGCCGGCCCTGCTTCTGGGCGCGAATCGCTCGCCTGGCAGCGGCGCGAATCTTCCGGGCGTCCGCGACGCTCGTCCCGCCGAATTTCATCACGACAATGCTCATGCACACTCCGTTAAAACCCGATATCGGGTTGCAATACCGTAGCGAATTCTTCCAAAAACGCAATAAAAAAGGCGGGAACAGCTTCGTTCGGTGAGTGACCGGATTTTTTGAAATCAAGACAAAACAAAATCCGACACTGAGGTACTGAAAAACAGAGAAGATGATTTTGGATATCTCTTTTTCCTTTTTCTTCTCAGTTCCTCTGTCTCTCTGTGTCGCGTTTTTTTTGTACTATTGCGGGATTTGTATCATTGCCGGTGATATCACTCGCTCCGTCCGAAATGGTTACATGCGTGTTTCCCACGGGGAAAGGACGCCGGGTTCGTCGCCTTCCTCACTCGGCTGGGGGACGATCCCCAGCCGGATATAGATCGGGTGGACGAGTTTTCCCAGCAGCGGCAGGCGCGTGGCGAAGACGGCGGCGCCGAGAACGCATCCCGCCCCGCCGATCATGACCGCCGTCGGCGCGCCGAATTGCCTCGCCAGCCAGCCGCCCAGCAGCGCCCCGAACGGACCCATGCCCATGAAGGCCATCACGTAAAAACTCATCACCCGTCCCCGCTTGTCGTCGTCGGCGAGGGTCTGGAGCAGCGAGTTGCTCGCGGCGAACTGGATCATCATACCAAACCCCGCCGCCGCCAGCAGTGCCAGGGACAGCCAGAGATTGCGGGAGAATCCGAAGGCGATCAGCGCCGCCCCGAAGAACGCGCTCGCCGCCGCCATCACGCGTCCCAGGCCTCGAACGCTCTTTCGCGTCGCCAGGAAAAGCGTTCCGCCAATCGCGCCGATGCCCACCGCCGCCATCAGCAGGCCCAGCATTCGCGGGCCGCCGTGGAGAATATCCCGCGCGAAGACGGGCATCAGCGTGGTGTACGAGACGCCCAGCAGACTCACCGTCGCCAGCAGCAGCAGGATCGCGCGGATCGGCGCGAAACCGAACGTGTATACCAGGCCTTCGTGCAGATTGTGCAGTGGGTGGTGATGACGGGCGGGGTGATGCGCTTCGAAGATGCGCATTTTCAGCAAGGCCGCGATGACGGCCAGGAACGTCGCCCCGTTGAGAAGAAAGCAGACGCCCTCGCCGAATCCCGCCACCAGAAACCCCGCCAGCGACGGGCCGATCAGTCTTGCGCCGTTGACGAGAAACGAGTTCATGGCAATGGCGTTGGGCAGTTCCTCCCGTGAGCCGAGCATCTCCACGACGAAGGATTGGCGGATCGGGATGTCAAAGCCGTTGATCACGCCCAGCAGGCCGCTTAAAACGAGAATCTGCCACGGCTGAATTACACCACCCAACGTCAGGCCGGCCAGCAGAAACGCCTGCACCATCGCCAGCGTCTGCGTCGCCACCAGCAGCGTACGACGGGCGGTGCGGTCCGCCAGCACCCCCGCGAACGGCGCGAGCAGAAAGGTGAAGATCTGACTGGCGAATCCCACCGCCCCCAGCATCAGCTCCGAACCCGTCAGCCGATACACCAGCCACGCCAGCGCCACCCGCTGCGTCCAGGTTCCCACCAGCGACATGCCCTGCCCGAAAAAAAACAGGCGATAGTTACGATGCTTCAGCGCCCGGCCGGCCGGGCGCAGGCGATCCATGAAAGACGCCTTTACTGATCTTTTCCGAGGTGCGTCGGCGGAGGAAACGTCATTGTCACGGAGGGGGGTGTTCATATTTTTTATGAGACGACTACCGGAACGCTACGTTTGCCCGTAATAGGCGTCGGGGCCGTGTTTGCGGAGAAAGTGTTTTTCCTGCAGCTCGCGAGGGATGGGGCGGGGGGATGGGTCGATCCGCAGCGTTTCGCTGGCCAGGCGGGCGACCTGCTCGAGCGTGACGGCGGCGGTGACGGCCTCGTCAGGCCCGGCGCCCCAGGCGAACGGCCCATGCTCCGCCACCAGCACGGCGGGCGTATGCTTCAGGTCCAGCGAGGCGAATCGCTCCGCGATGACCTTGCCGGTGTTGGCTTCGTAGTCTTCGGCGATCTCCTCGGGCTTAAGCTGGCGGGTGCAGGGGATCGGGCCGAAGCAGAAATCCGCGTGCGTCGTGCCGAGGCAGGGGATTTCCCGGCGCGACTGCGCCCAGGCGGTGGCGTACAGGCTGTGCGCGTGCACCACGCCGCCGACGCCCGCCAGGGCGCGGTACAGCACGCGGTGCGTGGGCGTGTCGCTGCTGGGGCGCAAATCTCCTTCGGCCACCTCGCCCGTTTCGAGGGAAACAACCACCATGTGCTCCGGCTTCATCTCGTCGTACGGCACGCCGGAAGGCTTGATCACGACGAATCCGCCGTCGCGATCCACGCCGCTGACGTTGCCCCACGTCTGCATGACCAGTCCCTCCGCCGCCAGACGAAGGTTCGCGCGACACACCTGTTCTTTCAATTCTTCCAGCATGGTTTTATTCGCCTTGTCCCCCCGGGGAAAATCATTCCGCGGCTTTTACCATATCGTTTCGGCGGCGATTCCGCAAATGGGGATTCTTTCGGGAATCGGGCTTCACGGCGGCGAAGGCGGGAGGCGGGAAAACGGCTCAAGATTTTCCTTGCCGTTGGGCGATTTTATGGTACACTCTTATATTCTTTTCCGCTCGTAAGCTCAGGGTGTAAGAGAGGGAGTTCGCTATAAACCCATGAAGGACACGCCGGGCGTGTCGGTGGACGTGTTGTCCGCCGCGGCGGGCGGGAAAAGAAAACGCAAAGAAAGTAGAACGCTGAAAGCAAGAGCAGACGATTATGAAGCGACGCAACAACATTCGGAACATCGGGATTTCCGCCCATATTGATTCGGGCAAGACCACGCTTTCGGAGCGGATTTTATATTACGCCGGCCGGATTCACCGCATGCAGGAAGTGCGCGGCCGCGACGGCGGCGCGACGATGGACTTTATGGACCTCGAACGCGAGCGGGGCATTACGATCACCTCGGCCGCCACGCAGGTGGACTGGGGCGAGAACGTGATCAACCTTATCGACACGCCCGGGCACGTGGATTTCACCGTCGAGGTCGAACGGTCGCTGCGCGTCCTGGACGGCGGCGTGATGGTGCTCTGCGCCGTGGGGGGCGTGCAAAGTCAGTCCGTCACCGTGGACCGCCAGATGAAGCGATACCGCGTGCCGCGCATCGCGTTCGTGAACAAAATGGACCGCACCGGCGCCGACCCGCGGCGCGTGACGATTGAACTGCGGGAAAAGCTCGGGCTGAACGTCGTTCCCATTCAGATCAACATGGGCGAGGGCGATTCCTTCCTCGGCGTGATTGATCTGGTGACGATGGAGGCGATCACGTTTGACGGCGACAACGGCCAGGACGTTATTCGCTCCGCCGTGCCGGCGGAATACCTCGCCGCCGCGGAAGACGCCCGCCACGAAATGCTCGACGCCCTGAGCCTGTTCAGCGACGAGATGACGGAACGGCTGCTGGAGGAAAAACCCGTCTCCGAGGAAATGATCCGCGAGACCATTGCCGAGGAGACCATCAACTGCCAGCTCGTCCCGCTGATGATGGGCACGGCCCTGGGCAACAAGGGCATTCAGCCGCTGCTGGACGCGGTGTGCGAATATCTGCCCAACCCACTGGACCGCCAGGCCTTCGCCCGCGATCACGACAACGAAGGCGCCGAGACGCCCCTGGAGTGCAACCCCGACGCGCCGATGGTGGGCATGGTCTTCAAGATCGTTGATGAGACGTTTGGCCAGCTGAGCTACACCCGCGTCTACCAGGGCCGCATTGTCCGCGGACAGTCGTATCGCAACGCGCGCACAAACAAAATGATGCGGATCGGACGCATCGTGAAAATGCACGCCGACGACCGCGAAGACGTAAACGAAGCGCTCGCCGGCGATATCGTCGCCCTTCTCGGCGCGGATTGCGCCAGCGGCGACACCCTCTGCGGCGAGGGCGTGAACTACTCGCTGGAGTCGATCTTCGTAGCCGAGCCGGTCATCAGCCTGTCGGTCATTCCCCGCAGCAGCCAGGACCAGGATCGAATGGCCAAGGCGCTGAACCGCTTTATGAAGGAAGATCCCACCTTCCGCGTTTCCACGGACCCCGAAACGTCCGAAACACTGATCGCCGGAATGGGCGAGCTGCACCTGGACGTGTACGTCGAGCGGATGAAACGGGAATACAAAGCCGACGTCACCGTCGGCGCGCCGAACGTCAGCTACCGCGAAGCGCCCACCGTCGAAACGAGCTTCGACTACCGCCACAAAAAGCAGACCGGCGGATCGGGCCAGTTCGCCCACGTTGTGGGACGCATCGTTCCGCTGGAGGATTCCGCCGAGTCACCCTACGACTTCGAGGACAACATCACCGGCGGGCGGATTCCCCGCGAGTACATCCCCGCGATCAGCAAGGGCTTCGCCGCGGCCATGAAGGAAGGCCCCCTGGCGGGATATGAAATCGTCGGCTGCAGGATGTGCCTCGACGACGGTTCGTTCCACGCCGTCGATTCCAGCGAGATGGCCTTCCGCATCTGCGCCACGGACGCCTTCCGGCAGGCCTTCCCGAAAACCAAACCCTGCCTGCTCGAACCGATCATGCTCGTGGAAGTCGAAACGCCCACGGAATACCAGGGTCCGATCGTCGGCGATCTGAACAGCCGGCGCGGCGTGATCCTCGGCACGGAAAACAAGGACAACTACGCCGTTGTGCGGGCCGAGGTTCCCCTGGCGAACATGTTCGGATACGCCACGATCATTCGAAGCCTCTCCAAGGGGATGGCCACCTTCACGATGGAAATGGCGAAGTATTCCCGCGTGCCGCAGAAAATCGCCGAGGAGATCATCGACCGCCGCCGCCGGCAGAAGGCCGAGTCGAAAAAATAAGCCCTTTAGCTACCCCGCGGCGCCGATTCGGAAAAATACGCCACCAGCTTCTCCGCCGCCCGGGCGTAGGCCATCTCCTGGGCCTCGTGGGTTACTCCCCCGACGTGGGGCGTGATAATCAGGTTTTCATGGGTTCGGGCGTATTCCACCAGCGGGTGGTTTCCGATCTGCTCGTCCCATTCCCCCTCGATGACATCCAGGCCGGCTGTGAGATTCCCGGTCTGCAACGCCTCCAGGAGGGCCGATTCATCGAGAATTGCGCCCCGGCTGGTGTTGATGAGAACCGCACCGGGTTTCATCCGTTTCAGCACGTCCCGGTCGATCAGCCGGCGGTTCTCCGGCGTCAGGTGGATGTGGATGGACAACACGTCCGACCGGGAAATCAACTCGTCAAACGAGACCATCCGAACTCCGGGCAGATTCACCGGCCTGACATCGTTGCCGATGACGTTCATCCGAAACGCCAGGCCATATTGGGAAACGATCGTCCCCAGCCGGCCGCAACCCAGAATTCCCAGTGTCTTTCCCGTCAGTTGCCTGCCTCGATATCGGTCCCGCCCCCATTGTCCTTCTCGGACGGACGCAAAGGCTTCGGGAATTCTTCGGACGCAGGCCAGGAGCAATCCCCAGGCCAGCTCGGCTGTGGAGGTTATGCGATCCAGGAATTCCCGGTCGTCCTTAAGCCCCAGGACTGCGATTCCGCGATCTTTTGTGGCCTGTATGTCAATGTGGTCCAAACCGGTTGAGGGAGTGGCGATGGCCTTGAGTCGGGGCGATTTTTCTATAAGCTCTTTTGTAAGCTGCACATGAAGCGAAGCAAGATAGGCGTCGGCTTCCGGGAGATGCTCCTGAAGCGCTTCGGGAGTAGCCGGGGTATACAGAACCTTGCAGGCATTCTCCAGGATTTCCCTGGCTTTCGGCGAATGGGCCAGGTCGGCGGCGCAAAGAACAACAGGTCGAGTCATTATGAAATACATCGTTTTGTGTTTTTGATAAGGATAAAAAGGAAAATACAGCCTTGACAGACTGTCAGATGTCGTCAAAATATCTATAGCTATCGATAGTTTGAAACGACATTACTTTACCGTATTGGTCAACGCGGAGGATATGGAAAAATAAAAAAAATAGAGCAAGCTGAAGTTGCCGGTTCGCTTGCTCTAGGGAAAAAACCATGCCGAAGACCCTTAAGAAAAAAACCAGGTCGAAAAGTCGGGTTTCCCGACACGTAGTACGCGAGGCCATCCAGCAGAAAATCCTGCGGGGGGAATATGCTCCCGGTACTCGTCTGGGACAGGTTCAATTGTCCAAAGAATTCGACGTGTCTCAGAGCGTCGTGCGGGAGTCGCTGCTGGAGTTGCGGGCGATGGGGATGGTGGAATTGAAGGATCAGCTCGGCGCGTTCGTTCGGGAGGTGGATACCAACCGTTTGCAGCAGGTGTACATGATTCGTGAAGTGCTGGAGGGTCTGGCGGCCCGGATGTGCTGCGAGCACATCAGCCGGGGGGAATTGCGGGAGCTGGAACGGCTCGTCAAACGCATAGAAGCTCTTACCCCGTCGCAAAACGAGGATCACGTTCGCCTGGATCGGGAATTCCATCAGCGGATCCTTCACCTGTCCCGCTGCGACATGCTCATTCAGCTTGCGGAAAGTTACCAGATTCTCGGAAAGGTCTTGAAAGTTCGTGACGAACAGGACTTCAAGCCCGACCGCCATTTCTTTCTTCTTGAGCCGATCCGGAAAAATCAACCCGACGAGGCCGAACGGCGAATGCGGGAACATATCCGCAATGGTTGGCGGGAAATGGAAGAGAAAATCAATGCCGGCACGTTCAAGCTGCAGTGGATCGAATAAGAGCCTATCCCAATAACCCCTCGTCGGCCCGAGACCGTGCGAAACGTCGAGATGCAAGGAGTGCGACTCGTGCTTCGTAGCGAAGGCTACTTCGCAGAGTAGCAAGCAGGCAACCTCTGCAGGTTGCCGAACTGCCTGCCGGCAGGCAGGTGCAGCACGACGCAACAGATTGACGTTGCAGCCGGTCGAAGCCAGAGGGTTATTGGGATAGGCTCTAAAGAAAAATCTCACGAAATCTCTTTTTCTGACACGCTCGAGTCGGAGTCGAACAATGGGGTAGCAGCCCGTTTAGAAAGTCTTTATTCGTGTCGCGGGCGTCTCGCCCGCGCGTGTCGCGGCCATCTTGGCCGCGAAAACAAGGCAA
>JAFGEJ010000132.1 GCA_016931655.1 Phycisphaerae bacterium
CGACTTCGTCGCATGTTCGCTGCGCTCACAAGCGACTCCGCTCAGAATGACAACTTTGGGGGTGCCAGAAAAAATTGTCACACACTCCGCCGGCGTGGCTGTGAAATACAAGCTTGTTCCAATAGCCCCTCCCATATTCGTTCCCCCGTTTATCGCTGGCGGTAGGTGATGCGTCCCTTGGTCAGGTCGTACGGACTCATTTCGACCAGAACCTTGTCGCCGGGCGTGATGCGGATGTAATGCCTTCGCATCTTCCCGGAGATCATGCCCAGAATTTCGTGCTTGTTTCCGCCCATGTCGATCTCCAGGCGGAACATGGCGTTCGGAAGCGACTGCTTCACGACCGCCTCAACCTCGATATTGTCGCCTTTGACCATACAATTCCTTCGCCCCTTGACGCGGATATCGTCTTACAGAGGCGTAACCCTACACCAAGAATGCAAATACGTCAACCAAAGAGTCTGATTTTCTTTTGCGTCGGAAAATCCGCGTCGGGTCAGTCCTGCAACGAAAGATCGATCTATATTCGTGTCGCGGGCATCCTGCCCGCGCGTATCGCGGCCATCTTGGCCGCGAATACAAGGTCATTCCGAGGGCAAGATGCCCTCGGTACTCGCGGGCCAGAGGCCCGCGACACGGTCTTTTGTTGTAGTACTAGTCCTGCGGCTCTTCGCCGTCGGCGGGGGTTTGCTCGACCTCCCGAACGCCGGTGAGTTTCTCACGCAGGACGGGATTTTTGTCCTTTAGCAGCAGGCGATTTCCCAGCACCAGCGCGTCGAGATTGCTGGCGACGAAGGCCTTGATCGCGTCGCCGGCGGTGCAGACGATGGGTTCCTCGTGCATGTTGAATGACGTGTTGACCACGGAGGAAATGCCCGTCCGCCGCTTGTATTTTTTCAGCACGTCGTGGTAAAACAGGTTCTGCTCGCGGGAGATGTATTGGGGCCGGGCCGTTCCGTCCACGTGCACGACGGCGGGGCAGGAGGCCTTCATTTCGTCGGTGCAGTTGTAGCAGACGGTCATAAACCCGGCTGTGTAGGCGCTCTTTCGCCCGTGCACGTAGCAGCGTTCGGCGTCTTCGAGGAGCGTGACCGGCGCGAAGGGCATGAATTCCGTGCGCTTCAGTTGCTTGTTCAGCCAGTCGTTTACGGACGGGTCGGTGGCGGCGTACATGATCGTCCGGGCGCCCAAGGCCCGCGGGCCGTATTCCATCCGTCCGCGACATAAGGCGACGATTTTATTCTCCGCCAGCAGCCCCGCCACGCGGTCGGCCAGTTCGTCGTCGTTTTTCGCGTCCTCGAAGACGAGCTGGTATTCGCTTGTGAGTTGTTCGATTTCCTTCGCGTCCGGCGCGGGGCCGAGGTAGACCGTCTCATGCCGAAATGGTTTTATACAACCGCCTTCCAGCTCCGCCCGGCAGGCCAGGGCGGCCCCGACCGGCTGGCCGCAATCGCTCATGCCCGGATGAACGTACATTTCCTCGACCTGCTCCAGTTCGTTGATTCGCTGGTTGAGTTTCACGTTTCCGTGCACGCCGCCGGCCAGCGCGACGTGGCGAATGTGCGGATGGCGATGGAGGAACCGTTGAACCAGTCCCACCAATGCTTCTTCCAGGGCCGTCTGCCACGCCGCGGCGATGTCGGCCTGCGAATAGCCCCGCAGGGGCCTGGGCAGGGGCCGGTTCGCCTTGCGCCGGCGGTAATCCCACCGCCACAGGTGGATCAGCGGGGAGAGATAAAAATCGTCGTTTTCGTCGCGCAGGTGGAACAGTTCGCGGGCGTAGTCGCCCAGGACGGCCGGGTCGCCCAGCGCCGCCAGGCCGGTGATCTTGCCCTCGTGCCGCGCGGGCCGAAAGCCCAGCAACAGCGTGATGGTTTCATAAAACCGCCCCGGACTGTGAGGCCAGGGGATGTCGAGCAGTTTCACCAGCCGGCCGGCCTTGCCGAGGTACACGCTGGAGGCGTTGATGAACCCAGCCGCCTCCATCACGAACACGAGGCATTCGTCCTGGAATCCGCTGCAATAGTAGGCGGTGCAGGCGTGGTTATAGCCGTGCTCATACGAATGGATTTCCCCGGCGAAGCCTTTTTCTCGCAGGTTCCCCAGCAGGGCGTCCCAGCGGCGCTGGCGTTTGTCGCTGGAGCGGCGGTTTGTGGCGAGCATCCGCCGGTAGTATTCGCCCAGCCGCCAGAGCTTCCAGCCGAAGTACCGCGGGGCCGAGGACCACGTTTCGCGGAACTGGGCCTTCTTGAACGAAACGCGACTTTGGTAGTAGCCTTCCGGGCCCAGGTCGTCGCTGACGGCCAGGTGATCCACGTCCGCGGGCGTCAGGCCCGCTTCGGCGAGCGCCGTATGGACCGCCTCGGCCGGTGCGGCGTCGGACATCTTCTGCCTGTCGAGTCGCTCCTGCGATAACGCGCCGACCAGCCGGCCGTCGCGCAGGACGGCCACGCCGCTTTCGTGCGTGTTGAAATGAACGCCTGCAATATTCATGGAAGTCATCAGAATACGGATTCTCAGCCGAGACACAATCGGAATCTCTGAGAATCAGCGTCTTGCCTTTCGGATTGTGTTTCGGGATGATGGGCGGGCGATGGTGTATCGGAGTAAATTCGACTGGATCGGGCGGTTTCTCTCGCCGGATGCGAGCGTACTGGACCTCGGCTGCGTCTGCCACGATCTGGACCAGACGGCGGTTCCGTGGCTGCATCAATTTCTCGTCGAGCGGGCCGGGCGCGTCGTCGGCGTGGATATTCTTCCCGAAGCCGTCGAACGCATGAAGCGGGAAGGCTACCAGGCCGTCTGCGCCGACGCCGAAACCCTCAACCTGGGCGAAACCTTCGACGTGGTCGTGGCGGGGGATATTCTGGAACATCTCGACAATCCCGGAGAATTTCTTGACCACGCGGCGCGGCATCTTGCCTCCAACGGCGTGCTGCTGCTGACCACGCCCAACCCCGTGACGTACGTCCGCCTGCTGCGCGTGCTTTTCAAAGGACACGCCGGCGCCAACAAGGAACACACCTGCTGGTTCACCGCGAAGGTGCTGCGGCAGTTGGCCGAGCGGCACGGCCTGGGCGTTGCGGAAGAGGCCTTCGTGGACGACACCCGCCTGTTTTACCCCTGGTGGAAGCCCGTTTCACGTGGCTCGGCGGTGCGGCGATTTTTCCGCCGGGTCAATCGCCTCCTGGGGATGCTGCTGATCTGGAAACCGGCGGTGTGGTTCCAATCGCTCCTGTGCCGCCTCCGCCCACGCCTGGCGGAGACCCTCTGCCTGGCGCTGCGAAAAGTGGAGTGACAAAAATATTCTGACCACCCCCAAGAGGTAAACTCCGACACAGAGATCAAAGAAAGGTAATACTCAATTTTCAATATTCAAATTTCAAACAATAATCAATACACAATAACAAATATTCAAAATCCATAACGCGGCGGGAATTTTTTCCTTTTGGATATTGAGTATTGTTTGAATATTGAAATTTGAATATTGAATATTTCGATTTTAAGCGTCTCTGTGGTGAAAAATCCGAATTATCCCTTGATCGCGCCGGCGGTCAGGCCCTTCACGAACATGCGCATCGTGAAGAAGAACAGGATCACCAGCGGAATCGCGGAGAGGGTATACCCAGCCATCAACTCGCCCCACTGCTTTACGTATTCGCCCTCCAGGCGCATCAGACCCACGGGCATGGTCAGTAGCTCGTCGTCCCGCAGGATCAGCAGCGGCAGCATCAGGCTGTTCCAGTTACTGACGAATTGCATGATCGCCAGCGTTCCCATGATCGACCCACTCAGGGGAATCACGATGTTCATGATCTGCTGGAGATGGCCGGCCCCGTCGATGCGGGCCGACTCGAAGAGTTCCTTGGGAATGTCCTCGATAAACTGGTGCAGAATAAATACGCAAACGATCTGCCCGCCAACGCCGCCCATAATCACCAACGCCAGAATGTTGTTAATCAACCCCATGTCCTTGAGCAGCATGAAGACGATAATCAGCGAGGCGGCCGTTCCGGGCAGGAACATCGAACCGACCAGAATATAATACAGAAACGTCCGTCCGGGGAATCGATACCGCGCCAGGACGTAGGCCGTCGGAATCGCCATTATCAGGCAAAGCGCCACGGCGCCCACGGAGGTAACGACGGAGTTGGCCAGGTAATTGGACACCATGGACCAGGCCTTGGACCAGTTTTCCCAATGCCACGTATCCGGGGAATCAAACCACCAGGGATTGTTGGTGAACTGCACGTTGTCCTTGAAACTCACCACAACCATCAGGTAGAGGGGCAAAAACGCGCAAAGTAACACGAATAGAAGCAGGATATGCTTGATCGCCTCTTTTTTCTTGCTGACTTTCACCGGCATGGGACTATTTCTCCACCTTCACGTATTTCTGATAGAAGATTGTGATTGAAAGCACGATGACGAACATGACCATGCCCAGGGCGCAGGCATAGCCATACTTCTGGTTGAAGAACGCCTCGCGGAACATATACAGGCCGGGCACCATACCCTTGTTGCCCGGTCCGCCCTCGGGCCCCAGCATCAGAAGGAACATGCCGTATCCCGTCAACGTGCCGATGGTCATGAAGATCAGGTTGATTCGCACCTGCGAGAGAATCAGAGGCAGTTCGATTTTGAATAATTTCCCGAAAGGTCCGACGCCGTCGAGTTCGGCGGCCTCGTAGACGTCGGAGGAGATGTTCTGTAAGCCCGCGAGATAAATCAGCACGCCGATGATGCCCACCCAGGGGAATCCCCAGAAGATCAAGGCCGGGATAATCAGGTGCGTGCTGCCCAGCCAGGCCGGCGTACCTTCCATGAAGGCCTTGCTCGGTTCATCCCAGATCATGGTGGTTAAAACGAATCCCGACATGATGGTAATGCACAGTCCGCCGATCCACTTCATCACCGTCGGTCCGACGAACCCTTTGGACAGAAACGTTCCGATCATCGCCACCACCAGGACCAGCAGCAAAGGCCGATACGCCGTAAACGGCATGAGCACCTGCCCCGTCACAAGACACTTCAAAAAATGCAGGCTTCCTCCGGCGACAAAAAACATCGACGCGGCCAGCGCCAATAACCAAACCCATCGTTTTCGGAGGTTTTTCCATCCCGGAAGCATACTCAGCACCGCCAGGCCGAAGATTCCCATTGCCCAGGAGTTTCCGAAGACGGCCCCGACGGTCGCGTCGCGAATGGGAACCATGGTTTTGGCCAGGGCGGGCATGAACGTGTCCATCTTCTGTAACAGCGTCATAACTCCCGTGGCCTGAAAGACGCTGTTGAGAATGCCCGACGTCGGGTCATAAAAACTTTTCCAGATCAATAGCGTGACGATGGCGGGAATCACCATGGGGATCACGAGCATGACGCGGTAAATATACTGCCACCGCTCATTTCGCAGGCGATGCAGCACAACGGCGGCGAAAATGCAAGGCCACATTTTCACCAGGTTCGCCGCCAGCAGGATGCCGACGAGTTTGAACGTGTTCCAGAACAGCGGTTCGTTCCAGGCGTCCTCG
>JAFGEJ010000133.1 GCA_016931655.1 Phycisphaerae bacterium
TGACATGAAACACGTTATCAGCGCCATTGTGCAGAACGAACCCGGCGTGCTGGCGCACGTGGCCGGCATGTTCGCGGCGCGAGGCTATAACATCGACTCCCTCGTCGTCGGTCGCACCGAGGACGAAAACCTCTCGCGGATGACCATCGTGGTCGTCGGCGACGACCGCATTCTCGAACAGGTGCGCAAGCAACTGGAGAAGCTCGTGACCACCGTGCGCGTGCGCGACTTCAAGGACATCGACTACGTCGAACGCGACCTGCTGCTGCTGCGCGTCCACGCCCTGGCCGACAAGCGCCCGGAGGTCGTGGCGCTGGTGGACCTGTTTCGCGGGCGGGTCGTGGACGTCTCCAAGAGCAGCGTGATGATCGAACTGGCCGGCCCGGAGGCGAAGCTGGAGGCCTTCATCGACCTGGTGAAGCCGTACGGCATCCGCGAACTGGCGCGCACGGGCGTCATCGCCATGCAGCGAGGCCGAACCAACGGCGAACGGGAAGAAAAAGCCTGAGCTTCATCGGAAGTGTGGCTTGGACATTCCCTATGGGATCTTCGACTTGCCCAAGCGTCACACGATCGTCTCGACCCTGCAAAACAGCATCCGGATATTGACAGTCGCCGAATGAAATTTGCTGTCCTCGGATTTAATCCAACAACGCCGAGCGGCAAGCCGCGATGAATACCGGTTTGCCGCTCGGCGCTGTTGGATTTCCACGTCATCATTCAGCCTTCAGCTAACTTTGGGACCGCCTATGGAAATCCCGGCTGGGGAACGGGTAGAATGCCGGGCGTGATTTCCTTTCGCACCATCGTGTCGGGCGCCCTGGGCGCCGTTGCCGCGGCGGGCGCACTTGTGGCGTTGCGCTTCACGCTTTTCGCGCCGCCGAAGCCAAAAACGCCGCCCGCACCAAACGCCCTCGCTCCATCGGCGGCGCTCTGCGATCTGTCGCCGAACGACAAATCACCGGAAGCGAAAACTCCCGCCGCTTCCCAGCCGACGCCGGAAACGGCGCCTCAGAAAATTATCGTTCTTTCGCCGCACTCTCCGCCTGCCTCCCAACTAACCTCCCCACCGGCGTCTCAACCCGCGCGGCGGCGCGTCCCCAAAACGTTCCAGGCCCAGTTGACCGCCGGCAAGAAGGCCCTGCAGGACGGGAAACCCCGGCGGGCTTTGGCGTATATCCGCTCGGCTACAGAGCTTCGCCCCGACGACCCCGCGGCGCTGCAATGGCTCGTGACGGCCTTGCAGGCAAACGACAAACACGCCGAAACCATTCCGCTGCATCGGAAGCTCATCCGCCTTCAGCCCAACGACACGACGGCCCGATACAACCTCGCCCTGGCGCTGGGACGCCAGGGGAAACTCCGGCAGGCGGAGGAGGTCTACCGCGAACTGCTGGAGATCGACCCCGACCACGTCGAGGCCCGGACCAACCTGGCGACCATCTACCAGCATCGGTGCGAACTCGACGCGGCCCGTTACCAGTGGAAAAGGGTCATTGCACTTCGGCCGAGTTCCTTCCAGGCCCACGAGGCGCTGGGCGAAGTGCTGACGGACCTGGGCAAATCCGACGAGGCTATGGAGTGCTTTGCCCGCGCCGCGGCCCTGCAGCCGAAGGTCGCCAGCGCCTGGCTGAACTACGCCGCCTCCGCCGCCGCCGCCGGCAGTGCGGGCCGGGCCGTCACGGCCCTGGACCGGGCGCTGAATCTGGCGCCCTACGACGCCGAAGCCTGGTCCATGCGCGGCGACATCCTGCTGGAACTCTACCGAACAACGAAAAACAAGGATCACGCCCGCCAGGCCGTCGCCGCCTGGAAAAAAAGCCTCTCCCTCCTGCCCAATCAGCCCCGCCTCCGCAAAAATCTCAAAATCTATCATCAATTTGACACAGATGAAGTTAAGTAATTTCTCCTGAATTTTGTAGGGTGATCCTCCGATAACCTTTTGCGGTGATTTTTGTGCCGGAAGAAGCGCCTCCGTCCCTTGCCTGAGCGGTATGGTCTTTTACTGTCGTGATTTGTACTCAGCCGGAGGTTTTTTCCAGATTTCAAATTCAGGAGTCCGCTTTGAATCCTTGTGAACTTCTAGAGACATGCCCGTTTTTCACGGAAAAGCTCGGCGCCCTGCCGGGCCTGACGAAAATGCTTAAGGAACAGTATTGCCTTTTCGTAAAGACCCGCTGCGCCCGTTACCGCGTCGTCCAGGCGGTCGGGCGGCAGCACGTCCCGTCGGATTTGTACCCCAACGACGCCAAGCGGGCCGAATCGATTATCCTGGAAGTACGAAACTCTCAAAAGGATCAGGTGGTGTAAGTCGTCTCCGTGAAACCATCCACGGATTACACCGATTGCGAAGAGGATTTCACGGATTTTCTCCCGGAAACTCCTGAAAGAACCAGCGAATCTATGGGAGATTCGCGTACTGTTATCTGGAGATCGGAGTTCTTTCCTATACATAAAAAAATCCGTGTAATCGTTTTTGTATCCGTGTAATCCGTGGATAATTTGAAGGCGACGTGGTTATCGGGGTTCCTTATGATCGCGGGCGTTTCTTTTCCGGAACTGCTTCGTTATAATCCCCGCTATGGAATCCGCAACGCATGATCCGCACACGGACGTGGACCTGTCCGTTTCCCTCGCCGGCGTGGCGCTGTCCAATCCGCTCATGACCGCCAGCGGTACGTGCGGATACGCCGACGAGTACGCCGACTTCGTGGACCTGCGCGAGCTTGGCGCGTTCGTGACGAAGTCGATCACCGTTTCCCCGCGGGCGGGCAATGAATATCCGCGCGTGGTCGAAACCCGCGCGGGAATGCTCAACGCGATCGGCCTGGCGAACGTGGGGCTGGAGGCTTTTTTATCAGAAAAGGTCCCGAAACTGGAGAAACTCGGCTTACCCGTGTTCGTGAACATCGCCGGTTCGACGGTGGAGGAGTATCTCGCCGTCGCGGAGGCGATGGAGCGCGTGGATATCGTCAGGGGCTGCGAGCTGAACATCTCCTGCCCGAACGTCAAAGCCGGCGGTATCCAGTTCGGCGTCGATCCCGACGCGGTGGAATCCGTCACGGCGCGGGTGAAAAACGCCTGCCGCACGAAGAAGCTCATCGTGAAGCTCTCGCCGAACGTTTCGGACATCACCGCCACCGCCGCGGCAGCCGTGGCGGGCGGGGCCGACGCCCTGAGCCTGATCAACACCTTCACCGCGATGGCCGTCGATATCGAGACCGCTCGGCCGATTCTCGCCAACCGCACGGGCGGCTTGTCCGGCCCGGCCATCCGACCCATCGCCGTGTACATGGTCCACCGCGTGTACACCCAGGTCGCCCGCCAGGCCGGCGTGCCGATCATCGGCATGGGCGGCATCCAATACGCCCGCGACGCGGTGGAATTCCTGCTGGCCGGCGCGACGGGGCTGGCGGTCGGCACGGCGTTGTTCGTCGATCCCGGCTGCATTGTGGAAATCAAGCGGGGGCTGACAAATTATCTCATTCAGCACGGATATACGAGCATTCGGGAAATCATCGGAACACTGCGGATGGAGTAAAAACCCTTAACAAAAAGAATTTTTTTGCCACAAAGAGCACAAAGGACTCAAAGGAAAAAACAGGTCTGAATTTCTTTTTCCTTTGTGACCTTTGTGCCCTCTGTGGCTGATTTTCTTTGTTTTCCATGATTTCAACAAAGCATTATGAGTTCAAAAAGCAATTCGGGAGAATCAGATGAAACGGTTTGCGTTGTGGACAGGTGTTGTGGCGGCGGGTTTGGCGATGATCCTCACTGCGCAGGCCGCCGGGCCGAATGCCCCGGCCTCCCCGCCGCGCAAGCCGGACGCGGTCGTCCGCACCGGCCTGTCACGACACGACTTCACCGCGAAGACCGAACGTGACGTGGGCGGCGACTACCTGCTGTACCTGCCGGAGACCTATGGCCGGGACAAGCAACCCCTGCCGCTGATCCTCTTCCTGCACGGTTCAGGCGAGCGAGGCAAAAATCCCAACATCATCGCGAAATTCGGTCCGCCGAAAACCGCACTGAAGCAGAAAGGATTCCCCTTCATCGTACTGGCGCCCCAATGCCCCGCCAATAAATGGTGGACGGACGCGGACGTCTCGGACATGGTCATGGCGCTGCTGGACAAGGTCTGCAAGGAGTACCTTGTCGATACGGATCGCATCTACTTAACGGGCATGAGTATGGGCGGATTCGGCGCGTGGGATCTTGCGCAGAAATACCCCGAACGCTGGGCCGCCCTGGCGGTCGTCTGCGGCGGGGGGAATCCGTATCTCCAGATGAGGCTCAAGCACCTCCCCACGCGGGTCTTTCACGGCGCGAAAGACCGGAACGTTCCGTTGTTCATGGCCCAGCAGATGGTCGGCACGCTCCGGCAGGTCGGCGGGCAGGTGGACCTGAAAGTCTACCCTGATCTCGCTCATAACGTCTGGGACGTCACGTATGACGATCCGAAGCTCTACGAGTGGTTTCTCTCGCACCGGCGGGGCAAACCCGCCCCGAAACGACGAACCCCGACGACCCGGCCCGTCTCTTCGCCCTCCCCCGCCGCACGGAAGTGAGAACACTTATATACACACTTCGTTATTGCATGGTGGAGCACCTGCTCCACCATGTTAATGTGAGGTCATAAACTGACTTAACGCGGCGGAGCAGGTGCTCCGCCGCGCATTAACTTTTCGTGTTGGGCGTGGTTTATCGCCGTCGGCCGGGCGATCCCAGGCCCCGTTCTTCCCGCCGCTTGCGCATGGCTTCCATGAATTCCATAAACCGGGCGTGGTCCTTGGCGGACGTGTGTTCGATCCTGCGTTTGATGTGCTCGGGATTTCTGTGATGAGGCCCGCGGCCGTGACGCCTGCCTCGATGATCCCCAGGCCCGCCGTCCGCGGACGATTCATTTCCCGCCGCGGCGCGTCGGGCTTCCGGCGGAGGCGGAGGCCGATGCCCGTGTTGCTCATGCCGGTCGATCATCTCGTCCAGGTAGGCCGTGCGATCCTCGGGGGGGAGTTCAAAATAGCGATCCATTTCCTCTCGCATTCTTGCCTGGAACATGGAACCCATATTTTCATGCAGTTGCTCCCGTTCTTTTTCGGTGAGTGTATTCGCGGAGCGCATCACCCGGCGCGGGCCTGAGGGCGATTTACGGTGAATTTCCTCGAAGTAGGCCTGCTTCTTTTCCACGGGCAGTTTGGCGAACTGCTCCGAGGCGAGGTATTTCGTCACTTCCTCCGGCTGGGCCGTGGCGGGATTCGGCGGCGGGGGATCGTTCGCGGGCCAAAGGAAAAACGCCGCCGTTCCCCCCGCCGCGATAACTATCACCGCCCCGGCAATCAGCATGAGTGTTTTCCGATTCATTGTTCTATTTCCATGTTGCGAATCAAATTTCAGCGCCGGGAGCCGGCCTTGACTCATTCGTCAATCTTCCACGTGCAGGTCCGCAAAGAGAAAATTTTTCCCGCCGGCATCGCCGGTGTCCCCATGAAAGGGGTTGCAGTCATACAAAATAGGGAAATGGGCCTCCCCGATATGCCGGACAAAATCATTTTGGGCAATCGATTCTCCGCCGACAACGGTTTCGTATTCGTAGCTGCTTTTTTCCTCGAGAAATACTCGTTTGCCGGCGTCGGCGGGGCACAGGAGCACTTCGGGGCCGGACAGGTGCGGGCCGAGCACGTCGATGAGCAGTTTTTTCCCCTGCGGGTTCACCGAAGCGATGGCGGCGGCGACGGGCATTACGTCGTTGCTTTCGTTGAGGTACATGCGGAAGGCCGTCCCTGCCGAGCGAAGGTTCGCCTTGCACGCGGCGCTGCGGCCGACGGCGCGGGCCTGGGAAAGCGAAGGATACAACAATCCCGCCAGCAGGCCGATGATGGAAATCACCACCAGCAGTTCGATCAGAGTAAATCCCCGCCGGCTGCGACGAGACGGGCCGTCAACCCTCCACCGAAAATGGCAAACGCCCAACCAAAGCATATCACGCCTCAGTGGGAATTATACCATTTTTCGATATAGCCAAGTGCATTACTTCTTATTCTTTGGGACGTATTCCACTTTGGGAAGTCCCTGAAAGTCTGAATCCATAGTCCATACCGTGGCGCTGTATTTTTTTGCCGTGGCAAGGATGACGCTATCCGCCAGCGGCAGTTTGGTTTCCATTCCCAATTTGGCGGCAGATAACGCCAGTTCGTCATCAAGAGGAACCAGTTGTCCCGTCTGCATGTGCGCGGCTGCCTGCAAGGCCGCCTCTTCCCCTCGTTGCTGCAAGACCCGCTTGAACACTTCCAGCAGCACGATGCTGGGAACGAGGAGTTCGTCCACGTTTTCAATCGGAGGGGTAAACGCGTTTGCGTTTGGACCTCCGGAGAAGTATTCCAGCCAGGCGGAGGAGTCCACGACGTTCATATTCGATCCTTATCGCGGGGCACGGACGCGTCTATTCCCTTGAGAAAACCTCGAAGTTCGCGCATCGGACGAAGGGGAATGAATTCGATTCGATTTTCATACTTCAGAACCTGAACTTTTTCCCCCGCCTGAAGCCCCATACTCTCGCGTACCTCTCGTGGAATCACCACCTGAAATTTCGGGGATATGGTCACTGTAGTCATAAGAAATCTCCATCGATCCTATGTGTGTTTTACGATATATAGATCGATAAATCAACTATTTTTCAATTTTCTTTTTTCGTTTCTCGAAAGGATTCGAGGTTACTCTTCCGGCGGTTCGTTTTGGGGGGCCTCGTCGGTGAGGACTTGGGGCTTGTAGTCGTCGGGGACGACGGAACCGTCGAGCTTGTGGATTTTTCCGACGGGGTTGGCCTTCTCGTGGTTCATCAGGGCCAGTTCGAGGGCTTTCTTCTTCTCGTCGTCGAGCGTGGTCCAGCCGACTCGGCCTCGGCATTTCGGATAGCGCGAACAGCTCAGCCAGGGCCCGCGTTTCGAGCGGCGGAGGTTCAGCGTCGGGTTTTCGCACTTGGGGCACGGCATGTCCACGGCCAGCGGCGGAACGGCGGGGTGCTTGACGCAGCCTTTCCGGTCGAGGTTCACCACGCCCTTGCAGTCGGGATACTTCGCGCAGCTCAGGAACGGTCCGAATTTCCCCTTTCGCAGGACCATCGGCCCGCCGCAAACGGGGCAGGCGATGTCCGTGTGCTGCTGGCCGGTGGGTTTTCCGTCGCGGTCGATGGGCAAAGCCGCTTTGCAGTCCGGGTAACGCGAGCAGCTCAGGAATCGGCCGCTCTTGCCGAACCGGTAGACCATCGGGGCCTTGCATTCGGGGCACTGGTATTTGCTGGGTTCCGTCTCGGCCTTGGCGTGGGTCATGGTCTCGTGGGCCTGGTCCAGTTGTTCCCGGAACGGCCCGTAGAATTCGTCGAGCACCTTCACCCAGTCCATTTCCGCCTGCTCGACCCGGTCGAGTTCGTCTTCCATGTGGGCGGTAAAGCGGACCTCGAAGATTTTCGGGAAGGCCTGGATGAGTTTGTCCGTCACGACGACTCCCAGGTCGGTCGGGCGGAAGGCCCGGTTTTGCATCTCGACGTATTTTCGATCCTGGATCGTCTGGATGATGCTCGCGTAGGTGCTGGGTCGGCCGATGTTGTCCGCCTCCAGGGCCTTGACGAGCGAGGCCTCGGTGTAGCGCGGCGGCGGCTGGGTGAAGTGCTGCGTGGGGTCGATTTCGACGGGGCCGACGGCCTGGCCTTCGGCCAGGTCGGGCAGGATCTGGTCGTCGCCGTGGCTGAGACCCGCGACGCGCAGGTGTCCGTCGAACGCCAGCGTGCGTCCCATCGCGCGGAACTCGGCCTGGCCTTTCGGGGTCTTGGCGACAATGCCCGCTTCGGTCACTTTCCAGACGGCGGGGGTCATCTGGCAGGCGACGAACCGCTTCCAGATCAGCGTGTAGAGTTTGAGTTGCTCTTCGGTGAGGCAGCGGGCGAGGTCTTCGGGACGGCGGGCCGCGTCGGTGGGACGGATGGCCTCGTGGGCCTCCTG
This sequence comes from Phycisphaerae bacterium, assembly GCA_016931655.1. Lineage (GTDB taxonomy): Bacteria > Planctomycetota > Phycisphaerae > SM23-33 > SM23-33 > JAFGEJ01. The sequence goes on from JAFGEJ010000133.1 coordinate 7,995, forward strand.
GGCCCGCTGGCCGGAGGCGTAGACGTTGGGCTTTTCGGGCACGTATCGCGGCCCGTAGCTCTTGCCGATCATGTCGCGCACCGCCTGGACGGCCTCCCGCGCGAGGTTCCGGCTGTCGGTTCGCATGTAGGTAATCAGGCCCACCAGGCCCTCGCCGGGTACTTCCACGCCTTCATAGAGCTGCTGGGCGACGCGCATCGTCCGCCGGGCCGGGAAATACAACTGCACGCTGGCGGTCTGCTGCAGGCTGGCCGTGGTAAACGGCGCGTGGGGTTTGCTGCGGGTGTCGCGCTGCTGAAGGGACTGCACGGTAAACGACGGGGCCTTGGCGTCCACGCAGCTGTGGACGATCACGCGGTTGACGGCGGGTCCTTTTGCGCCCTCGACGGTCTGCCGTTCGATGTCGTCCGTCGCGACGCCCAGGGCCTTCGCGACGGCCAGCGCGTCTTTTTCATTTTTGGCCTGGAACCGCTCGCCGCCGACCTTCGCCAGTTCCGCAACGAACGCGCCGTGCTCGGCGAGCCATTCATGCTGAGCGTGTTTCGTCGGGCCGTTGCCCTTCTCGTCCCGCCGGGCAAGGAATTCTTTCCAGGGCAGATCGAGTTTACGGGCCTGGTCAGGCGAGGGGTGAAACACCGCGCCGATCTTCCAGTATTCTTCCGGGATAAAGGCGTCAATTTCGCGTTCGCGTTCGACGATCAGCCGCACCGCCACCGACTGAACCCGCCCGGCCGAGAGACCTCCGGCGACTTTCTTCCACAGCAGCGGGCTGACCTGATATCCGACGATGCGGTCCAGGATCCGCCGGGCCTGCTGGGCGTTGACCATGTTCATGTCGATGTCGCGCGGGCGTGCGAAGGCCTCGGCGATCGCGCTTTTGGTGATCTCGTTGAAGACGACGCGTCGGATTTTCTCGCCGTCCAGTCCCAGCGCCTCGGCCAGATGCCAGGCGATGGCCTCGCCCTCGCGGTCCAGGTCGGTCGCCAGGAACACCCGCGGGGCGCTTTTGGCGTATGTTTTCAACTCCGCCAGCAGTTTTTTCCGCCCTTCCAGCGCGTGGTAGGTCGGGGCGAAGTCGTTCTCCAGGTCCACGCCCGGCACGGGAGCTTTTTGTCCCTTGGGATTTCGGCTGGGCAGGTCGCGGACGTGCCCCATCGAAGCCTTTACGATGTAATCTCCGCCGAGATATTTATTTATCGTCTTGGCCTTGGCGGGAGATTCCACGACGACGAGATTCTTCCCCCCCCCGCCGGCTGATTTCCCAGACCGGGGTGAAGATTTCTTCTTCGCCGCCTTTTTTACCGCTTTGGCCATGACAAACGCCTCTACCGTCTGATCCCGGACACGAGCGACCTTCAATCTCTCTGTACGGTCGAATCGGTCAAACGGGGAACATCATTTTGAGGAATTTTGGGATTTGTCAAGGAGAAAGATTTTCCGCCGGAAACAAAAACTGGCGTAATCTGCTTTTTCACAAGAGGTTACAAAATTTTTTCTCCCCCCTGTTATAACGCCGCCATTCCGCCATAAAATCCCTTTTCCCGGATGTATTTCATAACATCCTTTTGGACAAAGGATTCCACGGGAAGACCTTTGGCGAGTCTGTTTCGGATATCTGAGGAGGCAATTTCCAGCATGGGTGTGGGGACGGCCTGGGCGTGAATTTCCGCCAGGCCCCGGGCTTTCATGACGCCAGCCAGGTCGCTCAGGGCCTTTTCGACGCCGGGCAGGTTCACGGGCGGCCGGCAGGCAACCGCCAGGTGAACCTGACGCAACAAATCGGCTGCCCGATGCCACCGGGGCAGGTCCGCCAGCATATCCGCCCCCATCGCCAGGTAGAGGGTAGTTTCCGGGCCGTACTTCTGGTGCAGGGCTTCGATGGTATCCATCGTATAGATCGGCGGGCGGCGGTTCAGCTCCAGTTCGCTGATCTCGAACAGGTCGTCGCCCCGAACGGCGAGTTTCAGCATGGCCAGGCGATCCTCGCCGGAGGCGACCGGCGGAGACTTGAGCGGATTGACGCCCGTGGGCACGAGCAGTATGCGTTCCGCACCGACCCCCCTACCCAGCGCGCGGGCGATTTGCACGTGCCCGATATGCACCGGGTCAAACGTTCCGCCGAAAACCATGATTCGCGCAGCCATGGGCGAGTTCCTATGCAAAATGAGAATTCTCAAAAACCTACCACAGAGACACAGAGATCACAGAGAAAGAGGTAATTTCTTATGGTTTTCTCTCTGTGCTCTCTGTGTCTCTGTGGTAAATTTCTTTTTTTCATTGAGGTCTCAATTAGTAGTCGATAGTCGAGGGCAAATTGTTTTTTCGCTTCTCCGGGAAGATTTCGAGTATAATTCGCGGTTTCCGAATCCGCAAGATTTGTCGCGGCGCGAAACGCGGAATAGAGAATTCTGATAAACCTACCACAGAGTCACAGATCGAAGACCCCCTAGGGGGGTCACAGAGAAAGACGTAATTTCTTATGGTTTTCTCTGTGCTCTCTGTGTCTCTGTGGTAAATTTTCCTTTTTCAGAGGTCTCAATATCAAACAGGCCATGAGAAACGTCCGAACAATATGGCTTCTGATCCTGTTGGCGGTGACGGCGGCCGGGTGCGGTTCGCGTCGTCCGACGTGGCTGGGCGGGCGGCGGGAACCGGACGTGATCCAGCCCCGGAGCACCACGCCGCCGAGCAAGCCGACGTCCGCGCCGGCGGATACACCCGCACCGCGGCAGCCGCCCTCCGGCGGCGCCGGTTCGGCTGTGGGCGAAGCGCCCGACGCGGCCCAGACCCTCAGCCAGGCCGAGCCGACACTGCTGGGCGAAACGGACGCCTCGGACAACGACAAACCGCTGAGCCTGACCGACCTGGAATCCCTCGGCGGCGATCTGCCCTGGGAGGGCGCCCGGCCGGAGACCCTCAGCGAACAACTCGCCCGGAATGAAACGAAGGACGACTCTAGGGACAAGAAGGACGAATCGAAGGGCGGCTTTCAGCCGCGCTTGGCGCCGCTGCCGGAAGAGGAGAAACTGGCTGAAGTCGAGGCCCAAACCCCGAAAAAGCCCGCGCGACGCGCCCCGCGTGTGGAGTACGAATCCGCGCCGCCCGACGGATCGCCGGACGATCTCCGCTCGCGAATGACCGGCGAGGAACCGCCAGCCGCCGCGACCGACGCCCGCCCCCCCGCCGCAGCCGAGGAGGAAGAAACGCCCCCCGCCCCCGAAACGCCCGACAAACCTTTCGTGGAAGGCCAGGAGGAAGTCGTCGCCGGCATGACGCTTCAGATCAACGATCAGAACGTCACCGTGGACGAGATTCTCTCGGCCCTGCACAAAGAGCTGTCCGCCATTCCCAAACACGTCTCGCGCGACAAGTTTCGCACGATGGCCGCCGAGATCATCACCCGCCAGATGTGGGCCGAGGCCAGGAGCATTCTGATGTTCGCCGAGGCCAAACGACGCCTGGAAGACCACGTCAAGGAAAAGATCCAGGAGGAAGTCGCCGACGTTAAACGGGAACTGCTCGCCGACGTGGACGGCAGCATCGAAATGCTCAAGGAGAAATTCCGCCGCGAGGGCACGACCCTCGAGGACGCCATGAATGAGCATGAACGGGACATCACGACGCGCTATTACATGCAGATCAAATTCTTCCCGGCGATCGTCGTGAACCGCCGGATGCTGTGGAACTACTATCGAAAGCACAAAACGGATTTCGTGGTCGAGCGGGAGGTGCAGATGCAGATCATCGCCGCGCCGTTTCGGCGATTTCTGCCCGAGGGCGTGACCCATCCCACCGAGGAGGAGCTCGCCGTCGCCACCGCCGCCGCCCGCGACGCCGTCGCCAAGGCCCAGGCGGACCTGAAGGCGGGAAAAGACTTCGGAACCGTCGCCAAAGCCTACAGCCGCGGCCTGCGGGCCGAGAAGGGCGGCGTCTGGCCGATGATGGGAGCGGGCAACTTCCGAAATACCCGCGTGGAAAAGGAAGCCTTCACCCTCCCGGAGGGCAAGTGCAGCGAAATCATCGAGGGCAAGGACGGGTTCTATATCGTCAAGGCCTTGAAGGTCAAACCGGGCAAAATCACGCCCTTCCTGGACGCCCAGGACCCGATCGAAATCATTCTCCGAAACGAGCAGTACGACAAGCTTTCACGGGAGTACATGAACAAACTGTACGAAAACGCCGTGATCCACTCGCCGCCGGACTTCATACCGACAGCCGTCGAGCGGGCACTGGAACGATACAAGGGACCGTCGTAACCGAAACCAAATTATACCAATTCAACAAACTTTAGGCCGACCTATCGTCCATCTATATCGGTCCGAAATGAAGACAACTATTTTTCTTTGGAAGTAGCCA
>JAFGEJ010000016.1 GCA_016931655.1 Phycisphaerae bacterium
GCCCCGTTGGGGCTCTAAAAAAATAAACCTTTTTCCGGGGGTTCGCTTCGCTCACCCCCGGCCAAATGCTTTCTGTCCCTTCGGGACGAGAAAAAAACAACACAGTTATCGCATGGTGGAGTACCTGCTCCACCGCGCATTTGCTTTGTGCCTTTGGTTTTACTTGCCCGCGGAGGCGGCCTGCAGATTCACCCAGGCGCGGTAAACCAGGTTGTTCTTGAGGAAAATCTCGAAGAGCGTTTCGTTGGGCAGAGGGTACGAAACCTCGTCGTCCATGAGCGTTCCGTCCTCGATTCGTCCCTTCATCTTGAGGATCGGGATGCGCCCCTGTTTCCAGTCGCGCAGGGCTTCGGGCGGAAAGGCCCCGCCCATCAGCACCAGGCCGATCGTGTACTGGATCGTGTAATCCCGCTTCGTCACGCCTTCCATGTACAGGTCGTAGGCGCCGAAGAGGAACGTTTCATTTTCCGCCGTTCCGTCGGGCAGGAGTTTCATGAACGTTGTCATTGTGCGATACGGGTACTTTGTGAGGTTCAGACCCGGGAATATTTTTGTCACGAAATCCGGGGCGGCCTTTCCCACGAGCAGGCCGTCCGTGGCGATCAGCCGGCCGGTTCCCTCCGGGCAGAGCCGATACTGATTGTCCAGGACGCTGCACAGCAGGTCGCGCAGCGGGAAGTGCACGTCCTTGGTTTGACTGATGCGCCCCGAGACCGTGTTTCCGGGGAACTGGCGGGAGATTTGCGGCTGAATGGTTTTTGTCGCCTTCACGTCCACCTGTTCGGCGTGGCCGGTCACGACGGGCTTTGGAACGGTAAGATTCGTATCCATCCGCCCGCTGACCCGTCCGCCGTAGAGGCTGGCGTCGTAGTGCGCGTGCACGGTGTTGTCCTTGACGCGCAGGGACGCTTCCAGTTCCCGCGTGGGGTAGGATTGTTTCACGTTCGCGTCGTAGGTGCGCCAGCGGGCCGCGGAGACGCGCCCGGTCAGATCGGCGTCGTGGAACCATTCGCGCAGCCGGCCGAGGAGCTGCTCCGAGCGACGCTGCAACGCCAGGTCGGCGTCCGTTCGGTCCGCCGGCGCGGACGCGGGCGCCGAGGCGGCCTCCGGCTCGGCCAGCCAGTCGGCCAGGTCCTTCTCGTCCAGCGATTCCAGCAGCAGGTGGAACGTGCCCTTCGGCGCGCCGGGAGCAAGTTGCACGTCCGCCAGCAGCCAGCCGTGGTTGTCGCCCGCGGCGAATTCCAGGTTTTCCGTGACCGCTCTTTCGACGTGAAGCGTTTTATCGTCGGCGAGGCGAAGGGCCTTGACGTATACGTCGCCGTCGAGTCGGCAGGATTTGCCGCGATAGGTTCCCCGCAGGTCGTCGGCTTTGAGGGTAAACTCAGATATGGTTCCCAACTTGTCCGGGCCGGCAGTCCAGTCCAGGGCGACTTTCGCCCGGCCGGTAAGGTTGTGTTCCTTCATCGCGGGCCAGAAACTCGCCAGTTCCGCGGCGTTTTTCAGCTCGGCCCGTATCTGCGCTTCGGTCGGTTCAATGCCGATGGGCAACCCCGCGTCGCTCAGCCGTGCCTTGCCCCGTACCTGCGCGTCCAGTTGAACGGCGTGGGTTTTGATAGCCAGGCGGCGGAGTTGCGGCGCGGAAAAATCCCGCGGCGTCGTGACGTCCAGGTGCGCCACAGCCGGCTGACCTTGCGGTTTGGCGAACCCCTCCACGTTCTGCACGCCGAGATCCCCGGCGTCGACGCGAAGGGCAGCCGACAGTGATTTGCGATCCATCTGCAGCGTGCCGTCGGTGTGAATTTTGCCGACCAGTTTGTGTTGTCCCGCCCAAGAGGCCCATTTCGGAAACACTTCGCCCAGCAGGTCGCCGGCGTCGCCGACGATCTGCACCCGTGCGGACAATTCCCGGCAGGCGTCCCACGGGCGGGTTTTTCCGCCGGCGGCGCGGGGTTCCTCGCGACGCCACCGGGTTTTCAGGTCACAAATCGCGATGGACGATTCGTCCACGGCCAGCGACGTTTTCTCCACATTCCAGAGCCGTATCTCAGGCGACTCGTCCTTCATGCTTCCCTGTATCGCCAGCGCAACGCGTTTGCCCCGCAGATTCACGAGGGGAGATTTTTCGCCGATCCTGCAATCGAGTTTTTCGGAATTTGCCTTGGCGGTGTAGAGCAGTGATCGGCCGTCCCAGCGAGCCGAGCCTTCGGCCCGTAGCGTCCCGGCGAGGCGCCCGCCGTCCAGGGCGCGATGCAGCAGGGGGCTGGAGGCGTGCAGCCAACTGAGGTACTGGATATCCGCCAACACGGACGCAGAAACGACGCCCTTGTCATATTCCGAATCCACCTGGAACGTTCCCCCTTCGAGATCAACCGCCAGCGTTGCGGCCCCGGCGTTTTCGCGGAAACGATGTCTCGCGTGGATATTCAGATCGGCCCTTTGGCCGGCTGGTTTGGTGAAAACCTCGCCCGCGGAGACGGCCAGTGCGGCCAGGTCCGCTTCCACGTGCACCTCCGCCTTGCCCGCCGAGGCCTCCCAAACGCCGCCGAACGCCCCTTTCACGTCGCCGGAGATCGGCGGATGCTTCCGCCAGTCGCCCGACGCCCAGTCTCCGAAGGCCTCGATCCGCTCGGCTTCCAATTCGCCCTCCGCTCGCAGCGGCTGATCTTTTTCCGGCAAGCGGATTGTGGTTTCCTCCAGGCTGACGCGCCCCTGCCCGCTCAGAACGTCCAGCAAAACGTGGGCGATGCTCCGCGTGTCGGGATCGATCACGCCGCTGAGTTCCAGCGACAGTTCCCTTCCGGCGGGTTTGGCGAAGGCGTCGGCTATGCGCAATACAGCCTCCGGCCCGCCGCGAAGGCCGAGGGTAAACTTCGGGTTCTCGCCCGGCAGGAAGGACCAGGGCCCGGACCACGCGCCGCTGATTTCCAATGTTTCCGGCGTCCGGAGAACGGGCGAGATGAGGGCTTGTGGCTCTTTCAACTCCAGGGCACCGTTGAGGCGCACGCCCCGCAGCGCCTTGAGCAGGGCCGAGAGGACGGCTGGGGAATCCC
>JAFGEJ010000134.1 GCA_016931655.1 Phycisphaerae bacterium
CTTCTGTCCCTTCGGGACGAGAAAAAACAACAAAATGTTGGGGGAACACCGTTCATGTTTCGGTTACCTGAATTCCTGGACGGCCTCGAATAATTCTTAATTTGTCATCCTGAGCGGAGCGAGTCTTCGAGCGAAGCCGAAGGCATGCCCTGAGCTTGCCGAAGGGATCTCACGGGTCGGGAAGCGTAAGATCCTTCGGCTTCGCTCGAAGACTCGCTCCGCTCAGGATGACAGCAATAGAAATTGATTCCCGCCGTCAGCATGGTAGAATCCCTCTCTTGTTTCGCATGAATTCAACCCCAAAAGAAAGTTTGCGATGACCTTAAACGATATCGTGTACACAAATCCCGACGCCCCGCTGGCGGATCGCGTGGAAGATTTGCTTTCGCGCATGACGCTGGAGGAAAAAATCTCCCAGATGCTGCACGAATCGCCCGCGATCGAGCGGCTGGGCGTACCGGCGTACAACTGGTGGAACGAATGTCTGCACGGCGTCGCGCGGGCGGGGGCGGCTACGGTGTTTCCGCAGGCCATCGGAATGGCGGCCTCCTGGAACGTCGAGTTGCTCTCTCGCGTCGCAACGGCCATCAGCGACGAAGGCCGGGCCAAGCATCACCAGGCGATCCGCCAGGGAAACCGCGATATCTACTTCGGCCTGACGTTCTGGACGCCGAACATCAACATCTTCCGCGACCCCCGCTGGGGCCGCGGCCAAGAGACGTACGGCGAGGATCCGTACCTGACCGCCCGCCTGGGCGTGGCCTTCTGCCGGACGCTGCAGGGCGACGATCCGAACTATCTCAAAACCGTCGCGACGCCCAAGCACTACGCCGTTCACTCCGGCCCGGAGCCGCTGCGCCACTTCTTCGACGCCGTGTGCAACCCGCGCGACCTGCGCGAGACGTATCTGCCGGCCTTTCAGGCCTGCGTACAGGAAGCCGGCGCCCTGAGCGTCATGGGCGCGTACAACCGCACCAACGGCGAACCGTGCTGCGCCAGCGAAACGCTGCTGCAGAAGATCCTCCGCGAGGAATGGGGATTCGAGGGATACGTCGTGAGCGATTGCGGCGCGATCTGCGACCTGCACGAGCACCACAAGGTCACGAAATCTCCCGCCGAGTCGGCGGCGATGGCCGTCGCCAACGGCTGCGACCTGAACTGCGGAGAAATCTACCACCAACTCAACGCCGCCGTCCAGGCGGGGCTTTTGAAGGAAGAACAGATCGACACCTCCCTTCGCCGTCTGCTGACGGCGAGGTTTCGGCTGGGCATGTTCGACCCGCCGGAACGTGTGCCCTATACGTCGATTCCCGTTGACGTTGTGGAATGTCCCGAACATCGTGCCCTGGCGCGAACGACGGCGCAGGAATCCATCGTGCTGCTGAAAAACGAGGGCAATCTCCTGCCGCTCGATCCGGCGAAGCTCAAAAAGATTTTCGTCGTCGGCCCGATGGCCATGAACCAGCGCGTGCTGCTGAGTAATTATTACGGCCTGAGTGAAAATCTCGTCACGATCCTGGAAGGCATAACCGCCGCGGTTCCGAAGGGCACGTGCGTGACGTGCGAGAAAGGTTGCCATGAATTCCAGAAAAACAGCTTCTCGTCGCCGTATCTTCTGGAAGTCGAGGCCAAACAGGCGGACGTGATTGTCGCGTGCCTGGGAACCACGCCGGAAATCGAGGGCGAGGAAGGCGCCGAAGCCAACAGCGACGGCGGCGGCGACCGCGTGGATATCCGTCTGCCGGGTTCGCAGGAAGAATTTTTGAAAAAACTGGCGAGCTTCGGCAAACCCGTTGTCCTTGTGCTAACGGGCGGTTCGCCCATCGCCGTCGAATGGGCGAAGGAAAACGTCCCAGCCATCCTCATGTGCTGGTATCCGGGCGAGGAAGGCGGCGCCGCCGTGGCCGACGTGCTGTTCGGGAAGTACAACCCCGCGGGCCGGCTTCCGGTTACGTTCGTCAAGTCGCTCGACCAACTCCCGCCGTTCGAGGACTACGCAATGGCTGGGCGGACGTATCGGTTTATGAAGGAGGAACCCCTGTATCGCTTCGGATACGGCCTGAGCTACACGACGTTCTCGTACGACAATCCTCGGCTGTCCAAAGACAAAATCGCCGGCGTGGAAGATTCCGTAACGGTTTCGGTGGACGTAACGAACACCGGCCCGCGCGACGGCGACGAAGTCGTGCAACTCTACGTTCGCGACGTGGAAGCTTCCGTTCCGGTTCCCGAACTGCATCTGGAGGGATTCCGGCGAATTCACGTCAAGGCCGGGGAGACGAAAACGGTTTCCCTGGAATTGTCCGGAAATCAACTCGTCTGTTACGACGACGAAGGCCTGCCGATGCTCGAGCCGGGCGTGTTTGAAATCAGCGTCGGCGGTGGGCAGCCCGGCGATTCTGCCGGCGGCGCGAAAACCGTCGAATTGACGGCAGGGTAAATATATTTTCAAAAAAGAAAAATAATATGTAACCCCTATATCGTGCCGGGGCACGAACCTGTTGGCGGGTGTGTGACAATTTTTTCTGGCACCCCCAAAGTTGTCATTCTGAGCGGAGTCGCTTGTGAGCGCAGCGAACATGCGACGAAGTCGAA
>JAFGEJ010000135.1 GCA_016931655.1 Phycisphaerae bacterium
ATGAACTGCAACGTGGCAAAACGAACCAAATAGAAAAGGCGAGAATTCCTTGACATTGCCCCTTTGCTTATAGAAGGGGCGATTGAAAGCGCTGCGTGAGTTTCAATCGTCCCTCCGGGACTCGAAACAACGACTATCACATGAACCCACGGGCTTGCGCCCGTGGCTACTTTCAAAAGAGGTATTTTGAAAATAGAAAACGAGATAGTTTCGTATGGTTGAGATGGGAAAGAGATTCCTTACATTCTTTCCATAACGAAAACATAACGCAAGGAAACGAGTTACGTCATGAAACTGATTACCGCCTACATTCAGCCGGAGAAACTCAACGACGTGAAACAGGCCCTTTACGCGGCCGAGGTGTACAAAGTCTCCGTTACCAACGCCCTGGGCTGCGGGCAGCAGAAAGGCTATCACGAGACCTACCGCGGCGTGGACATCGAGGTGAACCTGCTGAAGAAACTCCGCCTGGAGATCGCCGTAAACGAGGCCTTCGTTCAGCCGACCATCGACGCGATTGTCCAGGGCGCCCGCACGGGCAGGATCGGCGACGGGAAAATCTTCGTCACGGCCCTGGAACGCTGCGTTCGCATCCGCACCGGAGAGGAAGGAAACGACGCTATCGGGTAAATCGGGCAAAAATGTGACAATAATGTTACTTGATAGGATTGCAAATAACATTGTTGTAGCAAATCGAATGTTTCCATAACGAGGCAAAAAACAAATAACCGATTGGAAATAAAAGTGTTGTGGTCGTTTTATTTTTATGGCACAAAAGGTGCATTAAGGACATCATATATTTACTCTGCGCCATGGGAATTCGGGCGCAATGGACAAGGAATGCTTTGAAACATTTCAGGGAGTGATTCGATGACAACCGCGATGAAACGACAGGAAGCCGTCCGGGCCGTCGGAGAGACCCAGCCGCGCGGCGGGAGAGTCAGCTACACCGACGCCCACGTGCGGGAGGTTTTTGCCGAGCACCTCTTCAGCGAATCCGTTCAGAGGCAGCGCCTGCCGAAGGACGTCTTCCGCAAGCTCCAGAAGACCATCAAATCCGGCGAGGAGCTGGACCCGACCATCGCCGATTCGGTCGCCCTGGCCATGCGCGACTGGGCCATCGAGCACGGCGCGACGCACTTTACGCACTGGTTTCAGCCGATGACCGGCAGCACGGCCGAGAAGCACGACAGTTTCGTCACGCCCACCGGCGACGGCGACATTCTGGCGCAGTTCAGCGGCAAGGACCTCGTCCGCGGCGAGCCGGACGCCTCGAGCTTTCCCTCCGGCGGCCTGCGGGCGACCTTCGAGGCCCGCGGGTACACCGCCTGGGACCCCTCCAGCCCGGCGTTTATCCTGGACAATCCCAACGGCGCGACGCTCGTGATCCCCACGATGTTCCTCAGCTGGACCGGCGAGGCGCTGGACAAGAAGACCCCGCTGTTGCGCTCCATGGACGCGCTGAGCAAACAGGCGATTCGTCTGCTGCGCCTTTTCGGGAACAGTTCCGCGAAGCGCGTGTTCACCACCATCGGCTGCGAGCAGGAGTATTTCCTGATTGACCGCCATTTTTTCCTGAACCGTCCCGACCTGGTCAACTGCGGGCGGACGCTCTTCGGCGCCAAGCCTCCCAAGGGGCAGGAGCTGGAGGACAATTACTTCGGCGCGATTCCGGAGCGCGTTCTGGCGTTCATGGCTGAGGTGGAATACGAACTGCTGCGACTGGGCGTTCCGATCAAGACGCGCCACAACGAGGTCGCCCCGGCGCAGTACGAGCTGGCCCCGACGTTCGAGACGGCCAATCTCGCCACGGACCATCAGCTTCTGACGATGGAGATGATGCGCAAGGTGGCCGGGCGGCACGGATTCACCTGCCTGCTGCACGAGAAGCCCTTCGCGGGCGTCAACGGCAGCGGAAAGCACAACAACTGGTCGATGAGCACCGACGAGGGCGAGAACCTGCTCGAGCCGGGCGACACGCCGCACGCCAACGCCCAGTTTCTCGTGGTCTGCGCCGCGGTCTGTCGCGCGGTGCATAAATACGCCGGCCTGCTCCGCCTGACGGCGGCCAGTGCGGGCAACGACCATCGCCTCGGCGCCAACGAGGCCCCGCCGGCGATTATCAGCGTCTTTCTGGGCGAACAGTTGACGGACGTCTTTACGCAGTTGGAGACCGGCAAGGCCAACAGCTCGAAGAAGGCCGACTCCATCAAGGTCGGCGTCAATATGCTGCCCAAGCTGCCGCGCGACGCCGGCGACCGCAACCGCACCAGCCCGTTCGCCTTCACGGGCAACAAGTTCGAGTTCCGCGCCGTCGGGTCGAACATGAACCCCTCCGCGTCCAACACGGTGCTCAACACGATTGTCGCCGAGAGCCTGGATTTTATCTGCACGCGGCTGGAATCGGCGGTCAAGGGAAAGACGAACCTGAACGCCGCCGTCCAGGCCCTGCTGCCGAAACTGATCGCCGAGTTCAAGCCCGTCCTGTTCGACGGCGACAACTACTCGGCCGACTGGCACGCCGAAGCGGAAAAGCGAGGCCTGCCGAACTACAAAAACACCGTGGAAGTCGTTCCGCTGGCCACGGCGAAGGAATCCATCGAGCTGTTCAAAAAATACGGCGTCTACAGCAAGGTCGAACTGCACAGCCGGCAGGAAATCCTCCTGGAAAACTACGCCCGTACGGTGAACATCGAGGCCGAGACGGCCTCGATGATGGCCCACACGATGATCCTGCCCGCGGCGCTGAAATATCAGACCACGGTAGCCGAGGCGATCAACGCCGCCAAGGCCGTCGGCATCGAAACGCCCGAGGAAAAGGAACTGCTCAAAGAGGTCACCGACGCCGCCGGTGCGTTCCGCAAGGCGATCCTGGCGCTGGACAAGGCCGTCGGCGCCGCACCGCACGGCAAGGCCCTGCCGGCGGCCAAGTACCAGTGCGATACCGTCATCCCCGCGATGGCGGAGCTGCGCCGCTGGGGCGATCGGCTGGAAACCCTCGTGGACGACGAAATCTGGCCCCTGCCGACCTACCGCGAAATGCTGTTCATCCGGTAATAAAAGCACAATCGAATCGAAACGTATATCAAGCCTGGCGGAGCATCTCCCCTTAGCAGCCTGTTTAGAAACTCATATTTTGTGTCGCGTCCCTGAGGGACGCGACACTTTCTAAACGGGCTGTTAGGGATCCCTTATACCAAACACGAAAAGTAAATGCGCGGCGGAGCACCCGCTCCGCCGCGGCAAGTCAATTTATAACAACATATTAACATGGTGG
>JAFGEJ010000136.1 GCA_016931655.1 Phycisphaerae bacterium
GATGCGGCCGAGTGGATTCGAACCACCACGTCCTTACGGACACAGGCACCTGAAGCCTGCGCGTCTGCCAATTCCGCCACGGCCGCGGGCGAGACGCCCAAACCGCGTCTCGATGCGATTACTCTAACGACTCGCCCCTGATTGTCAATGGCGAATTTCACCACGCCCATGCTTTGTTGAAAAGACTTTTTCGCCACAAAGTGCACAAAGATTTCAAAGGAAAAACAACAAACATATCCTGGTTTTTTCTTCTTTGTGCCCTCTGTGGCTGATTTTCTTTGTTTTGTTTTTTGTGATTTCAACAGAGCGTCCACGTCCCCAGTTTAAGTTGCAAAACACCGCGGCCCTGCCTACACTTTCGCTTTTCCACCATCCCGCACCCGATGCGCCCGATGCGAAGGAGTTTTTCCATGAGCTGTATGTACTTCGATTGCTTTGCCGGGGCGGCCGGCGACATGATCGTCGGCGCACTGCTGGACCTCGGCGTGGATTTCGACGCCTTCTGCGCCGAAATCAAAAAACTGTCCCTGCCGGGCGTCTCGCTTCGCCTGGAGACGGTGCAGCGTCGCGGCCTGGCGGGGAAAAAATTTCACGTGGACGTTTCCGCCGACGAGCAGCCGAACCGGCATCTTTCAGATATTCTCGAACTCATCGACGCGGCCGACCTCGCCCCGCGCGCGAAGCAGCGGGCCAGGGACATTTTCAACCGTCTCGGACAGGCCGAGGCGCAGGTGCACAACATCGCGCTGGAGAAGGTGCACTTCCACGAGGTTGGCGCAGCCGACAGCATCGTGGACATCGTGGGGGCGGCTGTGGCGATGGACATGCTCGGCGTGGAGGAAGTCTACTGCTCGGCGATTCCCCTGGGTTCCGGTACGGTGGAGTGCGAACACGGCGTGATGCCCGTTCCGGCGCCCGCGACGGCCCGCCTGTTGGCCGGGGCGACCACGACGCCCGGCACGGACGACGGCGAGCTGACCACGCCGACGGCCGCGGCGATTCTGACCACGCTGAGCGAGTCGTTCGGGCCGCCGCCGGCGATGGAGATCTCGGCGGTCGGATACGGCGCGGGCAGCCGGGAGTTCGGACGCGTGCCCAATTTGTTGCGCGTGTTCCTCGGCCGGGCGGGTGAAAACGGCGCGATGGACTCCGTCGTTGAGCTGTCAGCCAACCTCGACGACTGCACGGGCGAGCTTCTCGGCGCGGCCGTCGAAAAGCTCCTGGCCGCCGGCTGCCTGGACGCATGGGCGACGCCCGCGATCACGAAAAAATCCCGGCCCGCCTGGGTGCTTTCGGCCTTGTGCCGACCTGGCGACGTGCGGGGCGTGGAGAAAATTTTCTTCGACGAGACGACCACCTTCGGCGTGCGCCGCCGCGCCTGCGGACGGACGAAACTGCTCCGCGAAACGGTTTCCGTGGAGACGCCCTTCGGTCCGATCCGCGTGAAAGTGGGCAAGCGAGACGGGCGCGTCGTGACGGCCAAGCCGGAATTCGCCGACTGTCTCTCGGCCGCCGAGAGCCACGGAACGTCCGTGCGGAACGTGCAGGCCGCCGCGGAGAAGGCCTACGGAGAAACCCACGGCGCATGATCGTTCCGCCCGTCATCCTGGCTTTGCTTTGCGGGCTGGTCGCGTGCATCTGGATGACGCGGCACGTTCGCATCGCGCGGGAGAAACGCGGCGGTGTGCTGCTCTCCCCGGATCACCCCGGCCCGGAGAGCACGGCGCCGAAACTCAGCCTGATCGTGGCCGCCAAGGACGAGCAGGACAACATCGAATCCTGCGTTCGCAGCCTGCTTTCGCAGGAATATCCCGATTTCGAGGTCATCGCCTGCAACGACCGCGGCGCCGATCGCACGGGCGAAATCCTCGATCGCATCGCGGCGGAGGATGCCCGCCTTCGCGTGATTCACGTCCGCGATCTGCCCGACGGCTGGAAGGGCAAAAACCACGCTCTGCACCTGGCGAGTCAAGTCGCGACGGGCGAGTGCCTTTTTTTTACCGACGCCGACTGCCGGCTGACCTCGCCCCGCACGCTTATGGTGGCGGTGCGGGAGATGAACTCGCGCGGCGTCGGACTGCTGAGCATCCTGCCGAACCTGGCGATGAGGGGATTCTGGGAGAACGCGATTCAGCCGGCGTGCAGCGGCGTGATGATGGTGTGGTTCGAGCCGGGCAAGGTGAACGACCCCGCCAAACCGCACGCCTACGCCAACGGCGCGTTTATCCTCATGCGGCGCGACGCCTACGACGCCGTCGGCGGGCATGAAGCCATTCGCGGCGCGCTTCAGGAGGACATGACCCTCGCGCAGCGCGTCAAGCGGGCCGGGCTTGGGCTGGCGGTCGTGCGCAGCGTCGGATTGTACGA
This sequence comes from Phycisphaerae bacterium, assembly GCA_016931655.1. GTDB lineage: Bacteria > Planctomycetota > Phycisphaerae > SM23-33 > SM23-33 > JAFGEJ01. The sequence goes on from JAFGEJ010000136.1 coordinate 2,368, forward strand.
CGTGCGCATGTACACCACGCTGGGGCAGATTCTCCGCGGCTGGCGGCGCATTTTTTTCGGGTCGTTCCCGACGGTGGGCAAGCTTTTCCTTCCGCTGCTGCTGATTCTGCTGATGGGCCTGCTGCCGTATGCCGCGGCGGTGGTGGGATTGACCCTGGCTGCGGCTGGGGTTTCGCCGACGGCCTGGTGGCGGGCGGCGGGGTTGACGGGCGTCGCGGCGGCCTTGCTGCAATTGAGCGTGATTTACCGCTACTACAAGTTGATCTACGCCGATCCGCGGTATTTCTGGACGTATCCCCTCGGCGGGGCGATCATGGTCGGCATCCTCCTGGCGGCGATGGCCAAGCACCTCCCCGGCGCGAAACTCACCTGGAAAGGAACGTCCTATCGAAAATGACGAATAACAAAAGACAGCGGGGAGCGGGAAGCAGGCAGCGGGCAGCGGGAAGCAGTATATTCTTCTTCGTCATTCGGTTATTCGAAATTCATTCGTCATTTATCCTTCGTGAATTCGTCATTAACTTCATTCCCCTCTCTCGACGGCTTCGACGACATGGCGGAAAAATTCGGCTGGGTCAGGCTCGAACTCCAGCGTATGCGATCCGTCGAGTTCAACGACGTTCAATTTTTCCCCCGCCAATTTTTCCACCACGGCGCGGGTTTTGGCGTTGTCGATGATCCTGTCCCGTTTGGACAGAATCAGCGTCGTCGGGCAGGGGATCGAACCGGCCTTGGCGCGGTGCACGTCCTGGTCCATCCGCCGGCTCTCGAAGAGAAACCGGGCGGTGGCCTGGTGCAGGCCGAAGGCGTCGTCGGCCAGGTATCGCCGCATCGGTTCGTTGTCGGTGAATAGAGAAACGTCGCCGAGAGGAATGTCATACAGTGCGTCGGGGTGTACCAGGAGGCTGCCGGCGATGCGGATTTTCACGCGGAACTGCACGTCGGCCCGCGGGACAATGCCCGGTGCGATCAACGTCAGCGATTTGACGTGCCTTTGCGGGGTCTCGTCGCGGGCGAGAAGGGCGGCTAGCAGTTTTCCGCCCCAACTGACGCCCAGCAAATGGACGAGTTCCGTTTTTTCCTCGGCGAGAAGAAATTCCATGTTCATTCGCACGTCGTCGAGGAGTTGCGCCCGATGAGGGCAGTCGCCTCGCGCGGCGGGGTTATCCCCGCTGCCGCGGCGGGTAAGCTGGTACACGGTATGTCCCGCGCTTGCCAGCGCCATCGCCGAACCGTAAAACCAACCCGGGTGACTTTGAATGCCGTGGGCGTACAGCACGGGCAGCTTACCCTCCGGCGCCCCGGCTGGCGGACGATGAACGTACACGCTGGTTTCGTAGCCGTCGCGCAGGCGCAAAAATTTCCGCTCCGGCGATCGGCCGGGCGGGGGGGGAATCGCGGACGGCGGGATGGGACGCGGCTGGGTCATTCCGTTTCGCCGATATCCTCGTTCCAAAGGCCGGGATGTTTCCGGATGAAGGATTCCATGAGTTGAATACATTCCGGCGCGTTCAGGATTTCCAGTTCCACGCCGCGGGATCGCAGATAGTCTTCCGGCCCCTGGAACGTCCGATTTTCGCCCACGACCACCCTGGGGATTTTATACAGCAGCACCGCGCCGCCGCACATATCGCACGGGGAGAGCGTCGAGTAGAGCGTGGCGGTTCGATAGGCCGCGGGTTTCAGCCGGCCCGCGTTTTCCAGGCAATCCATTTCCGCGTGCAGGATCGCGCTGCCTTTCTGCACCCTTCGGTTGTGCCCCCGGCCGACGATCTTGCCGTCGATCACCAGCACCGCCCCGATGGGCACGCCGCCTTCCTGAAGTCCCTTGCGGGCCTCCTGAATCGCCTCTTGGATGTATGGGTCCATTGGACGTTTCTCCTGGTGGAATAAAAGAACATTCCGGCCATCCGCACGCCAGTGAATTTTTCGGAAAAGGGTGGATTGTGTTCTCGGTTTTGTTCGCCGCAATGGATATAATATGAAAAAGGAACGTCACGCGACGGTTCCGCATCGGCAGAGGAAACCCGCTGCCCCAGGATCCACCGGAAAGGCGGCGGAGTGTGAATATGGGCATGGAAACGACAATGGGGACGACGGGGCGTGCTCGATTGCGGATGATTTCGCCGGCCTATCCGGCGTTCAATATCTATTCGCGCCTGGCGAAGGAAACGACCCCGCTTGGCCCGGTGTGCATCGCCACGGCGGTTCACGACATCCCCGGCTGGGACGCGGAAGTCATCGACGAAAACAACTACCGCTTCGGCCCGCGCGACGAAACGGGCAAGGCCGACCACGCCGAACTCCAGCGCCTTCGACCCGCGAAGGTCGTCGGCCTGTACGGCGGATTGACCAGCACCATTCCCCGGCTGCTTCAGATCGCCCAACAGTATAAGGCGATGGGCGTGCGCACCATTGCCGGCGGGCAGCATTTTGTCGAGGACAACGTCGAACACGCCCTGCGCAACGGCGTGGACGTGGTGGTGCTCGGCGAGGGCGAAAAGACGATCACCGAACTGCTGGCCTGCTTTGAGCAGGGGGGCGATTTGTCGAATATTCGAGGCGTCGCCTTCCTGAGGGACGACGAACTGGTGCTCACGCCGCCGCGCGAGCCGATCCGCGATTTCGACGATCTGCCCATCCCCGATTTTTCCACACTGCGGTACGCGAAAATGATCTTTTTCCCCGTCTCCGGCACGCGCGGCTGCGGAATGGACTGCGAATTCTGCTCCGTGAAGGGCAAGCCCCGCTTCGCCTCGCCCGAACGCATGATGGAGCAGTTCACGTCGATCTTCGAGCGGTGGGGGCGGCGGATTTTCTTCATCGTGGACGACCTGTTCGGGCAGAACCGCGCCGAGACGCTCGAATTGTGCCGCCGGCTGCGCGACTACCAGCAGCGCGTCGGCACGCGCTTCAGCATCACCGTGCAGATTCGCCTGGACAAGGCCCGCGACGAGGAATTGCTGACCGCCATGCGAGCCGCCGGCGTGAACGTGCTGGCGATCGGATTCGAATCGCCCATCGCCGAGGAACTGGCAGCCATGAACAAGCATCTCAAGCCGCAGGACATGCTTGAGATGGTGAAACGGTATCGCAAGGCCGGATTTCGCATCCACGGGATGTTCATCTTCGGGTATCCCGCTCAGGAGGGTAAACCCTTCCACATGTCGGCCGAAGAGCGCGTGAAGCATTTCCGCCGCTTCATCCGCAAGGCGAAAATCGACACCGTCCAGGTGCTTCAGCCGATTCCGCTGCCCGGCACGGCCCTGACGGC
>JAFGEJ010000137.1 GCA_016931655.1 Phycisphaerae bacterium
GAAGGATGAACTGCAACGTGGCAAAACGAACCAAATAGAAAAGGCGAGAATTCCTTGACATTGCCCCTTTGCTTATAGAAGGGGCGAATGAAAAGTATCGCACGATTCAATCGCCCCTACGGGGCTCGTTAAAAAATGGAACGTCCATATACCCCGGGCTTGCGCCCGGGGCTACTATCAAAGAAAACGTCCATTTCCCTTAATTTGGACGTGAATCGAAGGAAATTCAATCCCCAAGTGACATGTTTTCCGATGAACCAACCCGATCCGTCGGCGAGGTGGTCGATCCGGCCAAGTATGTTTCGCATCCCTATGAACAGCAGCGGTGTCGGCTGATCGCGGAGCAGATTCCCGCCGGGCAAGGCCGGCCGGCCCTGGACGCCGGGTCCGGGCCGGGAGTCTTTAGCCGAATACTCAAGGATCGAGGCTGGCGCGTCGACGCCATCGATGCCGAGGCGGAAAATCTTCAGCACGTCCGCGACGTCGTCGAGAACGCCTACCAGGGCGACGTGGTGGATACTCTCGCTGAACGTCCCGCCGGCCGATACGATTTTGCACTGGCACTGGAACTGATCGAACACATCCCCCCGTTGCGTGGCCGGGCGCTGCTGCGAGAATTGCGCCGCGTCTTATCGCCGAGAGGCCGGCTGCTGCTCTCCACGCCGAATCGCCATTCGCCCGAAGGCCTGATCGGCTATTATCTGAATGAAAAACTTCGCGGCGTGCGACGATGGGGCGCGTGGGATCCCTCGCACGTGCATATTTATTCTTCGCGCGAAATTCTCGCCCTGCTGCAACGCGAGGGATTTATCGTGGAAGCCGTCACGGGCTACTGGTACGAAGCCCGCCTGCCGCTGCTGGGCCGATTCGCCCTGCCTTTCACCGTCTGCCGCCGCCGGCCCATGAACCGCCTGGGGTTCAACCTCATCCTCCAATGCCGCGCGAAAAGGCATTGATAACGAAGAACAGAACCGTATGATACGCGGCGAGGAGGGAAGGAGAAGAAATGGCCTCGTTTAAGCTGAATCTTGCCACGATTACCAATTGCCCCGCGATCAAGGACCTCGCCGAAGCGCTGGAGGAATACGCCCTGCCGGAAGCGGAGGAATTCGGCGTGCTGAACTGCACCGCCGGGGAGTCGGCTGTCTTCGCCACCGTTCTGCGCAAGACCCAGCAGGCCATCCAGCGCCTGGACGCCAAAAGCGGCGAGGTGCTGACCGACGCCGTGGAAAAGGTAGCCGTCTATCCCATCGGCGTGTTTCCAAAAAAAGGCCTGCTGGAGGTGTACGAAGGTCCCGCGACGGCCATCGAGCAGATCGGTGCGTTTTTCGCAAGCGGCCTGGCCTTGCCCACCGTGGTCTCGCCGATCGATCTGGACATCCCAGCCGCCGTCGACAAGCTCCGCAGCCAGGCGGAGCATTTCCAGCTCAAAAGCATTCGCGTCTCGCAGTACGCACACGATTCGTACATGGCTGGGCCTTACGCGCCGAAATTCCTGGATTCCGAGCACGGCATGGACTTCCTGCGGGAATACGTGGATTCCGTGACGGCGGCCAGTTGCCGTTTTCGAACACCCAACGGCCAGGCGACGGTAACCCTCTCGCCGAAGGCCTGCTTCCGCTACTCCCTGAGCAATGAAGACGACCAACCCGCCGTGCAGGCCGTCCTGCGAAAACTGATCTGAAAGAGCGTTTCCCGAATCGAACGGCAAGACGCCGAATACCGCGGTGAGGGTGAATCGCGTGAGCGAAGCACGATACGGACAACTCATGGCTGCGGCGCTGGAACAGGCCCGGCGGGCGGCGGCGATGGAGGACGTGCCCATCGGGGCCGTCGTCGCCGACGCGGAGGGGCGCATCCTGGCCGCGGCGCACAACCGCCGGCACGTGGACCGCGATCCGACGGCCCACGCCGAAATGCTCGCCATTCGCGCCGCGGCTGAGGCGCTGGGCGACTGGCGACTGGCCGGCTGCACACTGGCCGTCACGCTGGAACCCTGCTGCATGTGCGCCGGGGCGATTGTACTGGCCCGCCTCGATACGCTGGTATACGGGGCCGTTGATCCGAAGGCCGGCGCCGTGGAGACCCTCTATTCCCTCTGCACGGACGAACGCCTCAATCATCGTGTGAACGTCGTATCGGGCGTATTGGCGGGAGATTGCAGCCGGCTGCTGAGCGAGTTCTTCCGGGACCAGCGCGCGAAGGGAAAGAAATAACCGGCGTTTCAGGAAACTCGTATCGCCTCCAAATCGTTATCAGGGAATTATCCACGGATTACACGGATTTTTAAGAATTACACGGATTATTCATAATAAAAAAATTCGTGTAATCCTTCTTCCATCCGAGTAATCCGTGGATAATTTCTTAACAGCGCGATTGGGCGCCTCAAGACGTTTCGGGCTCGGAGGATTCGGCGGGCGCGTTGTCGGTTTCGGGTTTTGCCTCGTCCTCGGTCTTTTTTCCGTTTTTGCCCTCGCGCTCGTCCTTGGGGTAGGCGATGCGGGCGTGATAGATGCCGCAAAGGCTCTTGATGAGCGATTCTTCAATCTGGTGAACTTCCCGGAGCGTCAGATCGCATTCGTCGAACTGCCCGTCGTCGAGGCGTTCGGTGACGATCCGATGCACCTGTGTGCGGATGCTGGTGGGCGTGGGTTCCGACAGGGCGCGGACGGACGACTCGGCCCCGTCGGCGAGCATGAGGATGGCCTCTTCCTTCAGGTGCGGCTTGGGGCCGGGGTAGCGATACTGACTTTCGTCGGGGGCGGGCCCTTTGGCGTTTTCGCTCTGTTTGGCGGCGGTGTGATAGAAATATCGCACCAGCATGGTTCCGTGATGCGTGACGATGAATCCGCGCAGCAGCGCCGGCAGGCCGTAGCGCCGGGCCATTTCCATTCCGTCCTTGACGTGGTTGATAATAATCAGCAGGCTCATCGCGGGGGAGAGCTTGTCGTGCTTGTTTTCACCCGCGGCTTGGTTTTCCGCGAAATAGTCGGGTTTGTTGATCTTTCCGATATCGTGGTAGTAGGCCCCGACGCGCGCCAGCAGTCCGCGGGCGCCGATGGTCTCCGCGGCGGCTTCGCACATCGCGCCGAGTTGCAGCGAGTGGTTGTAGGTTCCGGGCGATTCCGTCGCCAGGCGCTTCAGCAGCGGCTTGGAGGCGTCGCACCATTCCAGTAGCGTGCTGCCGGTGGCGACGTTGAAGAATCGTTCGATGGCCGGCAGGAACGACTGGACGATCAGCCCCGCCAGCAGGACCATCGCCGCCGCCCAGGCGCCGTCGCGCAGGCCGAAACGCCACGGGGCGCCGGTCTGGATCGACAGCGCCCAGACGACCACAAAGATCACCGCCGCCGCGATCGCCGAGGTGACGACCAGTTTGCTGCGCGTGCGAATTTCACGAAGCTGAAAGATGCAGAGCATCTGCGCGCCGATCAGCACGATCACCATGTGAACGCCGCCGCGAATCTGGAAGACCACGAAGGCCGACAGAATCGCCCCGACGGCCAGGGCAAACCGCTGATCGTAGGCGATGGTCAGTACGATTCCCCCGATGCACACCGGCAGCAGCGCCGCGTGGGGATTGGCCCAGGGCACCAGGGCGGCGGCCTTGCTCAGCACCAGCATCGCCAGAAGCAGCAGCGCCAGCTTTACGCCCCGCCAGTTCTGCTCGACCAGGAACCCCTGGTACTGCTGCACATACACGCAAAGCACCATCGTAAGCAGCAGAACGACCGCAATGCGCCCGGCCAATCGCAGCCAGCGCTGCGAAGGATTCACCAGCCGTTCGTGTCGAAGATATTCCGCGTGTTCGGCCTGGAGGAGCTTGAGTTCCTCCTCGCTGAGTCCGCGGCGGGATAAATCCATGCCGGGCTCCATATCCGCGTCCGCGAGGGTTTCCGTGTTTCGCGCCAGGACCTGGTCTTCGGTGTAATGACGGTAGCAGGAATCCGGCGGGGTCTGGACGACGGCCTGGACGGCCTGCGCTCGGCCGGTTTTCGACGTTTCCGCGTCATATAAATAAAGGCCCTTGTCGCGGATCTTTGCCAACAGGAGCGTTTCCACGTTGTTGCGAATCAGGGGGGGGAATCGCTCCACGCCGGCCAGCAGAAGTCGACGGACTTTCTTTGTTTCATTTTCCGCGACGAGGTCCACCACTTTCTGTTCGACGATGACCTGGTCGTCCGTCAAAAGAACGCGATCGGCGCTGCGACGCTGCTGCTGCGAAGCGCGGTCCGGACGAACGATGTAGCAACGGGTCAGGTCCTCGCGAAGCCCCTTGCACATCGCCTCGAATTTCGGACGATGGACGGGTTTGCCCAGCGTTACCCATTCGGCGAAGACGGCCTGGTCTTCCTTGCTCGGCGGCGCCGGTGGAGGGCTGTCGGTTTTCGCTTCGGTTTCCCCGGGCGCCGCCGGCGGGGGATACAATCCCATTTCCGCTCGCAGTTCGCCGTCCACCTTCTCCAGGGTCTGGCTTGCCTCCAGACGAGAGGGAATCTTTTCCAGCGAGGCGATAATTTCGTCCAACAGGGCGGTGTTCAGGCGGAACGTCTCCGGGGTGGAGCTGTCGGCCAGACGCTTGGCCTCCTCGAACAGTTCCGGCGAGAGCACGCGAAAATCCACGCGGGCCGTGATGTTCGAGGGCATATACTGGCCCTGACGATACCGCGGGGGATCGACGGGCCAGACGTCCAGCGCCGCGGCGACGAGGAAAAACACCAGCCCCAGCACCAGGGAACCGATCACGCCCGGACGGCGAATCCACCGCGCGAGAAACGGTTCCGCTTCCGGCGCGGCGCGACGCGTCTCCAGCCTTCGTTGTCGCAACTTTTTTTTGAACCAGGCCATGACAAAGTTATCGGAATTCGTGTCTCGGTCATCGTATATCGAAGAATGCCCCTACTCCTTTTTTTCTCCATCGGAATAGGCCTCGACGATATTTTGTACAAGTCGATGGCGCACGATATCCGCCTTTTTCAGGCGGACCATGGCCAATCCTTTTATGCCGCGCAGCCGGCGGATCGCGTCCAGCAATCCGCTGGGCGTTCCGTCCTCCAGGTCCACCTGGCTGTCGTCGCCGGTGACGATCATCTTCGAGCCGTGCCCCATTCGCGTCAGGAACATCAGCATCTGCCCGGCCGTCGTGTTCTGCGCTTCATCGAGGATGATCACACTCTCGTTGAGCGTTCGGCCTCGCATGAATGCCAACGGGATGACTTCGATCAGGTCATTGACCATGAATCGGCGGATCTGGTCGTAGTCCATCATGTCGTGCAGGGCGTCGAAGAGCGGCCGCAGGTACGGATTGACCTTGGCCTGCATATCGCCGGGCAGAAACCCAAGCTTCTCGCCCGCTTCGACGGCCGGGCGGGCGAGGATCAGTCGCTTGGCCTGGTGATGCTTGAGCATGTTCACAGCCATCGCCACGGCGAGGTACGTTTTGCCCGTGCCGGCCGGTCCGGTGCAGAAGATCAGGTCGTGTTTTCGCATGGCCTGAACGTAATGCTCCTGTCCCGGCGTTTTGGGCTTGACCAGTTGCCCGCCGACGTATACGTCCATCGCCCCGCCGGCGTCGTCCTCGCCGGCCTGTGCCGCGGCGGCGCCGATCGCGTCGGCGACCACCTCCGGCGTGACGTCCTGGTCCCGGCGCAGGCGGCGTTGCAATTCATTGAGGACGGCTGCGGCGCGGGAAACGTTCCGGGCGGCGCCGGTAAGCTTGATCTGCTCGCCGCGCGTGAAAATCTGCACACCCATCGCCTCACGGATCATACGCAGGTGCTGATCCGCCGGCCCGAACAGCGCGCGGGCCAAATCCGGCTGCTCCAATGTAATGCTCAACTCCATCCGCACCATTGTACGCGCAAGGCGTTATGGATGTAAATGACGGTTCCGTTTCCGTCGTTCTGGAGTGAGCGATCGGATTTTCTGGCGTAAACAAAAAACAGAAAATCCGACACTGAGTTCCTGAGAGACAGAGAAGATATAGATGATGGAAAAAACAAAAAAATCTTCTCAGTTCCTCAGTTTCGGAGCCTGCCCCTGAGGGGTGTCGCGTTTTTTACGTGCCCACAAGGCTCAAAGCGATCA